>CBDDSA010000001.1:0-9055 GCA_965233185.1 uncultured bacterium
GCGCTGGGCGCCTGCAACGGCTGCCAGATGATGGCCGCGCTGAAGGAGCTGATTCCGGGCGCGGCCGGCTGGCCGCTTTTCCTGCGCAACCGCTCCGAGCAGTTCGAGGCGCGCCTGGTGATGGTGGAGGTCACCCCCAGCCCGTCCATCTTCTTCCAGGGCATGCAAGGCAGCCGCCTGCCCATCGCGACCGCGCACGGCGAAGGCCGCGCCTCATGGAAGGAAAAGCCGGCCGCGCTGCAGGTGTGCATGCGCTACGTCAACAACCGCGGCGAGGCGACCGAGTCCTATCCCTTCAATCCCAGCGGCTCTCCCGACGGCATTACCGGCCTCACCACCGCCGACGGGCGCTTCACCATCGTCATGCCCCACCCCGAGCGCGTGTTCCGCACCGTGCAGCTGTCCTGGGCGCCCGAGCGCGCCGTCGAAGACTCGCCCTGGATGCGCATGTTCCGCAACGCCCGCCGCTGGCTCAGCTGAAGAAATCGGGGTCAGAGCCCGATTTCTGCGACACCCATTCGTGGATCGAGCCCGGGGTGGTCCACCACACGCGCTTTTCGCGGTGCATGTGCTCGAGCGCGCGCCGCAGGTGGCGCAGCCGGTAGGGCTGGCCGACGATGTACGGGTGCAGCGCGATGCCCATCACCAGGGGCTGGGCGTCGGACTGCTCGAGCATCTCGTCGAAATTGTCGACCAGCATGTCGGCGAAGTCGCGCGCGTCCATCTGGCGCGCGATGATCGCCGGGATGTCGTTCAGCTCCTGCGGGTACGGGATCGACCACAGCGCCCCGCCGCGCGTCTTCATCTCGATGGGCTGGTCGTCGTGGCACCAGTTGAGGGTATAGCGGTAGCCGGTCTCGGCCAGGAGGTCCGGGGTGACGGCGCTTTCGGAAATCCAGGGGCTGAGCCAACCGCCCACATCGACCCCGGATTCGCGGCGAATGCGGTCACGGCAATACTGCAGCAGGCGCTTTTCCTCGGGCTCCTGCAGGTCGCCCTGGCGCACCGAGTTGGTGTGGCCGTGGCCGATCAGCTCATCGCCGCGCTTCACGAAGGCGTCGACCACCTCCGGGCAGTAGTCGTAGAGCGAGGTGTTAATGAGCGCGCCCACCCGCAGGCCGAGCTCGTCGAACAGATCCAGGCAGCGCCAGACGCCGACGCGGTTGCCGTAGTCGCGCCAGGAGTAGTTGAGCACGTCGGGCTCCGGGCTCTTGGGGCCGAGCGCGGCGCCCAGCCCGCCGCCGAAGTCAAAATGCTCGATGTTGAACCCGAGGTAAACCGCCAGCCGGCGGCTGCGCGGCCAGCTGTAGTCGCGCCGGCGCGTGATGGCCGAGTAGCCGTAGCGGCGGTGCGATCTCACCGGCTGCACCAAATCAGGGACGCGCGAGGCCGGCGCGCACCAAAAGACGCTCTGCGCTGTCGTTCCACACTTCCATGCTGACGATCTTGCCGCGCCGCACGACGTAGCGGTCGACGTAGCGGTTGCCTTCGAACGGCGTGCCGTCGGGCCACTCTCCGTACAGCGTGCCGGTCTGGTAGACGACGGTTTCCTCCGCCGTGCCGCCGGCCACGACGTGGGTCGGGCCGAACTTCTTCTTCACCCACTTGTAGCGCTCGCGGTTGAAGGCGGTGGCCTCCGCCGGGTCGCGCATCAGCCGGTTGCCGGTGAAGCGGATCTCCAGGTCCGGGGCGCAAAAGCGGCGCGCCGCGTCCGGGTCCGGGATCATGTGCAGCCTCAGGTACTCCTCGACGATTCGGGCGGGCTCTTCCATCGGGAAAGCCTAACATGGCATGTGTCCTGCTAAGCTAGCCCATCCATCGGGAGGTTCACATGAAAAAGCTCGCAGTGTTCGTTGCCTTGTGCCTGGCGACTTCGGTTTCCTGGGCGCAGACCATCAAGATCGGCCTGGTCACGGCGCTCTCCGGCCAGTCGGCCCGCGCCGGCGAGGCGATCACGCGCGGCCTGTCGGTCGCCATCGACGAGATCAACGCCGGCGGCGGCATCCTCGGCCGCAAGCTCGAGCTGGTGCGGCGCGACGACGAGGCGACCCCGGCCAAGGGCGTGATCGCGGCGCGCGAGCTCCTGTTCCGCGAGAAGGTGGCGGTGCTCTTCGGCGGCCTGGACACGCCCGTGTCGCTCGCCATCGTGCCGATCGTGAACGACCAGAAGATCCCGTTCATGGGGCCGTGGGCGGCGGGCACGCCGATCACCAAGAACGGCGCCAAGGACAATTACGTGTTCCGCGTCTCGGCGGTCGACGAGATCGTCAACAAGGCCATGCTGCAGTACTCGCAGAAGGTGTTCAACGCCAAGAACTGCGGCATGATCCTGGTGAACAACCCGTGGGGCGAATCCAACGAGAAGGGCCTGCACGCGGCGCTGGGCGCCAAGGGCATGAAGCCCGCCGGCGTGGAGAAGTTCGAGGGCAACGACATCGACGTGGTGCCGCAGCTCACGCGCCTGAAGGAAGCCGGCGCCGACTGCCTGTTCCTGGTGGGCAACGTCGGTCCCTCGGCGCAGGTGGTGAAGTCGCTCGACCGCATGGGCTGGAAGCCGCCGATCGTGTCGCACTGGGGCCCGGCGGGCGGCCGCTTCACCGAGCTCGCCGGCCCGAGCGCGAAGGAGGTGCACTTCGTGCAGACCTACAGCTTCTTCGGCAAGCAGAGCCCGGTGGGCGAGAAGGTGCTCGCCGCGCTGAAGAAGAAGTATTCCGACATCAAGGGCCCCGGCGACGTCACGCCGGCGGTGGGCGTGGCCAACGCCTACGACGCGATGATGCTGACCGCGCTCGCCATCCGGAGCGCCGGCTCGACCGACGGCCCGAAAATCCGCGACGCGTACTACAAGATCGGCAGGTACGAGGGCCTGATCAAGACCTACGACAAGCCGTTCTCGCCCGGCAGCCACGACGCGGTGACCGAGAACGACTATGTCTGGGCGCAGTTCATCGACAACCAGATCCTGCCCGTGGGGCTGAAGAAGTAGCCCCCTGATCGCTTCGGCCGTCATCACCGGCCTGGGCCTGGGCAGCATGTACGGGCTGCTCGCGCTCGGGTTCTACATCACTTACTCGGTGTCGAGCACGGTGAACTTCGCCCAGGGCAGCTCGATGATGCTGGGCGCGGTGTTCGCCTACACCTTCGCGGTCAACTTCGGCTGGCCGATGGTGCCCGCGGTGCTGCTCGCGCTGCTGCTGTGCGCGGCCTACGGCGTGATCGTCGAGCTGATCGCGGTGCGCCCGTTCGCGCGGCGCGGCTCCAACTCGTGGCTCATCGCCACGGTGGCGCTGGGCATCATCGCCGACAACACGGTGCTCTTCACCTTCGGCAAGGAGCCGCGCGGGTTCCACCTGCCGTGGGCGAGCGGCGCGCTGCGCCTGGGCGAGCTTAATGTCTCCACCCTGCAGATCCTGATTCCGGTGGTGGGCCTGGCGCTCGCCGCCGCGCTGCACCTTTTCTCGGTGCGCACGAGATACGGCAAGGCGCTGCTCGCGGTGGTGCAGAACGCGGACGCGGCGCGGCTCATGGGCATCAACGTGCCGCTCGCCATCTCGGGCGCGTATGCCGCCTCGACCGTGCTCGCCGGCGCCGCCGGCATCATGATCGCGCCGCTTGCCAACGTGCATTCCGACATGGGCACGCTGTTCGGCCTGAAGGCCTTCGCGGTCGCCATCCTGGGGGGCATCACCAGCGCCTGGGGGGTGATGCTCGCGGGCCTCATCTTCGGCGTCACCGAGTCGCTGATCACCGCGCTGCTGGGCTCGGCCTATACCCAGATCCTCACCTTCACGCTGGTGATCGTGGCGCTCGCGCTCATGCCCCAGGGTCTTTTCGGCCGGGCCGCGGTCAAGAAGGTATGAGGTGGCTCGCGTTCATCGCGGCGTTCGCGGCCGCGGCGGCATTCACCGCGGTGTCCAACAGCTACTACGTGTTCATCATGGCGACGCTCGCGCTCACCGCGGTGGTGGGCATCGGGCTGAACGTGCTCCTCGGCCTCACCGGGCAGGTGTCGTTCGGCCACGTCGGCTTCTACGCGCTCGGCGCCTATACGGTTGCCATCCTCACCGTGACCGCGAAGTGGCCGTTCTGGGCGGCGCTGCCCCTGGCGGCGCTGGTGTGCGGGCTGATCGGCGGCCTGCTCGCGCTGCCGGCGCTGCGCGTGCGCGGTCCTTACCTGGCCATGGTCACCATCGCGTTCGGCTTCATCGTCGAGCATGTCGCGGTGGAGTGGCGTGACCTGACCGGCGGCCAGAACGGCATCATGGGCATTCCTCAGCCCGGCGACATCGGCGAGCGCGGCGTGGCGCTCGCCAGCCTCGCGCTCGCGGCGCTCGCCACGCTCGCATTCTGGGCCCTCGCGCGCAGCCACTGGGGCGCGGCGATGCGCGCGGTGCGCGACTCCGAGGTCGCGGCGGAATCCATCGGCCTGGACCCGGTGCGCATCAAGACCGCGGCGTTCGTCATCTCGGCCGTGTATGCGGGGCTGGCGGGCGCCTTCTTCGCGCCGCTTTCCGGGTTCGTCACCCCCTCCACGTTCACCTTCGCGCAGTCCATCCTGTTCGTGCTGGTGGTCATGATCGGCGGCGCCGGCTCGATTGCCGGCCCGCTGGTCGGCGCCGCGATCGTGGTGCTCCTGCCCGAAGTGCTGGCCGGCCTGGCCGAGTACCGGCTGCTGGTCTTCGGCGTGCTGCTGCTCGGTGTGCTGATCGCCGCGCCCGAGGGAGTGGTGGGGGCGGTGCATCGCCTGTTCCGTCGGCGCCATGCGCCGCGCCGCGCCGCTTCGGCAGAGGTTGCGCTGAAGCCGGCGCACCCGGCCGCCCTGACGGCCGAAGGCCTTTCCATCGCCTTCGGCGGCGTGCGCGCCGCCGCCGACGTGTCGCTCCAGGCGCAGCCCGGCGCCATCACCAGCCTGATCGGCCCCAATGGCGCCGGCAAGACCACGGTGCTCAACCTGCTGGGCGGGTTCTACCGGCCCGACGCCGGGCGCATCCGCATCGGCGAGCGCGAGATCCAGGGCCGGGCGGCCTGGCGCATCGCGCGCGCCGGCATCGCGCGCACCTACCAGACGACCCAGCTTTTCGGCTCGATGAGCGTGGCGGAGAACCTGGCCATCGCCGGCGGCGAGCCGGCGCTGCTCGCCTTCGTCGGCTACGGCGGAAATCTCGACGCGCGCGCGGCCGACCTGCCGCATGTCGACAAGCGCCTGGTGGAAATCGCGCGCGCGCTCGCCACGCGGCCCGCGGTACTGCTGCTCGACGAGCCGGCGGCCGGCCTGTCGCGCGAAGACAAGGGCCGGCTGGCCGAGCTCCTGCGGCGCATCGCCGACAGCGGCGTCGCGGTGGTGCTGGTCGAGCACGACATGTCGGTGGTGATGGGCATCTCCGACCACGTCGTGGTGCTCGACGCCGGCGCGAAGATCGCGCAGGGCAGCCCGGCCGAAGTGCAGCGCGATCCCCTGGTGCGCAAAGCCTACCTGGGCGAAGCGCAGCGGCGCCCCGCGGTACGCCGCGGCACGCCGGGCGAGCCGCTGCTCGAGGCCGGGCAGCTCGCGGCGGGCTACGGCGCCGAGCCGGTGCTCAAGGGCATCGACCTTGCGGTGCGCAGCGGCGAGATGGTCGCCGTGCTGGGCGCCAACGGCGCGGGCAAGTCCACCCTGATGCGCGCGCTGGCCGGGCTGCTGCGGCCGGTGTCCGGCGCCATCCGCCTGGGCCGGGAGGAGCTCTCGCGGCTGCCGGCGCACAAGGTCGCGGCGCGCGGCCTGGCGCTGGTGCCCGAAGGACGCCAGGTGTTCCCGGAGCTCTCGGTGCTCGACAACCTGCGCCTGGGCGCGTTCCTGCGCAAAGGCGCCGCGCAGGCCGACATCGACGCGATGCTCGAGCGCTTCCCGCGGCTGCGCGAGCGGCTGCACCAGCGCGCCGGCCTGCTGTCGGGCGGCGAGCAGCAGATGCTCGCCATCGCGCGCGGGCTGATGGGGCGCCCGCGGCTGCTCCTGCTGGACGAGCCGTCGCTCGGCCTCGCGCCGGCGATCATCGACGATCTGTTCGCGGCGCTCGACCGGCTGCGCAGCGAGTCGGCCACCATCCTGCTCGTCGACCAGATGAGCGGCCTCGCGCTGGCGCTCGCCGACCGCGCCTACGTCCTCGAGGGCGGACGCATCGTGGCGGGCGGCGCGGCGGATGAAATCGCCCGCGACGGCGCGCTGGAGAAAGCCTACCTCGCAGTAAACTGACCGCCGATGGACGACATCCTCATCGCCGGCGGCGGCATCGGCGGGCTCACCCTCGCGCTCGAGCTGCATCGGCGCAACATCCCGTGCCGGGTGTTCGAGTCGGCGCCGCAGATCAAGGCGGTGGGCGTCGGGGTCAACCTGCTGCCGCACGCCACGCGCGTGCTCACCGATCTCGGGTTGCAGGAGGCGCTCGCCAGGGTGGCGATCGAGACCAAGGAGGCGGCGTTCTTCAACCGCTTCGGCCAGCTCATCTATCGCGAGCCGCTGGGGCGCGCGGCGGGCTATGCCTGGCCGCAGTTCTCCATCCATCGCGGCGACCTGCAGGCGATCCTGATCGACGCGGTGCGCACGCACCTGGGCGCGCAGCGCCTGCAGCTCGGCTGGCACTGCGAGGGCTTCGAGCAGGACGACGCCTCGGTTTCATTGAAGTTCAAAGGCCAGGGCAAGGCGCAAGGCGCGGCGGCGATCGCCTGCGACGGCATCCACTCGGTGATTCGCCGGCAGCTCTACCCGGATGAAGGCGAGCCGCGCTACTCCGGGGTGAACATGTGGCGCGGGGTGACGCGCTGGCAGCCGATCCTGTCGGGCGCCACCATGGTGCGCGCCGGCTGGCTGAAGGGCGGCAAGCTGGTGCACTACCCGATCCGCAACCACATCGACGCGCAGGGCCGCCAGCTGGTGAACTGGCTGTGGGAAATCGAGACGCCGCAGTACAAGCGCTGGGACTGGAACCGCGCGGCGCGCGTGGAGGACTTCATCGCCGATGTGGAGGGCTGGAAGTTCGACTGGCTCGACGTCCCGGCGTTCTTCCGCGCCGCCGAGGTAGTGCTCGAGTATCCGATGGTGGACAAGGATCCGCTGCCGGCATGGAGCTTCGGCCGCGTCACGCTGCTGGGCGATGCCGCGCATCCGATGTACCCGCGCGGCTCCAACGGCGCCGGGCAGGCGATCCTCGACGCGGTCTGCCTTGCGAAGAAGCTGCACGAGGCGCAAAGTGTCGCCGCGGCGCTGAAAGCCTACGAGGCCGAGCGCCTGCAGCCCACCGCCAACGTGGTGCTGGAGAACCGCCGCAACCCGCCCGACGCGATCCTGCGCGAGATCTACGAGCGCACCGGCGACCGGCCCTTCGAGCGCATCGACGCGGTGATCTCGCCGCAGGAGCTCAAGGCGATCTCGGACCGCTACAAGGGCGTGGCGGGGTACGACAAGTCCAGCCTGCAGGCGTGAAGCTCATCCATCGCCTGTTCCCGGCGGGGCACTTCATCATCAGCCTGCTGTTCGTCGCGGCGGCCGCGGCGCTCATCGTGATCGCCGTGGCGCAGCTCTGGGAGGGCATCCAGCCGTTTCGCGAAATGAGCCTCACCGAGCGCCTGAACGCCGTGCTGGGCGGCATCGCGGTGCTCACGGTGGCGCTCGCCTCGCTCGAGCTCGGCCAGACCATCCTGGAGGAGGAGGTGCAGCGCGACGCGCAGATGAGCGCGCCCACGCGCGTGCGCCGCTTCCTGTCGCGCTTCATGATCGTGCTGGTGGTGGCGCTCACCATCGAGACGCTGGTGCTCGCCTTCCGCGTGGCGCAAGATGCGCCCGAGCACCTTCCCTATGTGGCGAGCATCGGCCTCGCCGCGGCGGCGCTGCTGGTGGCCTGGGGCGTGTTCGTGCGCCTCAACCGCAGCGCCGAGGAGCTCGAGCCCGAAGCCATGCAGGCGGCCAAGCGCGAGGACCGCAAGGTCGAGAAAGATTCCAAAGGAGAGACGAAGTCATGAGCATTTCCCGGCACGACCAGAGCAGCATTCTTTCGCAGGCGGTGGTCTACGGCGACACGGTGTACCTCGCCGGCGTGGTGGCCAAGGACCTGGAGCAGGACGTCAAGGGCCAGACCAAGCAGGTGCTAGACGAGATCGACCGGCTGCTCGCGAAATGCGGCTCGGGCAAGTCCAAGGTGCTGTCGGCGCAGATCTGGGTCACCGACATCCGCAACCGCGCGCCGATGAACGAGATCTGGACCGCCTGGGTCGACAAGTCCAACATGCCCGCGCGCGCCTGCGTCGAGGCGAAGCTCGCCGACCCGCGCGCGCTGGTCGAGATCATGGTGATCGCCGCCAAATAACAATCGGGGTCAGAGCCCGAATTCGAAATCGGGGTCAGAGCCCGAATCGGAAACTGGGCTCTGACCCCGATTTATTCGTACAGATTCAGGACGGCGTCGAGACCCGACCAGGTAATGGCGCAGTCGGCCTGCGCCCGCACCACCGGCTTGGCATGGAACGCGACCGACAGGCCGGCTTCGGCCATCATCTTCAGGTCGTTTGCGCCGTCGCCTATGGCGACGCTGCTTTCTTTTTCGGCGTGCAATTCATCCAGAACACTGCGAAACTTCGCGGCTTTCGCGTCGGCGCCGGCGATCTCGCCCAGCACCTTGCCGGTGAGGCGGCCATTGACGATCTCGAGGCGATTGGAGAGGGTGTAGTCCAGGCCCAGGCGCGCCTTCAGCCGCTCGGTGAAGAAGGTAAAGCCGCCCGAGACCAGCAGCACTTTCACGCCGTGGACTTTGCAGGCTTTGAGGAGCCCCTCGGCGCCGGGCGTGAGCTTGAGCCGCTCTTCGTAAACCCGCTTCAGGGAATCCTCGGGCAGACCGGCGAGCGCGGCGACGCGCTGCCTGAGCGCCGCGGCGAAATCCAGCTCGCCGCGCATCGCCTGCTCGGTCACGGCGGCGATCTGCGCTTTCTTTCCGGCAAGCTCGCCCAGCTCGTCGATGCACTCGATGGTGATGAGCGTGGAGTCCATGTCCATCGCGAGGAGCCTCAGGTCGGCGAAGCGCCGGCCTTC
>CBDDSA010000002.1:0-13743 GCA_965233185.1 uncultured bacterium
TCGTTTCCCCCTTCGCTCCGGGCCGCTGCAGGATCGGGTCGTATCCGATCTGTCGGCGCAGATCGTATCGGCGCGTGGGGTCGATGTCCGCGCGAATCATGGCCTCGAGGAGGCCACGTTATCGGTCGGTCAAAGGATCAATATGAATGCGGCAAAGGGAAGGCGACGGGCAAAAAGGGCGCAACGGGGAAGGGCTCTACCCAAAGGGCCGGCCGCGTGCTGGACATTCGCCCGCGGCCGGAGAAATGGAAGGGCCGGAATGGAAGGGCCGGAAAGGGGCTAAAAGGATCTGCCGAAAGGGCGGTCAGCGTAAAGCCGAAACGTGGGGTTTGCTTTGGATCTCAATCAAACGGTTTTAGGGCAGGGCATCCTCCGCGATCACGGGTCTTAGAAGCTGCGGAATGGAGCTGCTCCAGTGAAGTTCGAAGTCGGTGTGGCACGAGAGAACGCCGATTTCTCCTTCCGGCCCCAAGCAGACACTGGTCTGCTTGGTCTGCTCTGCACACTCTTAAGCAGAATCGCTTAATCCAGCGCAGCTGGTTCTTCTCCGTGGGATAGCTGCACGGCCGTGCAGCTTGGGTGTAGACGCCTCAGCGCAAACGACAATCAACGACCTCTTCGCCGAGGTTGAAGGTGGTCGAGTGAAACTGGAGTCGGCGGCCGGAAACGGTGGCTCTTCCGGAACAGTGATCACTGGGTACTTGGTTAACGAATCCGCCGCAGCAAAACGTATTGACGTCAACCTCTCGCGCCCGCTTTTCCTGATCAATCGGGGTACAAGTCAAAACATGGTAGTCACGGGCGTCTATCTGAGTGGCGGGCAGTACAGCACTGACGGCCGTAGATCGTTCATTGCTTTGCGCCCCAAATTCCGAACCGCTGTTACCTTTGTAGCCTATTGCGCGGACTTCGACAAAGATAACCCCGGCGAAAGAGATAGCTTCGCTGTTGGTTCTATCCCTCCAGTTCTAGAACCAGTCATGGCCATTATCAGGGCATATGTCATTGCGAATCCCGGCGCTGACGTCACGGTGGCGGCACAAGTTGCGGTATGGCTGGTGCAAAGGAAGAGCATTTCAGAAATCCGCACACGTTTTCCCGTTACGCCAGCGGAGGAGCGTTTGGCCAGGAGCTTCCTTCGCTAGATGCATGCGGCCTAACCCGGCATCCCAGCGGACGCGCGCGAACTGCGGTGGTTCTTACCGGTCAGTGGCCGCGCGCCGCTGGCTTCTACGTTAGCAGACCGTTGAAGAATGCTTCGTGAAGCGAGGTTTCTGCGCATTTGTCGCTCGGCCCGAGGTGGGAACGATCGGGATCTTGAGCGCTTTGCGCTCGTTCATGGTTGAGTTCCGCTCAGTTCGTTCACTGCGGGCACGCCTATCCCGTGTTCGGCTGCAATCGCGCCATGCGCAACCGGTTGTAGGCAGCGCCCACCATGTAGGCGGCGAGCTGGGTCTTTGCGATGCCCACGAAGCGGCTCTTGCTGAACCCGCCTACCGTCTTCATCCAGCCGAAGATCTCTTCGATGCGCTTTCTCTTTCTCTGGCTGATGGAGAAGCCCTCGTGTCGCGTCGTTCTGCCATCGAGCCCCGGCGCCCTGCGGCTCTCGATGCGCGCAATGTGCGGCGTAACCTTGCGGCCCCTCAGCAGCGCGACGAAGCTCTTGTTGAAGTAGCCCTTGTCGGCACCGAGCGTGCGCATGCCCTGGCGGTCCCGCCGCCGGCGGTGGAGCATCGGCGCCGCAGCCTTGGGCTCAAACAGCGTCGAATCCGTGATCGCCACATCGACCAGCAGCCCGCTTCGGTTCTCCATCAGCGCGTGCGCCCCGAAGCTCAACTTGGCGGGCTGGCCGTTGCCCTTCCTCATGAGCTTCGCTTCGGGGTCGGTGCTCGACTCGTGCGTCTTGTTGCTTCGCTTCTCGCCCTTGAAGTCCACCATCCCGGTGCCGTCAGAGCCCGACTTCGGCGGCTCGCCGTCCTTGCGCTTGAGACTCTTGAACGAGGCCCAGGACTCGATCAGCGTGCCATCCACGGTGAAGTGTTCATCGGAGAGCAGCTGTTGCGCTTTGGCTCGAGCGATGACTCCAGCAAAGAAGTCCTTCGCGATCTCGTGCTCGATCAGCCGCGCCCGGTTCTTGGAGTAGGTCGAGTGATCAAACGACGCTTCCTCCAACCCCATGTCCAGGAACCAGCGAAACAGCATGTTGTAGTCCAGCATCTCGCAGAACAACCGGTCCGAGCGTACCGAGTACAGCGCGATCAGCAGCGTCGCCTTCAACAGCCGCTCCGGCGCCACCGAAGCCCGGCCCACCGCAGCGTACATCGCATCGAACTGCGGGCTCATCGAACCAAGTACCGCGTTAGCTTGCGCCTTCACTCGGCGCAGCGGATGATCCGCCGGAATCCGCTCCTCCACCGAGAAGTAGCTGAACAATCCGCTCTGAGGATCCACGTGACCGCGCATTCTTCTTCTCCCTCAAACGACGCTGCCACTATGACACGACAGCATCAGCATCGTTCGGAGGGGGGGTCAACAGGCTGCTAACCCTCCGCCCGCCTTCCTGCTGTGCTGCGCCGCGCTTGACCCTGCAGCGGCTTCAGGGTTTGCAATCGGCCAATGAGCGACGCCTGCTGCGATACGACGCTTGAAGCGCACGACCCCCGGTACCGCAAGGTCCTCGGGGTTGCCCTGATCCTGAACGCCGGCATGTTCCTCCTCGAGCTAGCCGCTGGTGCGGCCGCGGGGTCCGCGTCGCTACTCGCCGACGCCGTGGACTTCGCCGGCGATGCCTCGAACTACGCGCTCTCGCTCGGGGCGCTGATGCTGATGCCGTCCTGGCGCCCGCGAGTGGCAATGTTCAAGGGACTCTGCATGGGGGCCTACGGCCTTTTCGTCCTGGGGCTCACAGCGTGGCACGCGAGCCGGGGCACGGTGCCGGAACCGGTCACGATGGGCGTGGTCGGGGCGCTTGCGCTCGTCGTCAACGTGGGCGTCGCGGTCATGCTTTACCGCTACCGAGGCGGCGACGCGGACATGCGCTCGGTGTGGCTGTGCTCGCGCAACGACGCGATCGGCAACGTGGCCGTGCTGCTCGCCGCGGCGGGAGTGCTGGGCAGCGCGAGCGGCTGGCCTGACTGGGTCGTGGCCGCGCTGCTCGCGGGCCTGGCGCTGTCCGCGTCGTTCACCGTCGTCAGGCAGGCACGCCGTGAGATACTGGCCGCAGCATGAGGATCGGCGAGCTTGCGAAGCGCGCGGATTGCCTGGTGGAGACGGTCCGCTACTACGAGAAGGAAGGCTTGCTCGCCGCGCCGCGGCGCTCGGGGGCGAACTACCGCGACTACGGGCCCTCGCACCTCGAGCGGCTCGCCTTCATCCGGCGCTGCCGCGCGCTCGACATGTCGCTGCCGGAAGTGCGTGCGTTGATCGAGGCGCTCGAGCGGCCGGCGGCCGACTGCGGTCCGGTGAATGCCCTGATCGACGAACATATCGGCCACGTGGCCGACCGGATCGCGGAGCTGCGCAAGCTGAAAGTGGAGCTCGACGCGATCCGCGCGCATTGCGCCGGGCGGCACCCCGCGAGCGCCTGCGGCATCATCGAGACGCTGTCGCGGCCCGCGCGAAGGCCGGCCTCGGGCCGCAGTCACGTGCGCGGCGCGAAGTAGATGATCGCCATGCCGGCGAGCGCAACGGCGCCGCCGGCGAGGTCCCAGCGGCCGGGCGCGACGCCGTCCACGGCCCAGAGCCAGCCCAGCGCGACCGCGATGTACACCCCGCCGTAGGCCGTGTAGGTGCGTCCGGCGGCGTGCGGGTGCAGCGTCAGCAGCCAGACGAACAGCGCGAGCGCCGCCGCCGCGGGCACGAGCAGCCAGGGCGAGCCGCCCTTCTTCAGCCAGAGGTACGGCAGGTAACAGCCGATGATTTCGGCGACCGCCGTGGCGACGAACAGTCCCAGAACCTGGATTGGATGCATGCGGGCCTCCCGAGGAGAAGGCCCCAGTCTGCCAGAGGGCGGAGCTACGTCTGGCTCGGGCTCCTGAAAGGCATGCGCAGCACGCCGCCGAGCGTCGCGATCGAGCCCGTATCTCGCCAGCCGAACAACCCGATGTCCAGCGCGCCTTTCGGCGCGTGCGTATAGGTGCCGAGCCAGCGGTTCCAGACCGAAAGGCAAAAGCCGTAGTTGCTGTTGCGCTCCACTTCGATGACGGAGTGGTGCGTGCGGTGCATGTCCGGCGTCACCAGCACCCTGCGCACCCACGGCTCGAGCCACGCCGGTAGCGAGACGTTGGCGTGATTGAACATGGCGGTCGCGTTGAGCAGAATCTCGAACACCAGCACGGCGAGCACCGGCGCGCCGAGCGCGGCAATGGCGGCGAACTTGATCCCGGTCGAGAGCACGATCTCCAGCGGATGGAACCGGATGCCGGTGGTGAGATCGAAGTCCGGGTCGGCGTGGTGTACCGAGTGCAGGCGCGCGAGCGCCGGTACCGAATGGAACAGGACGTGCTGCAAGTAGATGACCAGATCCAGGATCACCACCCCGGCGAGCACGGCGGCCCAATCCGGCAACTCGACCCGGTTGAGCAGCCCCCAGCCCTCGTCCGCGGCGAGCGCGGCGAAGGCGAGCGCCGACCCGGGCAGTACGACGCGCAGGACCAGTGTGTTCACCACGGCGAGTCCGAGATTGGCACGCCAGCGCAGGGCGCGCGACAGGCGCGGGGCGCGCGTGGGCGCCGCCCATTCCCACAGCGCCAGCGCGGCGAACACGGCGAGGAACACGCCCAGCCGCAGCGCGAGCTCGGTGTCCGCCGGAATGGTGAAATCCATGCCAACCTCTTATTCAACTAATCGGTTGAATAGTAGAATGGCCGCGAAACCCATGTCAAGCGACCTAGCCAAGGAACGCCTCTACCAGGCCATCGGCCGCGTCGCCGCAGCCCTGGGCAACGCCGGCCGCCTGCAGATTCTCGAGTTCGTCGCGCAGGGCGAGCGCAGCGTGGAAGCGCTCGCCGGCATGACCGGACTATCGGTAGCCAACACTTCCAAGCACCTCCAGGCGCTGCGCCAGACGGGCCTCGTGCACGCGCGCAAGGAGGGATTGCGCGTGTTCTACACGCTCGCCGGCGACGACGTGAGCCTTTTGCTGGCGTCGCTTCGCGGGGTCGCCGAGCATCGTGCGGCCGACGTCGACAAGCTGCTGCAGACCTGGCTCGCGCACCGCGACGAACTGGAGCCGGTGCCGGCGCGGGAAGTGCTGGACCGATTGAAGAAGGGACTGGTGACGCTGCTCGACGTGCGGCCCGTCGAAGAGTACGCCGCAGGGCACCTGCCGGGCGCCCTCAACGTGCCCATCGAAAAGCTGGAGAGCTATTTGTCGAAGCTGCCCAGGCGCAAGGAAGTCATCGCGTACTGCCGCGGACCCTACTGCCTGATGTCTTTCGACGCCGTGGGGAAACTGAGGAAGCGCGGCTTCAAGGCGAAGCGGCTGCAGGACGGCTACCCGGAGTGGCGCGCGGCGGGGCTACCGGTCGAGCGCTGAGGCCTCGCATCTGCGCTTGCGCTCGCGCAGGCATGCGGCATCATTGCATACCATGAAACGCGGCGTGCTTTGCGCACTGGGCGCTGCAGCGCTGTTCGGCGCGAGCACGCCGTTCGCCAAGCTGCTGCTGGGCCAGGCGTCGCCGCTGGTGCTGGCGGCGATCCTCTATCTGGGCAGCGGCATCGGCCTCGCCGCCTGGCTCGCCCTGCGGCCCGGGAGCGCCCGGCTCACGGGATTCGCCAGGAGCGACTGGGCCTGGATCGGGGCGGCGATCCTCGCCGGCGGCGTCGCGGGACCGATCCTGCTCATGTCCGGCCTCGCCCGTAGCGATGCGGCATCCGCATCGCTGTTGCTCAACCTCGAATCCGTCCTCACCGCGCTGATCGCCTGGACGGTGTTCCGCGAGAACGTGGACCGGTGCGTGTTCGCGGGGATGGTGGCGATCGTTGCGGGCGGCGTGGTGCTCTCCGCAGGAGCCGCGCCGCGCGCCGGCGGGCTCTTCGGTCCGGCGCTGGTCGCCGCCGCCTGCCTTGCCTGGGCGATCGACAACAACCTCACGCGCCGAGTCTCGGGCGGTGACGCGGCAACGCTGGCCTGTCTCAAGGGACTTGTTGCAGGCGCAGTGAACCTCGCGCTCGCGCTTTTAATGGGACATTCGCTACCCGGCACCGCCGGCTGGATGGGCGCGGGACTGCTTGGCTTCTTCGGCTACGGCGTCAGCCTGACCCTGTTCATCGTCGCGCTGCGCCATCTGGGCACCGCGCGTACCGGCGCCTACTTCTCGGTCGCACCGTTCTTCGGCGCGGCGCTGGCGCTACCGCTGCTGGGCGAGCGCCCGGACCTGGCATTCTGGTTCGCCGGCGCGCTGATGGCGCTCGGCGTATGGCTGCACGTGTCCGAGCGCCACGAGCACCGGCACGCGCACGAGGCGATGGAGCACGAGCATGAGCACGTGCACGACGCACACCACCGGCATGCGCACGCGCCGGAACCGGACGCACGCGAGCCGCACTCGCACTTGCACCGCCACGCGCCGCTGGTACATTCGCATCCGCACTATCCGGACCTGCACCACCGACATCCGCACGGAGATTGACCATGACCGGCATTCCCGCGTTCCTTCGGAGCGCAGTGATCCCCTGTGCCCTTGGGGTGCTTGCGCCGAACGTGAACTCGGCCGACCTGCAGGCCGCGCGCACCGGGCTGGCCGCGCGGGGCCTCGCGCTCGAGGCACGCTACACCGGCGAGCTCGCCGCTCACCTTTCCGGCCGCGGCCACGGCGAGTGGGACAGCCTGGGCATCCTGGAAGCGGAACTCGCGCTCGACGGCGCCCGGCTGGCCGGCTGGCGCGGAATGTCGGCGCACGTGCACTGGATCCGGCCCCACGGATCCGATCCAAGCGCCACCGCGGGAGACCTTCAGGGCATCAGCAACATCGCCGCGCCCGGGGGCGGGCGCATACTCGAAGCCTGGGTGGAGCAGAACCTGCTGCAGGACCGCGTGTCGTTGCTCTTCGGACGTTACGACCTGAACACCGAGTTCTACGTGCTGCGCTCGGCCGGATTGTTCCTCAACTCCTCGTTCGGCATCGGTCCGGAGTTTTCGCAGACCGGGGTCGGCGGCCCCTCCATCTACCCCGATACGAGCAACGCGTTGCGCCTCGAGGGCCGACCGCTGGCCGGTCTCACCTTGCGCGCGGCGATTCTCGAGGGCGCGCCGGCGCGCGCGCAGCGCCGCAGCGGCGAGGGATCGCTGCTCGTCGGCGAGGCGAGCTTCGGCGCGGGCTGGGGCACCTCGCAAGCCGGGGAACGGGAGCTGCGCAGCACGCGCCGGCGCGCCGGCCGCGCGGCCCAGAATGCCCGGCGGGGCGACAAGCTTGCCTTCGGCGCATGGCGCTAAACGGCGGAGTTCGACCACCTGAGCCTGACCGACGCGGGCGGCGCTCCGCTGCGCCAATTGGGTAGCGGTGGCGCCTACGTCATCGGCGAGAGTACGTTGTATCGAGACCCGGTGCGCGCAAGCCGCAGACTGAGGGCGTTCGCGCAACTGGGCTTCGGCGATCCGGACGTCGCCCGCATCGGCCGCTACTTCGGGGCGGGCTTGACCCTGACCGCCCCGTTCTCTTCCCGGCCCGATTATGAAGCCGGTATTGCCATTGCAAGGGCCGCCAACGGCGATGCGTACATGGAAAGCGAAAGACTGGCTGGACGCGCCGTGTCGCGCGCGGAAACGGTCGTGGAACTCACCTACCTCATGCAAGTCAGCAGATGGCTCGTCTTTCAGCCCAGCCTGCAGTACATCGACAATCCCGGCACGGACCCGGCGCGGCCCAACGCGGCGGCGCTGCTGCTGCGCGTGGAGGCCTCCCTGTGAGGAGCAGGCGCACGATCATCGGCGCCGCTTTCCGGTAGAATCACGGCGCTCATGCGTCGCCTGGCCTCCATTCTGGTTGCTGTCGTTCTCGCGGCGAATGCCTTGGCGTGGCCGGGATTCGCGCTCGCCGAGTCGTTCGAGCACCAGCATGAGGTGGTCGAGTTCGGCGACTCGAACTCCGCGCCGACCGAGCCCGGCGCGACGCACGGGCACCATGGCTGCGCGGGTCACTACGGCCAGCATTTCCAGGGACAGCACGCAGGAACGCCGGCCCTGTCGCCCCAAGGCGCCAGCGAGGTCCCCGATCCGTCGTTCGACCTCGCCGCCGCCCAGCACGTTCCTTTCCTGCCTTTACGTCCGCCGCTCGCGGCGCTGATCCAGTCCTGAACTGATCCGGGGGCGCGCCTCGCGTGCGCCTCGACTTGACGGAAAGGAACTCGCAATGCTTCGCCTTGCGCGCGGCCTCGTGCCGTGCATGTCGGTATTGAGTCTCGCCCTTTTGCCCGCGCCAGCGGCGGCGCAGGTCGCGCCGCCGCTGACGCTGGAACGGGCGATCGATCTCGCCTTGCAGCAGAACCCTGAACTGGCGGCCGCGGCGAAGGAAGAACTGGCCGCCGAGGCGACCGTGCACCAGGCCGGCGTGCTGCCCAATCCGGAGCTCGGGTTATCCGCAGAGAACCTCGGCAACAAGCGCTTGCGCGACGAAGGCGACCGCACGACGTCGCTGGAGCTGTCGCAGTTGCTCGAGCTGGGCGGCAAGCGCGCGGCGCGCGTGCGTCAAGCCGAGTCGGCGCGCGAAGTCGCCGCCTGGGAGGCACGCGCCAGACGCGCCGGGATTGTGTCGCGCGTGAAGCAGGCTTTCTTCGATCTTCTTGCCTGGCGCGAGCGACTCGCGCTCGCGGACGATTCCCTGCGGCTCGCCGATCAGGTGAGCGCCGCGGTTGCGCGGCGGGTGCAGTCCGGCAAGGCGGCACCGGTGGAGGAAACCAAGGCCCAGCTCGCGCGCTCCGCGGCGGTAGTCGAGCGCGAACAGGCCCGGCGCGAACTGGCGGCGACGCATGCGCGCCTCGCCGCCCTTGCGGGGACTTCCGCCGGACAGCTCGGCGAAGCGCAAGGCGATCTCGAGCGCACGTACGCGATTCCGGATTTCGACACGCTCGCCGCGCGGGTGCGAGCCAATCCTGAGCTTGCGCGCTGGACGAGTGAGATCGAGCGCCGACGCGCGAACGTGGACATGGAGCGCGCGCGAGGCATGCCGGACATTACGCTCAAGGCGGGCGTAGCGCGGCACAGCGTGTTCGACGACCAGGCCTACATGCTCGGCATTTCGATTCCACTGCCGATCTTCGACCGCAACCGCGGCGCCACCGACGAGGCGCTCCGCCGGCTGGACCAGTCGCTCGACGAGCAGCGCGGCGCGCAAACGCGGTTGATGGGGGAGCTCGCCGAGGCCTTCCAGCGCACGCAGGCGCTCGCGGAGGAGGTCCGGGTGCTGCGCGACGCGATCCTGCCGGGCGCGCGCAGCGCCTTCGCTGTCGCCACTCGCGGCTACGAGCTGGGCAGGTTTGGCATCCTCGATGTGCTCGACGCGCAGCGCACGCTGGTGCAGGCGCGCACGCAGTACCTGCGCGCGCTCGCGGAGTACCAGCGCGGCGCGAGCGAGCTCGAGCGCCTGAGCGGCGCGGCGCTCTAGTCAACGGCAACCAGGGAGAACGGCAGTGACACGAAACCAGTTCCTGATCACCGCGGCAATCGTCGTCTTCGGCTTCGCCGCCGGCGCATACCTCTACATCTCCGGCGGTCCGGCGCCCAAGTCCGACGGCCACGGGCTCGGCGCCGAAGCGCTCGACGAGGATGAAACGAAGGGCAGGCACGGCGGCAGGATCCTGGAGAAGGAGGGCTTCGCCGTCGAGGTGAGCATCTTCGAGAAGGGCGTGCCGCCCGAGTTCCGCGTGTACGCGTACGACAAGGGCAAGCCGGTGGCGCCCGAGAGCG
Organism: uncultured bacterium; assembly: GCA_965233185.1. GTDB lineage: Bacteria > Pseudomonadota > Gammaproteobacteria > Burkholderiales > SG8-39 > SCGC-AG-212-J23. The sequence continues at coordinate 9,905 of CBDDSA010000002.1, forward strand.
TGCAGCTGCAGGTGGACCTGTCGCGGCTCGGCGCGCAACCCGAGACGATCGGCTTTCGCCCGCGGCAGGATTACCTGCGCGGCGAGCGCGAGGTCGTGGAGCCGCACTCCTTCGAGGTCGAAGTGCGTGCGCAGTACGGCGGCCGGAGCTTCCGCTGGGCCTACGAGCAGTTCGAGGGCCGCGTGGTGATGGACGAGGCCGCCGCAAAAGCTGCGAGCATCGAGGTCGCGCTTGCGGGGCCCGCGCGCATCCGCGCGAGCCGCAGGCTGCAGGGCGAAATCCAGTTCAACCAGGACCGCCTGGTGCGGGTGGTGCCGCGCCTGTCCGGCGTGGTCACACACGCGCGTTCCAACCTGGGCGACCGGGTGCGCGCCGGCGACGTCCTCGCCGTGCTCGAAAGCCAAGCCCTCGGCGACCTGCAGAGCGACTATCTCGCGGCACGCGAGCGGCTGGCGCTCGCGCGCACCACGGCGGAGCGCGAGAAGCGCCTGTGGGAGGAGAAGATCACCGCCGAGCAGGACTACCTCGCCAGCCGCCAGGCGCTCGCAGAAGCGGAGATCGCGCACCGTAACGCGGCGCAGAAGCTGCAGACCCTCGGCGTACCCCGGGTAGGGGACGGCGGCAGCCTCGGGCGCCTTGAGATTCGCGCGCCGATCAACGGCGCGGTGATCGAGAAGCGCGTCGCCACCGGCGAAGCCGTGGCCGGGGACACACCCGTTTACGTGATCGCGGACCTCGCCTCGGTCTGGGCGGACCTGACGCTCTACCCGGCGGACCTCGCGGCGGTCAGGCTCGGCCAGAAAGTGAGCGTGCATGCGAGCGAGCTCAACGCGAACGCCGAAGGCGTCATCTCCTACGTCGGCTCGCTGCTCGGCGAACAAACGCGAACCGCCAAGGCGCGCGTCACGTTGCCCAACCCTGGCGGGCGCTGGCGCCCGGGCCTGTTCGTCACCGTGGACGTGGTGCAGGAGGAGCGCGAGGTCCCGGTGGCGGTGCCCGTGGCGGCGATCCAGAGCCTTCGCGACTGGCAGGTCGTGTTCGCGCGCTTCGGCGACGTATTTGAGGCGCGGCCGGTGCAGCTCGGCAGGAGCGACGGCGAGCGCGTCGAAATTGTCTCGGGGCTCGCGCCCGGGCAGCAGGTCGCCGTCGCCAACAGCTTCGTCCTCAAGGCGGACCTCGGCAAGGCCGGGGCGAGCCACGACCACTAGAGAAGGAGCTCGCCATGAAACAGATCGTCGCGATCGTGCGGCCCGGCGTTGTCGAGAAAGTCGAGCACGCGCTACACGCGCTCGAGCACTTCCCCGGCTTCACCCTGATCCGGGTGAAGGGTGAGAGCCGCGGCCGTGCCCCCGGCCGCGCCTACGCGCCGGACGAATGGGACATCGAGGAGCACGACAACTGCCTGCTCATCCTGCTGTGCGGCGACGAGCTCGCGCCGCGGGCGGTGCAGGCCATCCGCGCTGCCGCGCGCACCGGCCGCCCCGGCGACGGCCTCATCGCCGTGAGCGAAGTCGCCCAGGTCCTGCGTATCCGCAGCGACGAGCGCGACGAAAACGCCACCTGATCCCGGACTCGACCCCATGCTCGAACGACTCCTGAAGTTCTCCATCTCGCAGCGCTGGATCGTGCTGCTCGCCGTGCTCGGCATGGCCGCGCTCGGCCTGTACAACTACCAGCGCCTACCGATCGACGCAGTGCCCGACATCACCAACGTGCAGGTGCAGATCAACACCGAGGCGCCCGGATACTCGCCGCTCGAAGCCGAGCAGCGCATCACCTTCCCGATCGAGACCGCGATGGCGGGCCTTCCTGGGCTGGAGAGCACACGGTCGCTGTCTCGCTATGGCCTGTCGCAGGTCACGGTGATCTTCGAGGACGGCACCGGCATCTATTTCGCACGGCAACTGGTGAACGAGCGCATCCAGGAGGCGCGCGGCCAGCTCCCGCCGGGGATCGAACCGGCCATGGGCCCGATCTCGACAGGGCTGGGCGAGATCTACATGTGGACGGTCGAGCCCGAGGAGGGCGCGCGAAAGCCCGACGGCACGGCGTACACGCCCACGGACCTGCGCACGATCCAGGACTGGATCGTGCGGCCGCAGCTTCGCAACCTGCGCGGCGTGACCGAGATCAACACCATCGGCGGCTTCCTGCGCCAGTTCCATGTGGCACCCGATCCCGCGAAGCTCGTCGCCTACGGCCTCGGATTCCACGACCTGATGGAGGCGCTGACGCGGAACAACGCCAACGTCGGCGCCGGCTACATCGAAAGGAGCGGCGAGCAGTATCTGATCCGCGCGCCGGGCCAGGTCGCGACGCTGGAGGAGATCCGTGACATCGTCATCCGCGGCGAGGACGGCGTGCCGCTTCGCATCCGCGACGTGGCCGAGGTGCTGGAAGGCAAGGAGCTGCGCACCGGCGCCGCGACCGAGAACGGCGCGGAGGTGGTGCTTGGCACGGTGTTCATGCTGATCGGCGAGAACAGCCGCACCGTGTCGCAGCGCGTCGCCGCCAAGCTGGAGGAGGTGAACCGCTCGCTGCCCGAGGGCGTTATCGCCAAGGCCGTCTACGACCGCACCACGCTCGTCGAGCGCACCATCCGCACGGTGGCCCTCAACCTCACCGAAGGCGCGCTGCTGGTGATCGCGGTGCTGCTCGCCATGCTCGGCAACTGGCGCGCGGCGCTGATCACGGCGGCGGTGATCCCGCTGTCGATGCTTTTTCTCATCACCGGCATGGTGGAGAACCGCGTGAGCGCCAACCTGATGAGCCTGGGCGCGCTCGACTTCGGCCTGATCGTGGACGGCGCGGTGATCATCGTCGAGAACTGCCTGCGGCGCATCGCGCTCGAGCAACACCGGCTCGGGCGCCTGCTAGAGCGCGCCGAGCGCTTCGAGGCGGTGTTCGAGGCGACGCGCGAGGTGTTCAAGCCCAGCCTGGTGAGCGTGCTGGTGGTGGCGCTGGTCAACATCCCGATCTTCACGCTCACCGGTGTGGAAGGAAAGATGTTTCACCCCATGGCGTTTACGGTGGTGGTCGCGCTCGCGGGCGCGCTGGTCCTGTCGGTGACCTTCGTGCCGGCGGCGGTCGCGCTTTTCGTCACCGGCCGCGTCGAGGAGAAGGAAAGCCGCCTCATGCGCTGGGCCTCGGGCGCCTACCGTCCGGCGCTGCGCGCCGCGATGCGCAGCCCCGCGCCGGTAGTGGCGGGGGCGGCGGTCATCGTGCTGCTGAGCGCGCTCGGCGCCGCGCGCATGGGCAGCGAGTTCATCCCGAGCCTGGATGAAGGCGACATCGCGCTGCATGCGCTTCGCATCCCGGGCACGAGCCTCACGCAGGCCGTGGAGATGCAGGCAGTGTTGGAGAAGCGCCTCAGGGAATTCCCCGAGGTCGAGCGCGTGTTCGCCAAGATCGGCACCGCCGAGATCGCCACCGATCCGATGCCACCGAACGTCGCCGACAACTTCGTCATGCTCAAGCCGCGCGCCGGGTGGCCGGACCCGAAGCGGCCCAAGGCCGACCTGGTGGCGGCCATGCAAAAGGCCGCCGAGGAGATCCCGGGCAACAACTACGAGTTTACGCAACCGATCCAGATGCGCTTCAACGAGCTGATCTCGGGCGTGCGCAGCGACGTCGCGGTAAAGGTGTTCGGCGACGACCTCGACGTGCTGCTCGAGACGGGCGAGGCCGTCTCGAGCGTCCTCGAGTCGGTTTCCGGCGCGGCCGACACCAAGGTCGAGCAGGTGAGCGGGCTGCCGGTGCTCACGATTAAGCTGGATCGCGCGCGCATCGCCCGTTACGGACTGAACATCGCGGAAGTCCAGGAAGCCCTGGAGATCGCG
>CBDDSA010000003.1:0-8995 GCA_965233185.1 uncultured bacterium
GGAGTTCTGGCCGCAGGTCGCGCCGGAAGAAAACCCGCTGGGCTACGTCACGAACGGCGTGCACGTCACGACGTTCCTCGCCCCCGAATGGGCGGAAGTCCTCGAGCGCTACCTCGGCGTGGGCTGGATGCACCGGCTCGCCTATCCCGGTATCTGGGAGAAGATCCGCGACATCCCCGACCACATCTACTGGAGCGTGCGCCAGGACGTGAAGGCGCGCATGTTCCACATGGTGCGCCACCGCGTGGCGCAGCAGCACGCGCGCAACCACGGCAGCGCCTCGCATCTGGAACGACTGCTGCGCTTCGCCAACCCGGCACGTCCCGACGTGCTCACGGTCGGCTTCGGCCGGCGCTTCGCCACCTACAAGCGCGCCACCCTGCTCTTCAACAACCTCGACCACCTGCGCCGCATCCTCGGCGACCGGGAGCGCCGGGTGCTGTTCCTCTTCGCCGGCAAGGCGCACCCGGCGGACGAGCCGGGGCAGGAGCTCATCCGCAGCATCGCGCATATCGCGCGCCAGGAGGAGTTCGAAGGCAAGATCCTGTTCATCGAGGGCTACGACCTGCACATCGCGCGCCGCCTCGTCTCCGGCGTGGACGTGTGGCTCAACAACCCGGTCTATCCGCTGGAGGCCTCCGGGACCTCCGGCATGAAGGCCGGCATGAACGGCGTGGTCAACCTCTCGATCCTCGACGGCTGGTGGGACGAGGGCTACGACGGGGAGAACGGCTGGGCCATCAAGCCGGCCTCGCCCGAGCTCGATCCGCACCGGCGCGACCAGGAAGAAGCCCGCACGCTCTACGAGATCCTGCAGCATCACGTGGTGCCGCTCTACTACGCGCGCACTTCGGAGGGCGGCTACTCGCCGGAGTGGGTGCACATGGCGAAGCGCTCGATGGCCTCGCTGCTGCCGAAGTACGACGCCTCGCGGATGCTCGGCGAGTACGTTTCGAAGTTCTACCTGCCCGCCTCGCGCCAGGGCCACCGCTACGCCGCCGAGGGCTACGAGGCGGCGCGGTCGATGGCGGAGTGGAAGCAGCGCGTGCGCGCCGCGTGGCCCGGGGTGCACTGCCGGCGCATCGACACCCCGCCGGCGCGCATCCGTTACGGCGACGCCATCCGGGTCGAGGTCGCGGTGCGCCTGAACGGGCTGGCGGCCTCGGACGTGCGCGTCGAGCTCCTCCTCTCCCGCGAGCCGCGCGACCAGACGCACAGCCATGACCTGCATGCCGCGGGCACGCTCGACTCCGGCGAGCATCGCTTCGCGCTCGAGCTGCGGCCCGGCCTGTCCGGCAAGCTCGACTACCGCATCCGCGTCTTCCCGCAGCACGAGCTCCTCGCGCACCCCTTCGAGCTCGGCCTTACGACCTGGGTCTAGCGGTCAGCGGCGCGCAGGCGGGGGAAGCTGCTCGGACAGGCGCTTCACCGCCTCGGGCTCGCCGCGGACGCGCAGGAACGCGCCTTCGCCATCCGGGCGTTCCTCGAGCACCTTGCAGGTCGCGAAGACCTCACCTCGCATGTTCTGCGCGGCCCAGGGGAGGAAGAGCTCGGCCTCGACGAGATCACGCTGGAAGAACGCGGCGATCGCCTGGTGCAGCTTCGCGACGTCGCCCTCGCGGCGCGCGCTCATCACGATGCAGCCGGGATATCTTGCGAGCAGCGCGGCCCGCAGTTCCCCTTCATTGCCGGCGCGGTCGACCTTGTTGAACACGAGCAGGCGCGCCGTGTCCTTCGCGCCGATCTCGTCGAGCACCTCCTCGGTCACCGCGAGCTGGCGCTCGAACCCGGGATCGCTCGCGTCCACGACGTGGGCAAGCAGGGACGCCTCGAGCGCCTCGTCGAGCGTGGACTTGAACGAGGCGACGAGCCCGTGCGGCAGGTTCTTGATGAAGCCGACCGTGTCGCTGACGAGCACGCGCGGCACGGTCTCCGGATGGAGGGCGCGCACGGTGGTGTCGAGCGTCGCGAAAAGCTTGTCCGCGACCAGCGCCTCGCTTCCCGTCAGGGCGCGCATCAGGGTGGACTTGCCGGCGTTCGTGTAGCCGACCAGCGCCACGCGCGCGAGACCCTGGCGCTCCTGGCGCCGGGCACGCTGCGTCCTGCGGTCGAGGACCGTCGCGCCGAGCTCCTTCTGCAGCTCGGCGATGCGGTCGCGGATCTTGCGCCGGTCGAGCTCGCCGTGCGACTCCCCGCCGCTGCGCCCGCCCGTGCCGCTGCGCGCCCGGTCCTTCGGCCCCGCCTGCTTGGCCGCTTCGCGCAGGCGCGGCGCCATGTAGCCCAGGCGCGCGATCTCGACCTGCGCCCGCGCGGTGCGCGAGCGCGCGTGGCGGTGGAAGATCTCGAGGATCACCATGGTGCGGTCCATCACCTCGCAGCCGACCTCCTTCTCCAGGTTGAACGCCTGCGAGGGCGAGATCTCGTGGTCGATGAGCACCCCGTCGGCCGAATGCTCTTCCCGCAGCAGGCGCAGCTCCTCCCGCTTGCCGGTGCCGAAGTACGCCGCCTTGTCGAACCCGGCGCGCTTCTGCGTGAAGGTGCCGACGACCTCGAACCCCAGCGTCTTCGCGAGCTGGCGCAGCTCCGCCAGCGAGGCCTCGAACTCGAGGTCGCTCACGCGAGACAACTGGACTGCCGCCACGATGGCGCGCTTCGATTTGCGGGGGGCTTCCTGCGTCATGGAGCGCGGAGACTATCAGCAAAGCCGCCCCCGCTACGCCGCAATCCGGCGAGTCGCGAGATTAAGCAGGAACGTAGATCAACCTGATCACATCCTCGCCTATCCGGTCATTGGCCATGAGGCGGAGCCGCGGCCGGGGTCCGGCGAAATATGGCTTGCCGTGACCAAGCACGACGGGGTGCAGGTAGATGCGATACTCGTCGATCAGGCCAAGCTCGGTGAGGCTTCGCGCCAGGTTCGGGCCGGCAACCTCGATCTCACCGTCGCGCTCGGCCTTCAGCTCGCGGATCACGCCCTCGAGATCATCCTCCACAAGCGTGGCGTTGGGGCCGACCGACTTCAACGAGCGGGAGACGACCCATTTCGGCTGGCTCCGCCACGCCACCGCGAAGGCGCGTTCTTCTGCGTTCCATTCAGGATGATCGTCGTCCCAGTAACGCATGACCTCATACATCTGGCGGCCGTACACACTACCCGCCTGCCCCCGCGCCCTTCGATGAAGTGGCGGAAGAGCGTCGGACCTGGCGCAAACGCCATATGGTCGACGTAGCCGTCCAGGGACTGGTTCATTCCGAATACGAGCTTAGCCATTACCCACTTCCCGTCCTTACGCGGCAGCGAGTACGCAAGGATGGCCGGCTACCTCGCTGGCCGTGGTGCGTGCCAGCGAGATGTAGGCGTCGGTCAACAACCCACTGTTAGACTGCATCCCCATTCCGATGGCACCACTTGACCTTTTTTCCACTTCCACACGGGCACGGATCGTACGCGCCGATGTTCGGCTTTAGCTTAACCATTTGCAAGAATGCTGCGGCCTTAGCGCGTTGTATGCCGATATATTCCTGAGCATCGGGACCGGCCACCTTGATCTCGCCATGTTGAGCTCTCCGTTCGCCCCGGTTCATAAACTCGTACTCCGCATCGGAGGCGCTTAGGAACTGAACGACGGCCTCATTCTTTGAGAGCGGCTTCCTTACGTTGTTGACCTGAAAACCCTCGTATTTTCGAATAGCGTCTGGAATGAAGAGGATTCGGGCCGTGGGGGTCTTCTTCGGCGAGATATCTAGTAAGGACGTGTCTGGCTTCTCCCAGACACAGTGAAACTCAGCCTCGACGAAGAGGGCTGGCCATTCCCAGATCGACCATCCCAAAACTGCGCGACCACCGTGCTTCTGGATTCGGTCCTCGACTAGAACAAAGCACTCATCTGGTGGGCTGTCTTTGAGCGGCTGAACATCGACATACATGGGTGACGATCCAGGAGCTACTTCTTCGCATAGCGCTGAGATTGCGTTTGATATCTGTGCGGGAGTAACGGGCCGTTGATATGGCACGGTGCATCACTTGTCGAAATACGCCACGGAATTTGGCCGCCCCGCCATGAATGGGTTCTCCCAGCCCGTGCGGCTGCCACCCCCATGCCCGGCGTCGGTGAACACAAAATACGGGTCGCCAGGAAATATCGCGACGACAATGGCTGGATCGCTAACGGGTTTTTCAATCCGACGTTTCTTTGCTCGAGCACGCGGATCGGCAATCGTGTGTCCTCGAAGTGCCTCACCAACAGTCGCCGTCCATTCGGACCGGTCATGCCGATACGTTATCGAATAGATTCGCGAACCCTGCGATGGCACCGGGCAACCAACGAGCCTGGCAAGCGCGGCGTATGTTTCTTCCTGCTTTTCGGGCGAAACTGACGGGAGAAAAAATTGCATGGTAGCGGTCTTTGATGCCGTCTAAGGCTCGCGATTTGCGGCGCCGCGTTGAGCGCGTCGCGGATTAATCCTGATATGTGTATTCGCGATCAGTCAACATTCCGTGGTTGGAGATGGAAACGCTAAAGCGCTTGAATAGGCCGAAGAAGTCGACGAGCGCCATGTCCTCTCTGACTTTGCGTACGGCAAGTGCCTTGCCTGTTCCGATCTTTCCTAGCACCGTGTCGTGATCGGGCAGGGCGGCAAGCAGGAAAGTCACCGAGATGGGGTCTTGATGTTTGCCATGATTCTCGCCGGCCCAGATTTCAATGCCGACCAAGAACTCGTCAGGCTTCTTCTTCCCATGCATTTCGAGCCAGCTTTCAGGATCGTTCTTGTCGGCGCGGTCAGCGGCTGCGGTTCCCTTCCAGTCACCGTACTGAACCGAGGCCTTGAATTTCTCCGTTGTCATTGGTCAATTTCTCCCTTTGCTTGTCTGAGCCCAGACCGATTGATCGCCTTGCTTACCGTGCCGCCCAGTTCGCACTGCCACCGACCATATCGAGATCACCGCGCCGGTCGACAACCGCTCCCAGGCGTCATGCTCGGGCGGGTCCGTGCGCGTCGCCTGCACCGGCAGTTAGATTTCCTTGTTTGCCTTCGCACTGCGTAGAAAGAGATCGTCGAGAGCGTTCAAAGCAGAAGCCCGGATGACAATGCCAAGATTGTTTGGAATTGTCGACAACGCGATTGGTTTGTTCTGTGTTGGCACTACTACGATCTTGATCTCTCCCTCGATGGTGTGCTGTGGGCCAGCGTATAAGACGCCCAGTAGTTTTATTCGTACGCCACCGAGATTGAGCCCTTTCTTGCTGAAGTAGCCGCCCTCGTTGAGCAAGAAGACGGGAGAGCCACTTGAACCAGGAAAGCATGCTGCGTCAATCAAGAATTCGGGCTTGCCATTCCAGTCGAGCTTGGGATGCGTCGCAGTGATGCCGCGACGGAAGATCGGCATGTTGTGAACTTCGTCCCAAAGCCCATTGGGATAGCCCACCATGGTTATGTCTTCTACGGGATTCAGTTCTTCAAGTTCAGCAGGGCTAGGAATGAGCTTGGCATCAATTGTGCGGTAGAAGAGTGGAGTCTTTGCGTCTCGAGCCCTCGCAAGAATCGGGGCCAGCGGCATAGCACAAAGGTCGATATCAATAGAAGGGTGTGGGGTCCAGACCTTCGAGAAATCAGTGAACGCAAAGCTTTCATGGTGGCTTAGGTCTGGCAGCCCATCGGGTTGGACTCGGGATATCAAGAACCGGCCTTTCGACGCGCCTTCGATGACGTGTTTGTTCGTCACGATTGCTGGGATATGCCAACCAGTTTCTTGCGACGCGAACCGGTAGAAGAAGCCGGTACCCGTCCCCTTGTCTGTTTCGATACGAACAGTGCTATACGCGAGTTGCTCCGTGATCGATAATTCAGGGGTAGGAGATGTTGCGGCTGGAGCGTTCGTCATTGAAAATCTAACGTGGGGCGTGCGGCGCGCCGCAGCTCAGCCCTTGAGTTGGCACGGCGATTCGCGGCGCGTCCGCACCGCCAAGTTATGCATTACGCTCGAGAGCAGCGACGGCGTCTTTAAGCCTAGGTAGCAGCGCCTCAAGTATCCTCCTGGCATCATGCTGTCTGTCCGCGTCAATCCTGATGAATTCGTCGTTGTATCCGCCTACATTGTTAGTGCCGACGAGCAGACGCAGCCGATATGGCATCTCCTCAAGCAACAAGTATGCGCGAAGCACTGACTCAACCTCTTCAGTGGAAAGAAGACCGACATCGGAAAGCGAGGATTGAAAGATACTGTTTGTGACTCTACTCGGCATGAGTGCGTGACGCGTTCCATCCGCTTCCAAGAGAGTACCGATGCGATCCTCGTACATTCGCACATTCTCTTTCAGCTCGACGAATAAGGCTGTCCGAAGCGACCGCACTTCGTGCTGTCGTTGCGCTGACTGAAGGTTTCTTTGGATCTTGGCATTTGCGATCATCGTAACGATGACGCCAGTGAACCCAAGCACCCCGACGAGTGATGTCTGAAATCTATCTAGCAACTCAAGAATCATAGCGGATCCTCCGCTGAAGGAGGCGCGGCGAAGCAGTGCCGGCGCGTAAGCGTCGCTCACCACCGTGGTTAGACGACAATCTTATGAGGCACTGAGTCCTTAAAAACATATGGCGTTGGTAGCCCCCTGTGTTCCCAATAGGCGTTTTCCTTTCGTACGGAGCGCTCATCAGGTACAACACTGAACCATTTGAACGCCAGCCGTGCTTTGACCACGGACACGTACTCATATGTTGAATGCACAAGCTCTCGGATGCGATCTATCGGGAGCTCGCACATTGGCCCAAGAATCACCTCCTTGAGAGCGATAGCGCCATCGAAGGGGTAGAAATAGGACCCACTTTCAACAGTTGAGTGATTAAGGCCAATGAATGCGTGAATTTCTTCTTTGTAGGCCCAGTGTTCATACTTCGTTCGCAACAGATCCCGCACGAACGCTTCATCGAGCTTCACCTCAGGTCTCTTCTCGGCATACTGTACCGAGAGCCGATCTTTTGTGTATTGAACGCCCTGCAAGAGTCCGTCGGCAACGTCGAAACCCAGACAGATGCCTCGATGCTTTGACGCGTAGTGACTCCATAGCACGGGGTTATGCCAATTCTTGCTGAAGCACAGAAGGCCATGCCCCTGATTAAACTCATCGGCCCAACTACGCAATGCTTTGCGAAGTTCTTTACCGTCAGCTCGAACGGCGAGCAACTCGAATGGGTCATTCAAATCACGAATTCGCGAGATCCGAATGCGGCGAAGAGAGATATCACTTACGCCGTTTTCGGCGCTCAGTAAGTGGAAGACGCGCACCGATGTTGTCTAACGTCCGTGTTCGGCCGCGCCGCATGCGCAGCGTAGCGAACTGAACGCGTCCATAAACAGCGTGCTGTTAGCCAGCACGGTCATTTCCGGTACCGGCCCTTTTCACAGAAGAACTTTGTTTTAACACCAGACTGTGCACCGAAAAGTTTGGCCGCAATCTCACAGTTTTCTCGGTTGTACTCCTCTTTCTCACTGGCATCGAACGTGGCGATGTGTATGCGCATATTGGGATCCGTGATGCTGTTGCGGTACAACGTGAACGTGGTGCCGTCCGAGGCGTCACTTGGACTGCAGCCGCACATTATTGCGGCGAGTGCAAAGGCGACCGGTGCGCCGCGCATGTCCTGGCTAAGGTGAAGTGGATGACGAAAGGCGGCTTGTAAGGCGCCAACTTGTAAGCGGCATCTGGTCCCTCCCCCTGTGCGCAACTTACCTGCGCGAAGGACAGCGTGCAAATACGCCGCTTGATGGCGGACGAGGTGATAACCCCCCGCTGCGCCGGCCGCTGGCGCGGCGCGGCTCACGACCCCCTTGTCAGGGGGTCGGCGGGGAGGGGTGGCGGGAGAGGAGCGCCAGGGAGCGGGCTTGGAGGAGGTAGTTGGCGGCGAAGATCTGCTCCACCTCTCCGGCGGTGTCGAGCACGGCGGACCACTCGCCGGCGGGAAGGGCGAAGGGGATATCGCCGTCGTGGGCGTTGAGGAGGAGGAGCAGGTCGTCATCGAGCTGCGCGCCGACGCAGCGAGCGTAGGGGAGCTGCCAGTCCGCCTCGGTCATCGGCCCGCCGTGCGGGGTGAGCCAGAGGATGTCATCGGCGTAGGCCCTCTTCCGCAGGACCGGGTGATCTTTTCTCAGGGAAGCCAGCCGGGCGGTGAAGTCGAGGAGCGCCTGGCCGTCGGCATCGAGGTCCCAGTCGAGCCAGGAGACCTCGTTGTCGTGGCAGTACGCGTTGTTGTTGCCCTGCTGGGTGCGGCCGAGCTCGTCGCCGGCGAGGAGCATCGGCACGCCGCGGGAAAGGAAGAGCGTGGTCAGGATGTTCCTTTTTTGCCTTTCTCTTATGGATGAAACCATCTGATCGTCGGTCGGGCCTTCGACCCCGTAGTTCGCGCTGCGGTTGTCGTCGGAGCCGTCGCGGTTGCCCTCGAGGTTGGCCTCGTTGCGCTTTTCCGTGTAGCTCACGAGGTCGTGCAGGGTGAAGCCGTCGTGCGCGGTGACGAAATTGACGCTCGCGGCCGGGGCGCGCCCGCTGCGCCCGAAAAGATCGCTCGAGCCGGAGAGGCGCGAGGCGAGATCGCCGAGCGTGCCTTCGTCGCCGCGCCAGTACGAGCGCACGGCGCCGCGGTAGCGGTCGTTCCACTCCGACCAGCCGGCGGGGAAGCCGCCGAGGCGGTAGCCGTGCGGGCCGAGGTCCCAGGGCTCGGCGATCAGCTTGAGCTGCGAGAGCACCGGGTCCTGGCGCACCGCGCAGAGGAATGCGCCGAGCGGCGCGAACTCGCCGCCGGCATCGCGCGCCAGCGTCGTGGCGAGGTCGAAGCGGAAGCCGTCGACGTGCATCTCGCTCGCCCAGTAGCGCAGGCTGTCCATGACGAGCTGCAGCACCGCCGGCTGCGAGACGTCGAGCGTGTTGCCGGTGCCGGTCCAGTCGAGGTAGAGGTGCGGGTTCTCGCCGCGCAGGCGGTAGTAGAGCGCGTTGTCGATGCC
>CBDDSA010000004.1:0-3498 GCA_965233185.1 uncultured bacterium
GCTGCTCCTCCAGCCGACGAAGACAAGGGCCACGCGGAGCCGGGTGCGCTCGGCAAGGTTAGCGCCTGGGTGCGGGATACCTTTGCCGGCGAAGACAAGGACCAAGCGCCCCCGGGCGCGCAGCCTTCAACGCCCGCAGCCGAGGTGCCGAAAGCTGCTGCAGGCGCGCCCGCCGCTGAGCCGAAAGCTGCGCCGGCCGCGCCCGCTCCCGACGGCCATGAGGGCCACGCAAAGCCGGGCGCGAAGTCCGCGATGTCGGCGGACATGGCGCACGAGATGGGCCATGGCGACAAGGACCTGCCCGCCATGGTGCGCGACATGCGCAACCGTTTCTGGATCTGCCTCGCCTTCACCGTGCCGATCTTCGTCTACGCGCCGATGGGAGAGCTCTTCGAGCCGCCCGCGCCGCCCTTCGGGCTGGAGCTGAACCTGTGGCTGTTCTTCTTCGCGAGCGCCGCGATCGTCTATCCGAGCTGGCCGTTCTTCGTCTCCGCCTGGCGCGCGATCAGGAAAGGCACCCTGGGCATGGCGGCGCTGATCGTGCTGAGCGTGGGCACCGGGTATCTTTTCAGCGTCGGCACCACGTTCTTCTTCAAGGAGGGCGGGCAGTTCTTCGAAGCCGTGGCTATCCTGCTGGTCTTCATCCTGCTCGGCCACTGGCTGGAAATGCGCGCCCGCGCGGGTGCGTCCTCCGCCATCAAGGCGCTGATGGATCTCACTCCGGCGAAGGCCTCTGTCATCCGTAACGGCGCCGAGGTTGAAGTGCCGACGGCGGAGGTGTTGGCAGGCGAGACTGTCGTGATCCGGCCGGGCAACAAGATTCCGGTCGACGGCACGGTGGAGGCCGGCGAATCGCTGGTCGACGAGTCCATGCTGACCGGCGAGTCGATGCCGGTCAAGAAGGGGCCGGGCGCCACGGTGATCGGCGCGACCATCAACAAGAGCGGCAGCTTCAGCTACAAGGCGACGAAGGTCGGGGCCGACACGGCGCTGGCGCAAATCGTGAAGCTGGTGCAGGAGGCGCAGAACTCGAAGGCGCCGGCGCAGCTCCTCGCCGACAAGGCCGCGCAATGGCTGGTGATCGCCGCGATCGTCATCGGCCTCGTGACCTTCGCCGTGTGGTTCCTGTGGATCGGCGTGCCGCTGCTGTTCGCGGTGACGCTGACCATCACGGTATTCGTGATCGCCTGCCCGGATGCGCTGGGCCTTGCGACGCCGCTGGCGGTCATGGTGAGCACTGGCTTGGGCGCAATGAACGGCATACTGTTCAAGAACGCCTCGGCGCTCGAAGATGCCACCAAACTCACCACCATCGTCTTCGACAAGACCGGTACGCTCACCATCGGCCAGCCCGAGGTCGTGGAGATCGTGACGGCGGACGGGGTCACCGAAGAGGCGCTGCTGACCGCCGCCGCCGCCGTCGAGCAGGGCTCCGACCATCCCCTGGCCCAGGCCGTCCTGCGCCGGGCGGAGAACCTCACCGTCGCGGCGCCGACCGGGTTCGAAAGCCTCGACGGCATGGGCGCGCGCGCCGAGACCGCTGGCGGAACGGTATTCCTCGGCAACCGGCTGCTGATGGACACGCAAAAGCTCGCCCTTGGTCGCCTGGACGCCGAAGCCACCCGCCTGCAGGCGGACGGCCGAACGGTAGTGCATGTGTCTCAGGCCGGTCGCGTGATCGGCCTGATCGCCATCGCCGATGCGATCAGGCCGACCTCCAAGGCACCGGTGGCGAAGCTGCGCGAACGCAAGATCGAGGTGGTGATGCTCACCGGCGACAACGCGGCCACGGCCAAGCGCATCGCCGCGGATCTCGGCATCGACAGCGTGTTGGCCGACGTGCTGCCGGGCCAGAAGGCCGAGAAGGTGAAGGCGCTGCAGGCCACGGGGAAGAAGGTCGGCATGGTGGGCGACGGCGTCAACGACGCGCCCGCACTGACCCAGGCCAACGTGGGATTCGCCATTGGCGCCGGAACCGACGTCGCGATGGAAAGCGCCGATGTCGTGCTGATGAAGAGCGACCCGTACGATATCGTCGCCGCGATCGAGCTGTCGCGCGCCACGGTGCGCAAGATGCACCAGAATCTCTGGTGGGCGGTGGGCTACAACGTGGTTGCCTTCCCGCTCGCCGCCGGTGTCCTGTACCCGTTCGTCCTGAGTCCCCAAGTCGCGGCGCTGTCGATGTCCGGCAGCACCCTGATCGTCGCCGTCAATGCGCTGATGCTCAAGCGCACAAAGCTGGCAGGCATCCGTCAGCCTGGCAAGAAAGCGGCGCCCGGGACATCCGACGCCGCTGCAAAACCGAAGCCAGGTGAAGCGCTTACAGCGCCGGCACGCGCGCAGTCCGACAGGAAAGCAGCCGCGTGAGGGCCTCCCCATTGAAAGGGAAGATGAGCATGCCCATGAAGGCGAGAAAACCCAAGGTCACGGACAAACCGTTGTCGCCCGATCTTCTGCGCAAGATGAACGCCTACTGGCGGGCCGCCAACTACCTGTCAGTGGGCCAGATTTACCTGTACGACAATCCGCTGCTCAAAAAGCCATTGACACTGGAGCACGTCAAGCCGCGGCTGCTGGGCCACTGGGGCACCACGCCGGGCTTGAACTTCATCTATGTTCATCTGAACCGGATCATCAACCAATACGACCTCAATGCGGTCTACGTCGCCGGGCCCGGACACGGCGGGCCGGCACTGGTGGCCAACACCTTTCTGGAGGGCACCTACAGCGAGTTGTATCCGAATGTCTCCCGGGACGAAGAAGGCATGAAGAAGCTGTTCACCCAGTTTTCCTTTCCCGGGGGCATACCCAGCCACGTGGCCCCGGAAACCCCGGGCTCGATCAACGAAGGCGGCGAGCTCGGCTATTCGCTGGCGCACGCGTATGGCGCAGCGTTCGACAATCCCGACTTGCTGGTTGCCTGTGTCGTGGGCGATGGCGAGGCGGAAACCGGCCCGCTGGCGACCAGTTGGCACTCGAACAAATTCCTCAATCCGGTGCACGACGGCGCCGTGCTTCCCATCCTGCACTTGAACGGCTACAAGATCGCCGGCCCGACGGTGCTCGCCCGCATTTCCCGCGAGGAGCTCGAGGCGCTCTTCCGTGGCTATGGTTACACCCCCCATTTCGTCGAGGGTGACGATCCGCAAGAGATGCACCAGCTCATGGCGGCCACACTCGACACCATCGTGGCCGACATTCGACACATCCAGCGCGACGCTCGCAAGAACGGGTTCAAGCAGCGACCGCGCTGGCCGATGATCATCTTGCGCTCGCCGAAGGGCTGGACGGGTCCTGACGTGGTCGACGGCAAACCGGTCGAAGGTACATTTCGCGCGCACCAGGTGCCGGTAGCGCAACTGGCGACCAAGCCCGCGCACCTGAAAATTCTCGAGCAGTGGATGAAGAGCTACCGGCCCCGGGAATTGTTCGACAAGAACGGCAGGCTCCTCGCGGAACTGGCTGAACTGGCCCCGAAAGGCGCGCGGCGAATGGGAG
>CBDDSA010000005.1:0-11998 GCA_965233185.1 uncultured bacterium
CGCGGCGCCGGCGTCGGTGCAGGCCTGGGCCTCGCCACCGGCGCGGTGGCCGGCACCGGCGCTGCCGCGCACAGCGGCCGCACCGCGCAGCATCGCTACGACATGGGCTACCAGCAGTGCATGTATGCCAAGGGCCACAAGATTCCCATGGCCGCCAGCCGCTACGACCGTCGTCCTGCTTACCGCGAGGCGACGCCGCCGCCTCCGCCCCCCGGGACCCCGCCGCCCCCGCCCCGCGGTTAAAGCCAAATCGGGGTCAGAGCTCGAATGGGTAATCGGGCTCTGACCCCGATTTTCTATTTGAAGCGGGGCATGACCTTGGAGGCGAGGAGCTCCACGGTACGGAACGCCTCGTCGTCGCTCGAGCCGCCGAAGTTGATCTGCATGGACGGCTCGATCGGGCCGTCGAAGGTCTGCATGCACCGGGTCACCTGCTCCACCACGTCGTCGGGCGAGCCGACGAAGGCGCCGCCCTGCGCGATGATCTTGTCGGGCGTGGTGGCAAGGATGCTCGCCACCATCTTGTCGTAGCCCGGATAGTCGGCCTCGTTGCGCCCCTTCCACGACACCACCGCGTCGGCGAAGGTCTCGAGGTAGCGCTTGCAGATGCGCTCGAAGCCGCGCCGCGCCTCGTCGCGGTCCTGCGCGACGTAGCAGAACTGCGCCACCTGGATCTGCTCGGCGCCGCTCGGGTGGCCGGACTGCGCCCACAGGCGGCGGTACAGGCGCACGAACTCCTGCAGCTGGCCGGGCTTGCCGGCATAGGGCACGATCATCAGGTTGAAGCCGTTCTTGGCCGCGTAGACGAACGATTCCTCGCTGGAGATGGCGGCGATCCAGATCGGCGGGTGCGGCTTCTGGAAGGTCCTCGGCATGAGGTGCACGTCGTCGAGCTGCCAGAACTTGCCCTTCACACTCACCCGATCTTCCATCCAAAGGCGCCGGATGATGCCGATTGCCTCCTCGAATCGCTCGCGGCTTTCCGACATGGGCACGCCGTAGACCTCGAACTCCTTGGGCAGGAAGGCGCGGCCGAAGCCCGCGTCCAGGCGCCCGCGGCTCAAGTTGTCCAGCATGGCGAGCTCGCCGCCCAGGTGCGCCGGGTGGTGGAAGGCCGGGATCACTGCGCCGGTGATCACGCGGATGCGCCGGGTGCGCGCCGCGATGGCGGACAGGAATACGCAGGGGTTGGGCGAATGCCCGCCGTAGTCGTAGAACGAGTGCTCCACCGTTTTCACGCTGCTGAAGCCGAGCTCGTCGGCGCGCGCGGCGAGGCGCAGGCACTGGTCGTAGTAGTCCGCGGTGCTGCTGTCCTGCGGCCGGAACGACGGAAAGAAGTTAAGTCCGAATCGCACGTCGGCTGCTCTCCAATAGCGAGGCTTTCATGAGGAACGCCTTGTGGCGCACCGGGTCGTCGGCCATTTCCTTCAGCTCCTGGAAGCGCCGGGCGCGCTGCGCCGGGTCGCGCTCTTCCAGTCGCTTCTTGTTGGCCACGGTCTGCTCCTGCACGTACTCGATGTTCAGGGGCCGGCGGCGCCGCTCGTAGGCGTCCAGGTCCGGGCTAGCCTCGCTCAGCAGGTTGGCGAGGTCCCAGGCCTCGTGGATGCCGCTGTTCAGTCCCAGGCCGCCGATGGGATTGTTCACGTGCGCGGCGTCGCCGCACAGGAACACGCGGCCCTTGCGGAAGTGCTTGGCGACGCGCTGGTGCACGTTGTAGAGGTTGAGGTGCAGGTAGTCGCGCTCGCCCTCGGGCACGTAGATGCGCGAGAGCCGGGCGCGCACCGAGGCATCGGACAGGGCTTCCTCGTCGGTCTCGTCCTTGCGCGTGTTGTAGACCGCGCGCCAGCGGCCCTTCAGGTCGTCGCCCGCCACCTTGAACAGATTGGTCCACTCGTCGGGGTCGGCCATGTAGTTGCGATAGCAGCAGCCGAGCGCGGCGGCGAAGTCGAACTTCGTGGTGATGACCAGGAAGCGCTCGGGCCAGGTGAAGCCTTCGAACTCGATGCCCAGCAGCTTGCGCACGGTGCTGCGCCCGCCGTCGGCGCCGATGACGTAGTCCGCCGTAAACTGCTCGCCGTTGTCGCACGAGACGGTTACGCACTTTTCATCCTGATGGATGGTTTTTGCTTTGAACCCGAGCTTTACCTCGGCATTCCGCATGCTCCCGAGCCGCTCGATCGCCATGTTGGCGAGCTTGTGCTGCTCGGTCTGCACCACGAACGGGAAATCGGTCTCGCCGCGCAGGCGCTCGAAGTCGAACTCGGCGATGCGCGTGAGCGTGCCGCGGTCCCAGAACTGGAAGGTGCGCGTGACCAGGCCGACGCGCAGGTATTCCTCGATCAGGCCAAGCTCGGCCAGGATCTCGAGGGTCGGGGGCTGGGTGGTCGAGGCGCGCGGGCTGTCGTCGATGCGCTCCTGGGCTTCGAGCAGGACGACGCGGTGGCCGAGCCTCGCGCACCCCAGGGCGGCAACGGCGCCGACCGGGCCCGCGCCGACGACCAGGATGTTTCGACGTTGCATGGATCGCGGCGATTATACTGAGCCGATGATGGAGCCCCACCTGCTGGGAGCGAAAGAGGCCGCGCGGCGCATCGAGCGCGGCGAGCTCGACGCGCAGGCCCTGATCGCAAGCTGCCTCGAGCGCATCGCCGCGCGCGATGCGGAGGTGCGCGCCTGGGTTTTTGTAGAGAAGAATCCCCACGTTCCTGCAAACGCAGGCCCATTGCGCGGCGTCCCCGTCGGCGGGGGCACCATCCTGGGCAAGACGGTCACCGCCGAGTTCGCCACCTTCGTGCCGCGCGAAACGCGCAATCCGCGCGACCTTTCGCGTACGCCCGGCGGCTCCTCGAGCGGCTCGGCCGCCGCCGTGGCCGACGGCATGGTGCCGCTCGCCTTGGGCACGCAGACCGCGGGCTCGGTGATCCGGCCCGGGTCGTATTGCGGCGTGGTCGCCTACAAGCCCACCTACAACACGCTACCGCGCGCGGGAGTGAAGCCGAACGCCGATTCGCTCGACACCGTGGGCCTGTACGCCCGCAGCGTCGAGGATGCCGCCTTCTTCACCGATGCGCTGATCGGCATGGCGCCGGCGAGCATCGAGCGCCCGCGCATCGGCATGTGCCGCACCTGGGAATGGGACGAGGTGCAGCCCGAGATGGCAGCGGCCTTCGAAGCCGCGGCGCGCCGGCTGGAGGCGAGGGAAGTGCGGTTGCCGGAGTCGTTCAAGGGCCTGCGCCAGGCGCATACCGCGATCATCTGGTTCGAGGGCGCGCGCAGCCTCGCCGACGAGATGCGCCGCTATCCGGAGCGCGTCGATCCCGCCCTGCGCCGGCGCTGCGAAGGCGGCTATGCGCTCGCGTGGTCCGAATATGCCGCCGCGCGCCAGGCGGCGCGCGAGGCGCGCGCGCGCCTGGACCAGGCGTTCGACGGCTGCGACGTGCCCCGCCGGGCTGCCGCTCGGCCTGCAGGTCATCGGCCGCATCGGCGATGACGCCCGCACGCTTGCGTGCGCCTGTTGGATAGAAGGAGCCCTCCAATGAAACGTGTTGCCCTGCTTTGCATCCTCGCCCTCGCCCTGCCGGTACAGGCGCAAAACCCGTGGCCGCAGAAGCCCGTGCGGGTGATCGTGCCCTTCCCGCCCGGCGGCGTGACCGATTCCATCGCGCGCATCACGGCCGACTGGCTTACCCAGCGGCTGGGCCAGACGTTCATCCCCGAGAACCGGCCGGGCGCGAGCGGCGCGATTGCGGCGGAGTTCGTGGCGCGCGCCGAGCCCGACGGCTACACCCTGTTCTCCGCGGCGAGCCCGCAGCTTGCGGTGGTGCCCTACGTGCAGAAGATCAACTACGACCCGGTGAAGGACTTCGCGCCGATCTCGATCGTGGGCACCAATCCCTTCGCCCTGGGGTGCAACGACAAGGTGCCGTCCAACACGCTGAAGGAGTTCGTCGAGTATGCCAAGGCCCGTCCCGGGCAGCTCAGCTTCGCTTCTCCCGGCGTCGGCTCGATCGGCCACCTCACCATGGCGCTGTTCCTCGCGCGCGCCGATCTCAAGATGGAAGCGGTGATCTACAAGGGCGGCGGCCCCGCGATCGCCGACACCATCGCCGGCCACGTGCCCTGCTACTTCGGCAACCTGAACGAGATCATCCCGCACGCGGGCGGCAAGCTGAAGGTGTTCGCCGTGTCGGGCGAAAAGCGGGCGCAGCAGCTGCCCAACGTGCCGACCGTGGCCGAGCAGGGCTACCCCGGATTCCGCACCCTCACCTGGAACGGCTATGTCGCCCCCGCCGGCACGCCGCCCGAGATCGTCGAGCGCGTGGCGCGCGAGATCGCCGCCGGATGCAAGGATGCGACCTTTACCGGCCGGCTGACCAAGATCGGAGTGGACGCGGTCTGCAGCACGCCCGGCGAGTTCGTCCAGGCCATCCAGGAAGACCTGGCGATCTGGAAGGAAGCGGTGCAGGCCGCCGGAATGAAGAAATGAAAGTCGCGATCCCGGATCTCATCTCGCCGTCGTACTTCCCCGCCATCGCGGCGGTCGAGCTCGGGTGCTTCCGGCAGGAAGGCATCGATGCCACGCTGGAGCTGCTTTACCCGGTTACCAGGACGTACGAAGACCTGCGCGAGGGCAAGCTCGACTTCGTCGGCGGCGCCGCGCATGCGGTGCTCTACGCGTTCAAGGACTGGCGGGGCGGCAAGCTGCTGTGCGCGCTTGCCCAGCACATGTACTGGTTCCTGGTGGTCAAGAAAAGCCTCAATGCGAAGCGCGGCGACCTGGCGTGCGTCAAGGGCCAGCGCATCGGCGCGGCCCCCGGGCCGGTGGATGGCCTGAAGCGCATGCTGGCCGCCGCGGGCATCGATCCGCAGAAGGACCTGAGCATCGGCCCGGTGCCGGGATTCACAGTCGGCCAGACCGCCTCCTTCGGCCTGCTCGCCGCCAAGGCGCTGGAGGACGGCAAGATCGACGGCTTCTGGGCGAACGGCATGGGCGCCGAGGTGGCGGTGAAAAACGGCATCGGCACGCTGGTGCTCGATGCGCGCCGCGAGGGCAGCGACGAAGCGAAGGGATATACGTTCCCCGCGCTCGTCACGAGCGAATCTCTTTTGAAGAGCAAGCCCGAGGCGGCGCGCGCCGCGATCCGGGCGGTCAAGGCCGCGCAGCAGATCCTGAAATACGATCCGCAGCGCGCCGCCGAGGTCGGCCGCAAGCTGTTCCCGCCCGCGGAGGCCGGCATGATCGCCGAGCTGATCCGCCGCGACCTGCCTTACTACGATGCCGCCATCTCGCCGCAGAGCGTCGAGTCCATGAACCGCTTCGCCCGCGACCTGGGATTGCTTTCGGGCCCGGTGTCCTACGAGCAGGTCGTCGCGGCCCTGTAGTATTCTTTCGGCTTACCTCTAGGAGGAGGGACCGATGATCAGGATCGTCCGTACTTCGTTCGCGCTCGCCGCGCTTGCCAGCGTCAGCGCCACGTCTTCGGCGCAGGAGCTGCGCCTGTCCACCTTCGTGCCGCCGGTGCACGTGATCTACCGGGAAATCATCACGCCCTGGGCGCAGGAAGTGGCCAAGGCCACCAACGGCGAGGTGAAGGTGACGCTCTACCCGTCGATGCAGCTCGGCGGCAAGCCGCCGGAGCTGTTCCGCCAGACCGTCGACGGCGTGGTCGACCTGTCGTTCACGCTGCCGGGCTACACCTCGCCCGCCTTTCCGCGCGTGGGCATCATCGAGCTGCCGGGTCTCAAGGAAGACGGCCTTGCCGCCACCGACATGATGTGGGATCTCCTCGATCCCTACCTGCTGCCCGAGTTCGAAGGCACCAAGGTGATCGCGCTGTGGGGCGCCGAGGACGCCGGGCTCATGTCGCGCGGCAAGGCGTTCCGCTCGATGGACGAGCTGAAGGGCCTGCGCATGCGCTCGCCTTCGGCGGCGCAGGCGAAGCAGCTGCAGTACATGGGCGCGGTGCCGATCGCGTCGCCGATCACCCAGGTGTATCCGGGACTCGAGCGCGGCACGATGGACGGCGCCATGGTGCCGTTCACCACCATTCTCGACTTTCGCCTGGGCGAGGTGGCCAAGGGCTTCACCATTTCCGGGCCGATCTTCGGGCGCTCGGTGTTCCTGATCGCCATGAACAAGAAGAAGTACGACAGCCTGTCGCCCGCGGCGCGCGCGGCCATCGACAAGCTCTCGGGCCGCGAGCTCAGCCGCAAGGCCACCGAGGTGTACATCAAGCGCGCCGAGCAGGCCGTGGACAGCGTGCGCGGCAAGGCCGACGTGGTGACGCTGTCGGCCGCCGAGCAGCAGCGCATCAGCAAGACGCTGCGGCCCATCATCGACGAGTGGATCAAGGAGATGGAGCCCAAGGGCATCCCGGCGCGCGAGATGCTGAAGAAAGCCGGCTACAAGGGCTAGGCGGCGTGCTCGAGCGCTTCCTCCGCGCCCTGGCGCTGTGCGGGGGAGCGGTGCTCCTGGGCCTCATGGGCCTGATCGCCTTCGACGTGGTGATGCGCTACGTGCTGCGCCTGCCGTTCCTCGGCGCCTACGAGATGACCGAGCTCGGCATGGCGCTCATCGTGTTTCTCGCCCTGCCCTACTGCGCGGCCACCGGCGGCCACGTCGCGGTCGACGTGCTGGGCGGCTGGCTCGACCGTCCCGGCGCGCGCTGGATCGGCGTGGTGGTGCACCTGGCAGGCGCGGCGCTGCTCGCGGTCATGGCCTGGCAGGCGGCGCTGTTCGCGTTCGGCTCCCGGGCGCGCGGCGAGGCCACCAACATGCTCGCCATCCAGACCTGGCCGTTCGAGCTGCTGACCGCGGCGAGCATGGGCCTGTTCGCCCTGGTGCTGCTGCGCATGGCTTTGAAGCGCCGATGAGCCCGACCGCGGTGGGGCTCGTCGGCATGGCGGCGCTGCTCATCCTGCTTTTCCTGCGCATGCCGATCGGCATCGCCATGTCGCTGGTGGGCGCGGCCGGCGTGGCGCTGCTCAATTCGCCCTCGGCGGCGCTGCACAGCCTGGGCTCGTTCCCCTACTCGCACGCCGCGGTGCAGGCCTTCGCGGTGATTCCGCTGTTCGTGCTCATGGGCAATTTCGCCGCAGTGTCCGGCATGGGCAAGGACCTGTACGCGGCCGCCTACGCCTGGATGGGGCACCGTCGCGGCGGCCTCGCCTCGGCGACGGTGCTCGCCTGCGCCGGCTTCGCCGCGCTGTCGGGCTCGTCGGTCGCCTCGGCGGTCACCATGGGGCGCGTGTCGATGCCCGAGATGCGGCGCTACAACTACGATGCGCGCCTCGCGACCGGCGTCATCGCCGCCGGCGGCACGCTGGGCATCCTGATCCCGCCTTCGACGGTGCTGGTGGTCTATGCGCTGCTCACCGAGGAATCCATCGGGCGGCTGTTCCTGGCGGGCTTCCTGCCCGGGCTGCTGCTCACCGCGCTGTTCATCGTGACGGTCATGATCCTGTGCGCCTTGCGCCCGGCCTACGGCCCGCCCGGCGAGCGCTTCTCGCTGCGCGAGCGCATCGTCGCCACCGGCGGCGCCGCGCCCTTCCTCGTGGTGGTCGCGATCACCATCGGCGGCATCTACGCCGGCGTGTTCACGGTGAACGAGGCGGCCGCCGTCGGCGCGCTGCTCACCATGGCGCACGCCGTGTGGCGGCGCCGCCTGGGGCTCGCCGCGCTCACCGACGCCCTGCTGCAGACCGTGCGCACCACCGCGATGGTGTTCCTCATCCTGATCGGCGCGCACATCTTCTCGCCGTTCCTCGCCCTGAGCCGCATCCCGGTCGACCTCGCCGGCGTACTCGCCGACATGGCGCTGCCCGCCGCCGGCGTGCTCGCCATCCTGATGGTCGCCTACCTCATCCTCGGCATGTTCCTCGAGGGCTTCGCCATGATGGTGCTCACGATCCCGATCGTGTATCCCATCATCACGCTGCTGGGCATCGATCCGGTGTGGTTCGGCATCTTCATGGTGATCGTGCTCGAGATGGGGCTGATCAGCCCGCCGGTGGGCATCAACGTGTTCGTGGTGAAAGGCATCGCGGAGGACGTGCCGATGGGCAGGATCTTCGCCGGCATCATGCCGTTCTGGCTGGCGATGGTGGTGTGCATTGCGATCCTGGTGGCCTTTCCGCAGATCGCGATGATTCTTCCCAATACAATGATGCGATGAACCGCAGACTGGAAGGCCGCGTCGCCATCGTCACCGGCGGCGCCACCGGCATCGGCAAGGCGATCGCCGCGCGCCTCGCGCAGGACGGCGCGAAGGTGGTGGTGGCCGACCTGCAGAAAGCCACGCTCGGCGAGCTCAACCTGCAGGTCGATGTCGCGCGCGAGGACCAGGTCGCCCGCATGGCCGAGGAGACGGTGAAGGCGCTGGGGCGCATCGACATCCTGGTGAACAACGCCGCGATCTTCAGCACGCTCGAGCTGCGGCCCTTCGAGACCATCCCGGTGGAGGAGTTCCGCAAGGTGATGGAAGTCAACGTCATGGGCGTGTGGCTGTGCTGCCGCGCCTGCGCGCCGCACATGCGCCGCGGCGGCTACGGCCGCATCATCAACCTCGCCTCGGGCGCGCCGCTGAAGGGCGTGCCGCTGTTCCTGCATTACATCTCCAGCAAGGGCGCGGTGATCGCCATGACGCGCGGACTCGCGCGCGAGCTGGACAAGGACGGCATCACCGTGTATTCTCTGGCGCCCGGCCTCACGCTCTCCGAGAACGTGGCCTAGCAGGCGGCGCATGTGCAGCAGGGCGAGCGCACGCGCGCCACGCGCGCCATCCCGCGCGACGAGACGCCCGAAGACCTGGTCGGCACCGTCAGCTTCCTCGCGAGCGAGGATGCCGCCTTCCTGACCGGCCAGACGCTGGTGGTCGACGGAGGCTCCGCGATGGTCTAGAGGGGACAGACCCGGGGGGAGAGACCCCTTGGGGTCTGTCCCCTTCCGGTTCTAGTCGGTCTTGGCGCCCGAGGCCTTGACCACCGGCGCCCAGCGCTTGAGCTCGGATTCGACGAAGGCGGTGAACTCGCGCGCGTCCAGCGTGCCGGGCTCGATGCCTTCGGGCCGCAGGCGCTGGCGCGTGTCGGGCGCCTCGAGGGCCTTGCGCACTTCGGCGTTCAGGCGCTGCACGATGCCGGGCGGCATCCCCGCCGGGCCCGACAGCGAAAACCACACGGTCGCGACCAGGTCCCTGTAGCCCATCTCGGCATACGTGGGCACGTTCGGGTAGTCGGGGAGCCGCGCCGGCGAGCTGAGCGCCAGCGCGCGCGCCTTGCCTGCGTGGATCTGCGCGGCGGCGGTGGTGAGCGTGGTGGAGGCGACCGGAATGTGCCCGGCCATGAGATCCGAGATGGCGACCGACGCGCCCTTGTACGGGACGTGCTGCATCTGCACGCCGGCGAGCTGCTTGAAAAGCTCGGCCACCAGCTGCCCGTGCGTGCCGTTGCCGGGCGAGCCGTAGGAATACTTGCCCGGCTCCTTCTTCAGCAGCGCCACGAGCTCGTTCAGGTCCTTCGCCGGCACGGCCGGGTTGACCACCAGCACCGCGGGCGGCCCGCCGAACAGCGCGATATGGGTGAAATCGCGGAGCGGGTCGTAGGGCGTGCCGCGCGGCAGCGAGGGCGCGATGACGTGCGAAGCCACGCCCGAGACCACCAGCGTATAGCCGTCGGGCGCGGCGCGCGCCACCAGCTCCGAGCCGATGGCGCCGCCCGCGCCCGGCCGGTTCTCGACCACGAAGCTTTCCTTCAGCGCCTCGGCGAGCTTCTGCGCCACGATGCGCCCGAGCGTGTCGGCGCTGCCCCCCGGCGCGAACGGCGCGATGATGCGCACCGGCTTCGCGGGCCAGGCCTGCGCCCATGAGGAAAGGCTCAGGAACACAAGCGCAAGCAGGGCGAGGAGTCGGGTCATGGCGCGGATTCTATAATCAAGCGCATGACCGAATGCATCGACGTGCACTGCCACGTGGTTCCCGAGTCGTTTCCCGCCTATGCCGGCAAGGGGCGCGAGGTCCCGTGGCCCTCGATGGCCGACGCCCACGCCTGCCACAAGCACGTGATGATCTCGGGCAAGGTCTACCGCACCGTGTCGGAGGGCTGCTGGAGCGTGCCGCGGCGCATCGAGGACATGGGCGGCATGCGCGTGTCGCGCCAGGCGCTCTCGCCGATGCCCGAGCTGCTCTCCTACTGGCTGCCGATGCCCGACGGCGGCGCGCTGATCCGCTACCTGAACGAGCAGATCGCCGCCATGGTGGCGCGCGCCCCCGAGCGGTTCGTGGGCCTGGGGGCAGTGCCGCTGCAGGACCCCGACCAGGCCATAGAAGAGCTTCATTTTGTAAAGAAACTGCAATTCGCTGGCGTTGAGATCGCAAGCCACGTCAACGGCGTGTCCATCGGCGATGCGCGCTTCGAGCCGTTCTTCGCCGCCGCCGAGGAGCTCGGCGCCGCCATCTTCGTGCACGCGCTGCGCCCGGTCGGGCAGGAGCGCATCGTCGGGCCGTTCCCCGAGCAGGCGGTGTGCTTTCCGGGGGATATCGCGCTCGCCTGCGCCTCGATGATCACCGGCGGCGTCGCGGCGCGCCACCCGCGGCTGCGCATCGCCTTCAGCCACGGCGGCGGCGCGATGCCCATGCTGCTGCCGCGGCTGGTGCACTGCTGGCAGGCCATCCCCAAGGCGCGCGAGACCCTCGCCGAGTCGCCCGCCCAGACGGCGAAGCGCTTCTTCTACGACCACCTGGTGTTCGATCCGGCGGCGGTGCGCTTCCTCGCCGCGAGCTTCGGCGCCTCGCAGGTCCTGCTGGGCTCCGACTATCCCTTCAACATGGGCGACCCGGACCCGGTCGCAACGCTCGAGAAAGCCGGCCTCGACCCGGCGGTCACTGCAGCGAACGCGCGCCGCTTCCTAGGATTGCCGGCAGCACCTCGCTGATCGGCTGGTTGAACACCGCGTCGGCCATGCCGTCGAACGGCGTGGGCTCGGCGTTGACGATGACGATGCGCGCGCCGGCGGCGCGTGCCACCTCCACCGTGCCCGCCACCGGGTAGACCTGCAGGCTGGTGCCCACCGCGAGGAACAGATCCGCCTGCGCCGCGGCCCGCATCGCCTGGTCGATCACCTCGGGGACGAGCTGCTGGCCGAAGGAGATGGTGTCGCTTTTCAGGATGCCGCCGCAGTCGCGGCAGCGCGGGTCCTCTTCCCCGGCGCGCACGCGCTCGAGCACCGCCTGCATGGGGCCGCGCATGCCGCAGCCCCAGCACATGAACCTGCGCATCGTGCCGTGCACCTCGATCACGCGCTCGGGCGAGTTGCCCGCAAGCTGGTGCAGCTCGTCGATGTTCTGCGTGATGAGCGCGTGCAGCCGCTGCATTCTTTCGAGGTGCACGAGGGCAAGGTGCCCCGCGTTCGGCTGCGCGCGCCACGCGGGACTGGACAGGCGGTTCTGCCACGAAGCTTTGCGCACCTCGGGATCGGCGAGGTAGTAGTGGATGTTGGACAGCTTCTCGGCGACCGGATTTTTCGTCCACACCCCTTGCGGGCCGCGGAAATCCGGGATCCCCGAGTCGGTCGAGATGCCGGCGCCGGTCAGCGCCACCACGCGCCGCGCGCGCTCCAGCCAGGCCTGGACCTGGGTAATCAAGGCATCTGGATCTTGCCGCCGCCGGGGCCGCCCATGGGGGGCAGCGGGCCTTGCGGCACGACGATGGACGAGGCGGCCTGCCGGCGCAGGTCCTGCAGCTCCTTCACCGTGCGCTCGATCGCCTCGCGCGCGAGATCCCCGAATTTCTGCGCCGCCTCTTCCAGCGAGCCGGCGCCGATCTCGAAGCCGATCGGCAGCGCCCCTGCCGGGGTCAGCACCTGCGTCTCACCCACGTAGAGCACCGGGCGCGCCGGGTCGCGCGCGCCCTCGCCGTTCACCGGCGTCAGCCGCCGGATGGTGCCCACGCGCCGGTCGGTGAAGACCTCCTCGAGGTACAGGGCCTTCGGATCGACCTTGATGTC
>CBDDSA010000006.1:0-6682 GCA_965233185.1 uncultured bacterium
CATACTCGAAACAGGGGAAAGGCAGGCTCGTGCGGACAAAAACCTACGGCGCTCTAGCGATCGCGATCGTCGCCGGGCTCGGCGCGATCTACGCGTTCGACTCGTCTGCGCCGGTCACGCCGGCGCCGGCTTTCAGCTACGCTGAGCTCACGGGCAGCGTGTTCACGCCGCTCAAGGCCGCCCTCCCAGGGGGCGTCGCCGTGCGCAGGCTCGACGTTCCCGCGTTCGACGATGCGACGAGCGTGTGGGGCTCCAGCGGACGCGACTTTCGCGGCCACATCTGGGTGGGCGTATCCGCGAGCGCGCCCGGCATGAGCGCGCACCTGCTCGAATACGACCCCGATGCCGATTCCTGGCGCGACCACGGCGCCGTCGTAGCGCAGCTCCAGGCGCTGGGGTTGCATCGCCCGGGACAGGGCCAGGTGAAGATCCACTCGAAAATCGTCCCCGCGGCCGATGGCTGGCTGTATTTCGCCTCCTCCGACGAGGAAGGCGAGCGCGCCGAAAGCGCCGTGTTGCCGCGCTGGGGCAGTCATTTGTGGCGCATCCATCCGCAGCAGCACACGTGGGAACACGTGCTCGCGGCGCCCGAAGGCCTGATCGCGGTCAGCGGCGTGGGCCGCTTCATGTATGCCTTGGGCTACTGGGGCCATGTGCTCTACCAGTACGACACGGCCACCTCGCAGGTCAGGCGCGTCGAAGTCGGCTCCCTCGAGGGCCACGTGTCGCGCAATCTGCTGGCCGACGTGCGCGGACACGCCTTCGTGCCGCGTCTCTTCCAGCGCGAAGGCAAGGCGCACGCGGTGCTGGTGGAGTACGACGCCGACCTGAAGGAAGTCGCGAATACGCCGCTCGCGTTCTACCTGGGAAAGGAGCCCGCCGCCTCGAACCACGGCATCGTCGGCCTGGCTTACCTGCCGGACGGGCGCATGGTGTTCGCCACGCACCCGGGCCGCCTTTACCTCGTCCAGCCGCGCGCGAACGCTCCGGCGGACCTCATCGACGCCGGCTGGCTGCATCCCGAGGGCCCGGCCTACGCACCTTCGCTGTTTGCGCTGAGCGGCAATAGCTGGGTGGCGGGGGTCGCGCAGCGCGGCCAGAAATTCGAATGGGTGGTCGCCGAGCTGCGCACGCGCTCCTCGGCGGCATTTCCGGTCGACACGCAGGGGCTGAAAGACGTGCTGCTCTACGGCTCCATCAGCCGGGACGACGCCGGGCGCGCTTACCTCGGCGGCTGGGCCGCGGACCTTAGCGGCACCCAGCGTCCGCTGGTGCTCCAGATCGCCATCCAGGCGAAGTAGAGCGCAAGCCCCGCGAACCACATCAGCGACCACTCGGCGATCGACAGCCCGAGGAAGGTCCAGTCCACGGCCGCGCACTCCCCGGTGCCCGAAACCAGCGTCTGCAGCGTGCGGGACAGCGGAAAATTGTCGAGCATGAAGAAAAGGTCCGGCCCGCATTGCGGCACCTTGTCCGCCGGCAGGTGCTGCAGCCAGACCTGCCGCCCGGCGACGGCCGCGCCCCCCGCGGCGAGGATCGCCGCCAGCGCCGCGTAGAGCCTGACCCAGCGCCCGTGCAGCGCGCCGGCCACGCAAGCCCCTGTAACCGCATAGAAAAACCCGCGCTGCACCAAGCACAGCGGGCACGGCTGCAACCCGCGCACGTGCTCCAGGTAGTAGCCGAAAGCGAGCAGCAGCACGCACGCCACGGCCGGGAAGACAAACGCGAGGCGGGGCGAAAGCGGGTTAGGGCGCATGCAAGCGCGCAATTATATGTTTTGTAAAACTTTCAGCACGCATGAGGACGCATGAGGGGCTGGCTTTTGGCGACGCCTCGGCTATCATCTTGCCCTCTGGGGGGAAAGAAATGAGTTCGCAACCGACTGGACGCATCCGCGTCCTGCTCGTTGATCGCCATCACATCGTGCTCTGGGGATTGCAGCAGCTCATCGATGCGAAGCCGGGCATGCAAGTCGTGGGCACGGCCGCCGATTGCGCCAGCGCCATGTCGCTCGCCGAGAAAGCGCTGCCCGATGTCGTGGTGCTCGACTCCGAGCTGTTGCGCGGCGGCGCGCAGGTGATTCCGACTTTCATCAACGGGCACAGCGCCAAGGTGCTGCTGTTCAGCAGCGTGCAAGACGCGCTGCTGCATGAGACCGCCGTCCTGCAGGGCGCCTGCGGCGTGGTGCTCAAGGAAGAAACGCCGGCGGTCCTGCTGAAGGCCATCGCCAAGGTCCACGAAGGCCAGCTATGGCTGGATCGCTCCACCACCGGGCGCATCTTCGTTGAGCTGTCGCGGCGCAAGCGCGACCCCGATCCCACCCAGAAGAAGCTCGACTCGCTCACCGAGCGCGAGCAGGACGTGGTGCGCACGCTGGTGACGCAGCCGGGGGCCGACAACAAGAAGCTCGCGCGCAACCTGCACATCGGCGAGCACACGCTGCGCAACCACCTGAGCCGCATCTACGACAAGCTCGGCGTGCCCAACCGGCTCGAGCTCTACGTGTTCGCCCAGCGCCACGGCCTGAACGGCCACCGCGGCCCCTAGAAAAGAAAAAGCCCCGGACGTCGGGGGACCTCCGGGGCTGAGAGCGAGCGGTCCAGCGCTCGAAAACAGCGCTGTTCGCAAATACCGCGCCATGTAGCGCGATCAACGACTTATGCTCGGCGCGCGCCCCGGCCGTAAGGCGCGCCGACAGCGCGCGTCAGCGCAGCAGCCAGGTCGCGGTCGCGCCGATGCCGGCGAGATACGCCACCCACAACCACGCCGAGAAAGTCGCCCAGCCGTCGGCGCGCGGGCCCCGCTCTGCCCTGCCTCTAGTAGCGTCCTGTTCCAGAAGCGCCATATGTAGTAGGCTCCAGGGCGGATTCTGCCACGCCGCCCGGGCCATGACAAATGTCATGCATGGCCCATGACACCTGTCCCCGCCAAAACAGTACTTGTCGCTCGCTCCCGACGTGCATCGAGCGTTCACCATTCGCTCCCATGGAGCTCCGTCGACTTTCTCTCAGGAAATTTCGTGGCCGGGCGTAGGGACGAACGCTACGGCGCGGACCTTTCCGTGTGGTTCGAAGGCGGCGAGGGCGCCGTGCGCAACGTCAGCTCGAGCGGCATCTATTTCGAGACCGACGCGGCGCTCAAGGAAGGGCAGCCGGTGAAGCTGACGCTGCAGTTCGACAGCTTCCCGAGCGGCCCCATTTCAGTGAGCTGCAGTGCACGCATTGTGAGAGTGGAGGAGCGGGGGGCCAGGAAGGGAATTGCGGCAGCCATCAACAGCTTCGAGTTTCACCGCATTTTTCCCGCCGGCAAAAGCTCCGATCAAAAGAAGGGTTAGAGAGAAAGAGGGTCCAGACCGATGAATACGATTCAAGCAAAGCTGCCACGCTGGGTGTTGTCGCAAGGGTTGCCGCTGGTGCCGTGGACCGCGGGGGCGGCGCGCGCACTGAAGCCCGTGCCGCCCGCGCCGCCTGTGCCCAATGCGGCGGCGGCGCCGAAGGATTTCGAGCTCACCGCGGACGAAAGCAGCCGCTTCCTGCGTATCGTGGCCGAGTGCGGGCGCATCCGCAGCCACTACGACGTGTACCGCTGGCTGAATGACGAGGTGCAGTACTTCCTGCCGCACGACATCCTGCTGTCGGCGTGGGGCGATTTCCAGACCTGGGACGTGCAGCTCGACCTCGCCTCCGGGCTGCCGGGCGTGCGCACTGCCCAGCTCGCGCATTGCCGCGTCGAGTCGTTCGTGCGCCAGGCCTACGGGCGCTGGCTCGACGCCGGGCGCCAGCCGGTGCTGCTCAAGGCCGCCGACACCGAGGCGCTGCAGCCGGCCTGCCACTGCCCGGTGCACACGGCGCTGCGCAGCATGCGCAGCGTGCTGGTGCACGGCATGCACGACCAGCGCTCCGGGCGCGACAGCCTGTTCGTGGCGCTGAGCTGCGGCTCGTTCACCAAGGGCCGCAGCCTGGTGCGCTTTCTCGCCGCGCTGGAGCCCCTGGTTTCGCAGATCGACGCCGCGTTCCGCAAGATCCCGGCCTTCCCGCTCGCCGATGCGCGCCTTGCGCTCGACGACGGCAGCAACGTGCTGGATCTCAGCACGCGCGAGCGCGAGGTGCTCGAGGCGGTGTGCCGCGGGCGCACCAACCTCGAGATCGCCGCGGCGCTGCGCATCAGCCCGTTCACGGTCAAGAACCACGTGCAGCGCATTTTCCGCAAGGTGGGCGCCACCAACCGCACGCAGGCCGCGGCGCGCTACGCCGAGGCGGTGCGGCAGGCCACGCTCAGCCTCGCGAAGCGCTCCGGCGCAGCGGCCCAGCAGAGCGCCTAGGAGCGCGTGATGCCGGTCCGCGTACGGGACTTCGCGCCCGACGATGCGGCGCGCTGGGAGGCTTTCGTCGAGTCGTGCGGGGAAGCGACCTTCTTCCATCGCATCGGCT
This sequence comes from uncultured bacterium, assembly GCA_965233185.1. Taxonomy (GTDB): domain Bacteria; phylum Pseudomonadota; class Gammaproteobacteria; order Burkholderiales; family SG8-39; genus SCGC-AG-212-J23. Next base: position 4,431 of record CBDDSA010000006.1, read on the forward strand.
GGCGCGGGATCCTCGAGCGCTGCTTCGGCCACCGCACGCGCTATCTCGTGGCCGAGCGCGGCGGCGAGCTGGTCGGCGTTTTGCCGCTCGCCCAGGTGAAGAGCCTGCTCTTCGGCCACGCGCTCGTGTCGCTGCCTTTCTGCGCCGAGGCGGGCATCGCGGCCGCCGACGCCGAAGCCGCGGCTGCGCTGCGCGAAGCAGCCCAGGCTCTGGGCGCGCGCCTCAAGGTGGCGCACCTCGAGCTGCGCCACTCGCAGGCGCGCACCCCCGGCTGGCCGCAGCAGGACCTGTACGCCGCCTTCCGCAAGCCGCTTGCGCCGCAGGCCGAGGCCAACATGCTCGCCATCCCGCGCAAGCAGCGCGCCATGGTGCGCAAGGGCATCGGCCACGGCCTGGTCGGGCGCATCGACGCGCACGTCGACGATTTCTTCGCGCTGTACGCCGGCAACGTGCACCGCCACGGCACGCCGCCGCTGCCCAAGCGCTACTTCGAGGCGCTGCGCGAAACCTTCGGCGCGAGCGCCGAGGTGCTCACCGTCACCGACGCCGCCGGCACGCCGGTGTCCGCCGTATTCAGCTTCTATTTCCGGGACACGGTGCTGCCCTATTACGCGGGCGACGCGCTGGAAGCGCGCCAGCTCGCCGCCAACGACTTCAAGTACTGGGACCTGATGCGCCGCGCCTGCGAGCGCGGCGTGAAAGCGTTCGACTTCGGCCGCAGCAAGCGCGGCACCGGGCCGTACGACTTCAAGAAGAACTGGGGCTTCGAGCCCGCGCCGCTCGCCTACGAATACTGCCTGTATCGGCGCGCGAGCATCCCGCAGAACAACCCGCTCAACCCCAGGTACCGCGCGCTCATCGCGTTGTGGCGGCGCCTGCCCCTCCGCGTGGCCAACGCCCTCGGCCCCCACCTCGTGAAGAGCCTGGGCTGAGCGTGGAGCCGCTGCTTTTCCTCGCGCATCGGCTGCCCTGGCCGCCCAACAAGGGCGACAAGGTGCGCTCGCACCACTTCGTGCGCCACCTCGCCGGGCGCTACCGGCTGTATCTGGGCGCCTTCGTCGACGACGCGGCGGACTGGCCGCACGTCGAGGCCCTGCGCGACATGTGCGCCGGCCTTCACGTGGAGCCGCTGTTGCCGTGGCTCAAGCGCGCCACCAGCAGCCGGGCGTTCATCACCGGCGAGGCGCTGACCCTGCCGTACTTTCGCAGCCGGGCGCTGCAGAAATGGGCGCAGGAGACCGCCGGGCGCGAGCGCATCGCCCGCGTGTTCGCCTTCTCTTCGCCCATGGCGCAGTACCTCCCGGCGCTGCCCAGGGCGCGCACCGTGGTCGACTTCGTCGACATGGACTCGGCCAAGTGGGATGAATACGCGGCGCGCCGGGCGTGGCCGGCCTCGGCGGTCTACCGGCGCGAGGCCGGGCGCCTGCACGCCTTCGAGCGCGCGGCGGCGCAGCGCGCCGATGCAAGCCTTTTCGTGACCGACGAGGAAGCGCAGCGCTTCGTCGCCCAGGCGCCCGAATGCGCCGCGCGCGTGCACACGCTGCGTAACGGCGTGGATAGCGATTACTTTTCCCCCGACGCGCCGTTCGCCTCGCCGTTCCCGCAGGACGAGCAGGCGCTCGTGTTCACCGGCGCCATGGATTACTGGCCGAACGTGGACGCGGTGGTCTGGTTCGCGCGCGAGGTGCTGCCGGTGCTGCGCCGCCAGCACGCGGTGCGCTTCTACGTCGTCGGCATGAACCCGGATGCCAGCGTGCGCGCCCTTGCCGGCGACCCGGGCGTGGTGGTGACCGGCCGCGTGGCCGACGTGCGCCCCTACCTGCAGCACGCGCGCGTGGTCGTCGCGCCGCTGCGCGTGGCGCGCGGCATCCAGAACAAGGTGCTCGAAGCCATGGCCATGGCGCGAGCGGTGGTGGCGACCCCGGCGTGTGCCGCGGCGCTGTCGGCGCGCGCGGGCGTGGAGCTCGAGGTGGCCGCGGACCCGCAGGCGTTCGCGGCCAAGGTTCACGTGCTGATGGAGCCTGAGCGCGCGCAGGCCATGGGACGCCTGGCGCGCGAGCGCGTGCTGCGCGACTACGCCTGGCGCGCGAGCTATGCGCTGCTCGACGCGGCGCTCGAGCCGCAGGCGCCGGCCAGGGCGGCGGCCCGATGAAGCTCGACGCCGAGTACGTGCTCGCCGCCCCGCCGGCCACGCGCCTCGCCGTGCCGGTGGTGGTTGCGGTGCTGCTCGCCCTCCTGCTCGTCTACGGGCC
>CBDDSA010000007.1:0-5450 GCA_965233185.1 uncultured bacterium
CGCCCGGGACGGCGGCGCGCTCGCGCACGCGAAAGCCCAGCACTTCGGTATAGAAGCGCTCCGCGCGCTGCGGATCGGCGGTGACGAGCTCGATGTGGTCGATGCGCTTGAACATGGGTTAGCCCGGCTGCCCGTCGAGGCACGGTCGTGAAAGGATCGGAAAGTATACGACGGTGAAGAGCGTGAACGCGGCGCACCACAGCGCCGCGGAGGCGACGATGGTCGCGACATAAGCCTCCGGCAGGACGAGCGGTGCGAACACGCGTACGGCTGCCGCCGCGTGCACCAGACCATAGGCGGCGACTTCCGCCGCTCCCACCTGCAGCGGCCGCGCGGTATGGCCGCGCGCGGTGCGCGTCATCATGCCCAGGGTCAGGCCGCCAATCGCTCCCACGGTGAGCGCGTGCGTGGCGAGGCCGGGGGCGACGAGGTCGAAGCCCGCAAGGCCGCGCAGCACGAGGTGCGCCGCGACCCAGGCGTACGAGAGATGCAGGATCCACAGGATGGGCCGCGCGCGCGTCGCCCACGGCGCCCACAGCGCGAGCCGCGCGGCATGGAAGGCGGCCGCGACCAGGCAGACCACCGCCGCCGGCATGGAAAGCTCCATGAGGTCCACGGCCAGGAGCAGGAGCAAGATCCCAATGCCCCGTATTCCACGAGGCGATGGCGCCGCGCGCCGGCGTCCGGGATGGCGCTGTTGGTGAACGCCGGGATCACCCGCCCTCCCACGACCGCCATGATGAATAGCACCACGTCCAGCCCGACGAACAGGGCCACGCGCGAATACAGCGTGAAGGCGATGCTCGCGGCGCCCAGAACCACGAGCAGGGGGATGAAGAACCAGTTGCGCCGGTTGCCGCTCGCGATGAGCGGCCGGCCGGCGCCGATGGCGACCGCTGCAGCGAAAGCGAGATCGATCCATGCCGATACTTGCAACGATTGCATCGCCACAATCCTCGAAAGAAGCCAAAGGCCGGCGATCAGGGCGAGCGGCGCCCCCGTCGGCGTCGGGCGGCCCGACCAGACGCGCACTGCCGTAAGCAGGAACCCGGCGATCACGGCGAAGGCGTAGCCGAACAGCATCTCGTGCGCGTGCCACAGCGGATTCGCGCCCGGCAGCCAGCCCGCGAACTGCGCCGCCCACAGGGGCACGCTCAGCGCCGCATACAGGCCGGCGAGGAGGTAAAGCGGCCGGAAGCCGAGCGCAAAAAGAGCCAAGGCCGGCGCGGGCCGGGCGTGCGGCTCTGCAGGATTCACGAGCGCCACTTGCGCGCGGGGTAAGCGCCATTGTTTCTCATGGCCCGGATGATGCCCGGCCGGGCGCGCAGCGGATTTGATGTGCGTCAACTGCCTCTTTTTCAGGATGCATATCGTTGCATCCGATGCAATCCAGCGGGCAGCCGCTCGTCACATGGACCTCCTAGCCGGGCGCAGGCGATGACACGCACCATGCTCGTGCTCGGAATCCTGCTGCTCGTGGCCGCCGCGCTCATCTGCGCCCAGTACCGCTTCGAGCTCTCCGCTGCGCGCCGCGACCTTCAGGCGGGCAGCCGCATCGCATACCGCCTGCGGCCCGGTGGAGTATGCCGTTACGGGATCGGGTCCGGCCGTGCTCGTCATCCACGGCGCCGGCGGCGGCTACTCTCAGGTCGCCGCAATAGGGGAATGGCTCGCGGCGTCCGGCTTCAAGACGATTGCGATGTCCCGCTTCGGCTATTTGCGCACTCCGCTGCCGGCGGAGGCTACGCCGGCCGCCGCGGCCGGGGCGAGGTACGCGGCGCAACAGATCCCGGGAGTCCGGCTGATCATGTTCCCCACCGGCGGGCATGCCTGGCTCGGGCGTGATGCAGCGGTCCGCGACGAAGTGGTGACCTTCCTGCGACGGGCGACTTCGTGGGCGCTCAGGCGAGCGCGCTTGCATGGCGGACCATAGCCGGCTCTCGGCAGGAATGCGCATACCAGAGCGCCGCGGCGAGCAGCAGCACGGCGCCCCCCTGGTGCATGGCGCCCAGGGCCACCGGCACGCCCAGCAGCAGGGTCGAGATGCCCAGCGCTGCCTGCAGCGCGAACGCCGCCATCAGCACGTGCGCCGCGGTCGATCGGCGGTGGCGCCACCAGGCGAGGGGCACGAGCACGGCGAGCAGCCAGAAAAAGCCGCGGTGCACGAGCTGCACCGTCGCCATGTTGTAGAGAAAATTGCGCCACCACGGCTGGAGGCTCAGCACCTCGGGCGGCACCAGGTAGCCGTTCATGAGCGGAAAGGTGTTGTAGGCGTAGCCCGCGCGCAGGCCCGCCACCATGCCGCCGGTGAGGGCCATCAGGAAGACGACGAGCGGCAGCGCCAGCGCGCCTTTGTCGAAGGGTTCTCTTCTTCCCGAAAGCAAACCCAGCGCGAGCCAGAACTGCGCGGCGAAGATCGCGAGCGCCACTCCCAGGTGCGCGGTCAGGCGGAAGTGGCTCACGCGCGGGTCCTCCACCAGGCCGGACTTCACCATGAACCAGCCCAGCGCGCCCTGCAGGCCGCCGAGAACGAAAATGCCGGCGAGCTTCCAAGCCAGCGGTTTGTCGATTTGCCTTTTGACAAGGAAGTAAAGGAGCGGAATCAGGAAAACCAGGCCGATGAGGCGGCCGAGCAGCCGGTGAACGTACTCCCACCAGAAGATGGTCTTGAACCCTTCGAGCGTCATGTCGAAGTTCACCAGCCTGAACTCCGGCGTCTGCTTGTACTTGGCGAACAGCTCCTGCCAGTGGGCCTCGGACAGCGGCGGCAGGGCGCCGATGAGCGGCTGCCACTCGACGATGGACAGGCCCGAGCGGGTGAGGCGCGTCACGCCGCCCACCAGCACGATGAGGAATACCAGCGCGGCGCAAGCAAGAAGCCACGCAGCGACGGCGCGGCGGTCGCGGTCAGTCATGTTGCATCGATGGATCGGCGTGCTTAACGTGCGCTCGGGAACGACATTATCCTCGATGAGGAGCCCGTTACTCAGCCGGTAATGCGCAGCCTGTCAGAATAGCGCTTGGATCATCTCGACGTGCGCGGCCTCCTCGGCGGCCATCTCGCGCGCGAGCGAGCGCGTGGCCGGGTCGTCCGCGACGCGCTGCGCCTGCTCGAAGAAGGCTTTCGCCCGCTTCTCGGCGTGCAGCGCGATGCTGAGCGCCTGCTGAGGCGTCATCAGGCGGAACACGAAGTCGTGCGCCAGGGTCTCGGGCGCGCCCTCGTCGATCCACGAGTAGTCCGTATCCAGCGCCGGCAGCGCCACGCCGGCGGTGCGGCGGCGCAGCGTCGCCAAGTGCTCGCTCTCGTGCGCGGCTAGGCGGGCGAATAGCGCCGCCACCTCGTCGTTGCCCTCGTCCGACATGCGCTGCGCGAGCTCCGTGTAGCGCAGGGTTGCCTCGCGCTCCATGGCGATCGCGTGCACGTACAGCTCGGCGGTCGACTCGATCACGGCGCCTAGCGGTACACGAGCGTGGGGATGTTCGAGTGGGTGAGCACCTCGTGCGTCTCGCTGCCATGCAGGAACGCCGACAGTCCCTTGCGGCCGTGCGAGGCGATGAAGATGAGATCGCAGCCGTTCTTCTCGGCAGCCTTGATGATCGCCTGCCACGGCCGGTCGCTCAGCGCGTAGTCGGTGCCCGGCTCCACGCCCGCCTCGCGCGCGCGCAACGCGATGCCGCCGAGCAGCTGCTTCGCCTGCTCCTTGGAGCGGCGCTCGTGCTCCGGCATCGAGATCGCCGTGCGCGAGACGAATTCCCCGGTAGGGACCTGGTACTCCGGCAGCGCGGTGAAGAGCGTCACCTTGGCGCCCGCCCAGCGGGCGAACTTGAGGCCCTCGTCGATCGCCTTGGCGGCGATGTCCGAGCCGTCGGTGGGAATCAGAATGTGCTTGTACATACAGCCTCCTTTCATTTCACTCTAGAGGCCGGGAGCGCTCGGGTATTGACGCAGATCAAGCGGCAGCGTTGCCGGCGCGGTAGCGTAGCCCCATGCATTACCACTACTTCACCATCGAGCAACGCGAAGCGCTCGAGCGGCTGATCCGCTCCCAGGCCTCGGGGGACAGCAGCGAAACGCTGCGGCGCCTGCATTCGCCGGACTACGGCGTGTGCCAGCGCTGCGGCGCCGACATCCCCTATGCCCGGCTGGCCGCCCAGCCCGCGGCGCTTCACTGCGCGGCCTGCGAGTCGGCCCGGTAGAACGCCACCCGCGCGGCGCTCGCCGTGCGCTCCTCGATGTTCAAGCACATTCTCATTCCCACGGACGGCTCCGGGCTCGCCGCCAAGGGCATCAAGGCCGGCGTGAAGCTCGCTAAGGCGCTCGGCGCGAAGGTCACCGGCGTCTATGTCTTGCTGCCCTACATGCCGCCGGTGTACGGCGAGGCGGCCGTCTACTACGCCGGGTATTCGGCCAAGGAATACAAAGGCATCGTGGAAAAGGCGGCCAAGAAGGCGCTGGCGGTGGTGGAGATCGAGGCGCAGGCCGCCGGCGTGCCCTGGGCCACGCGCATCGTGTCCGATGCCCCCCCGTGGGCCGGAATCCTGAAGGCGGCGCGCGCAAGCAAGTGCGACGCCATCGTCATCGCCTCGCACGGCCGCGGCGGCGTGGGCGGCCTGCTCCTCGGCAGCGAGACCCAGCGCGTGCTTTCCCACTCGAAGATCCCGGTGGTAGTGATCCGCTAGGCGGATTTTTTCCACGGCTCGCCCAGTCCGATGGGCGCCGGAGCGAGGTTCGCGATGCGGGTGAACAGCTGCTCGAAATCGCGCTCGCGCATGCCGGCAATCGGGTCGCGGTTGGCGGCGAAAGCTTCGTCGATCGCCTTCCAGTCCTCGGGCAGCAGATGGCGCTCGGCGAGCGGCAAGAGCTGTTCCTCCTCCTTGCGCATGTGCTTCCAGTGGTATTCCGCATAGGCGCCGGCCGCCGCCTCGAACTCACGCCTCCCGACCGGCCAGCCGTCTTCCATGAATACCAGAGCGCGCTCGAGCTCGCGGATCAGGCGGGCGCCTTGCACGTGCTCGGCCTGCAGCTCGTCCACCAACGCCTTGGCTTGCGGCGCGCGCTGCACCAGCCGCGCGAACAGATGCTCGTCCTCCTTGGGGTGGTGCAGTCGCTCGGGATACTCGTCGATGTAGCGCAGCATGGCGCGAAATACGTCGAAGCGAGGACGCGTGGTTGCGCTGCGCGCGTCCTTGGCCAGCTGCTTCAGGCCGTGCAGCACGGCGGAGATCGAGCGGTGCTCGCTTTTCAGGATCGAGATGGCGTCTTTCATATGTGTCCTCCGATGAAGAGAGTATGTGCGAGGCCCCAGGCCCCGTAAGCCATGACCAGGCCGCCCGCGGCGGCGCGCACCGGCCGTCGGCCGACCCACGCCCTGAGCTGCGCCGCGGCGAGGCCGGCGGCGAGCAGCCAGGGCAGCGTGCCGGCGCCGAAAGCCGCCATCGCCAGCGCGCCG
>CBDDSA010000008.1:0-26721 GCA_965233185.1 uncultured bacterium
CAAGGAAGCCCGCCGCCGGGCGCTGCCCGGGCTGGAGCGCCGGCTCGAGGGCCGCGAATGGATCGCCTGCGAAGGGTTCACGGTCGCCGACATTCTCCTCGCCACCGTGCTGCGGCAAGTCCGCCACACCGATCTCATCGAGCCCTATCCGCGGCTGAAGGCCTATTACGCGAGAGCCCTGGCGCGCCCTGCGTGGGAGCGCACGCTGAGCCGCTGCGCAGAGCGGCAGGGCGTGAACGTTGCGGACATTCGTTAGCGTTATGGACCATTTGATGCGAAAGTTGAAACGATGAAGAGTGAAGCCAGGACCCGTGTGTACGACATGCTGGCGAAGGCCTTCGCACAGGAGGGGGTGCGAACCTGCTTCGCGCTCCTCGGGGATGCGAACATGAATTGGGCCGCGCGACTCTCGGCGCAGGGATGCCGCATGGTTTATGTCAGGCACGAGCACTGCGCGCTCGCGGCGGCCATGGCGTACGCGCGAAAGAGCATGGACGTCGGGGTGGCGACCGTCACCTGCGGGCCCGGCGTGACGCAGCTAATCACGGCGCTGCCCGCGGCCGTGCGCGCCCACCTGCCGCTGGTGGTGTTCGCCGGCGAAGCGCCGCTGAAAAGCGGCTGGTACAACCAGGAGATCGATCAGGCGCCCCTCATCACCGCCACGGGCGCCGCCTATCACTGGCTGCACATGCCCGAACGCATGCCTGTGGCGACGCGCGATGCCTTCCTGCAGGCGCGCCGTGAGCGCCGGCCCGTTGTGTTGGGCGTTCCGTTCGATCTGCAGAACCGGCCCTGGGAAGGGTCGGCGGATTTACCCAGGCCCTCGCGCGAGCTGCTGCCGCGCCCATCGCCGATGCCGCCGCATCCCGACGATGTGGCAAACGCCGCGCGGCTGCTTGCCGGCGCCGAACGGGTCGTGGTGCTCGCCGGCCTGGGTGCGGTCGAAGCGGGGGCGGGCGCTGCGTGCCGGGCGCTGGCCGCCCGGACGGGCGGGCTGCTGTCGACCACGCTGCCCGCGAGGGGCCTGTTCCACGACGATCCTTTCTGCATCGGCATCTCGGGCAGCTTCACGCCCGAGGTGGGTCTGGAGTACCTGGCGCAGGCCGACCTCGTTGTCGCGGTCGGCTGTTCGCTCGCCTACCACGCCGGAGGCGGCGGCCAGCTCTGGCCGAAGGCAAAGATGCTGCAGATCGATATCGATCCGGTGGCGGTGAGCCAGGGCCAGGAGGTCGCGCGTCATCACTTGCGAGCCGACGCGCGCCTGGGCGTGGAAGCGCTGACCGCGGCGTTGCCTTCCCGCAACGGAGCTTGGCGAAGCAATGCGATGGCCGCGCGCATCCGCGATTCGAAGCCCGACAGCCACGTCTTCGAGATCGAGCCGGGACTGCTCGACCCGCGCCGCGTGGTCGAGGCGCTGGAAGCGGCCTTGCCGGAGGACTGGGAGATGGTGAACTCGGGAGGCCACTGCTCATGGTTCTTCGCGCAGATGCCCTCGCGCCCGCAGGAGAAGTTCCTCACCATCCGCGAGTTCGGCGCGATCGGCAATGGCATCTCGTTCGCCATGGGGGTAGCCGCCGCGCGCCCGGATCGAACCGTGGTGCTGTTCGACGGCGATGGCAGCCTGATGATGCACGTGCAGGAGCTTGAAACCATCAAGCGCCACGGCCTGAACATCCTGATCGTGGTGATGAACGATGGCGCCTACGGCTCCGAGCTGCACAAGCTGCGCTCGGAGGGGATGGGCGAGGACGGATCGGTCTTCGGCTACTGCGATTTCGCGGCTATCGCGCGCGGCTTCGGCCTTCCGGGGAAGACGGTCAAGGCTCTGGGCGACGTGCCCAAGCTGGTGAAGGAATTTTCCGCAAGCGGCGGCGGCGCGGTCTGGGACTTTCATGTCTCGGACAAGGTCGTGTCGCCGACCATACGCCGCGCCCATCCCGCCAAGAAATAGATCGACCGAACGAAGATGCGCAGCGGCATAGTGCTGGTGACCTTGCTGTTTCCGATGTTCGCGCAGGCGCAGATCGCTCAGCAACCGCCCGTCTCGGTAGGAGACACGTGGCGATTCGCCGTCTATTACACCGTGCCGTCTAGGGCTCCCAATCGAACGTGGGTCATCACTTCCGTTGGCAACGAGCGCCTTCTAGCCACCGAGAACGGCGAAGCTTTGACGCTCACGGCTGAGCTGAACCTTGTCGACTCGCCGCACCAATCTGAAACCAACCCGCGATTGCTGAGCTTTCCGCTGTCCGTAGGCAAGCGGTGGCAGTACACCAGCAACTGGCTGTTCAAGCCGAAGTCATCGCGAGGCAGCATCACAGCGGCGGTCGCGGTGGTGAGCTACGAACCGATCGAAGTTCCGGCCGGCAGATTCGACGCCTTCAAGCTCGAGGCACTGGCTGAGCTGGGCGGTTTATCGCCCTCGAACACGTTCTACGCCGGGCAGACGACCACCACGTACTGGTACGCGCCAGCCGCGCGAGCGATCGTCAAGTCGATCAACCACAATCCCTACCAGGGAACGACCACGGTAGAGCTGGTGGATCTCGAGCTTCAGCAATGAGGGGTTAATGAAGGTCAAGCGCATCCTCGCGAATGTCGCTGCGTCCGACGTAGCGAAGGCAAGCGCCTTCTATGAAGAGATCCTCGGGCTCGAGGTCCTCATGGACCTTGGGTGGATACGAACCTACGGCTCGAGCTCGAAGATGACCATCCAGGTAAGCGTGATGTCCGAAGGCGGGTCCGGCACGGCGGTCCCGGATATGTCGATCGAAGTCGACGATATCGAAGAGGCTCTAAAGAGGGTACGGAAGGCGGGCATCGCCATCGAATACGGCCCGGCGACCGAGCCGTGGGGCGTGCGCAGGTTCTACGTCCGTGATCCCTTCGGAAAGCTGGTCAACATCCTGCAGCATGCGTAACACGCCAGCGGGTTGTTGACCCCTCGGGTCACCGCAGGAAGCAGCCGTCGGTGATGTCGATGATCGCGCCGTTCACGATGGGCGGCGCGTCGAGCGCGAGCCAGCGGATCGCCTCGGCGACTTCCTCCGGCCGGCCTTTGCGGCGCGTGTAGACCGCTTTCATGAGCTGCTCGATGCGCTCGGGCTGCGCATTGTCGAGCAGCGGCGTGTCGATCGGCCCGGGCGCCACCGCGTTCACCTGGATGCCGTGCGGGCCCAGGTAGGAAGCGAAGCTGCGCGTGAAGCTCACGATGCCGGCCTTGGTGACGCCGTACCACAGGTCGGTATGCGGCGTGTAGGCGGCCACCGAGGCGAGGTTGATGATGCGCCCGCGCTTTCGCGCCACCATCTGCGTCGACACGGCGCGGATCAGCTCCACCGGCGCCTCGAGGTTGACCCGCAAAATGCGCGCGCGCTGCTCTTCGGTATAGCGATCGATCGACACCGCGTTCTGCACGCCGGCGTTGTTCACCAGGATGTCGATCTCGCCGATTTCCTGGACGAGGGCCGGGATGCCGGCGAGGTCGGTCAGGTCGTAGACCCGCTTCTCAAAGCCGGGCGCGTCGGTAAACGTCCGGTCCAATCCTACGACCCGCATGCCCGACTGCGACAGCGCCTCGGCGGCGGCGCGGCCGATGCCGCGCGCGGCGCCGGTGACCAGCGCGGTCTTCAACTATTCAGGCCGGGCATCGAGAAGCCGGCGGCTTTCAGCTCCGTGATCAGGGTCTGCTCCTGGGCGGCGCTGAGCTCGGTGAGCGGTGGCCGGCAGGTGCGCCACTCCGGGTCATTGCCGAAGTGCGCCACCGTCGCCTTGAGCGCGGGGATCATCGGCTGCTTCTGCACGATCTTGCGCGTCGCGCTGATCCCAGCCTGCAGCTTGTCCGCCTCCGCCGAGCGCCAGCCGCGATAGACGTTGGCGATGGGGCCGGGGTTGATGTTCCCCGTGGCGGTGATGCAGCCCTTGCCGCCGTGGCGCATGTTGTCCAGGAGGAACACTTCGCTGCCCGCGAATACGTCGAAGCCGTCCTTGGCGAAAGCGTCGAGCATCGCCTTGGTGTTGGACCAGTCGCCAGAGGAATCCTTGGCCCCGGCGACGATGCCCGGGTACTTGGACAGCAGCTTCTCGATGAGACCGAGGGTGATCGGCACCTGCGACACCGGCGGGATATGGTAGAGGTAGAGCTGAAGGCGCTCGTTCCCCACGCGCTCGATCACCTCGGCGAAATTGCGGTACAGGCCTTCGTCCGACACGCCCCTGTAATAGAACGGCGGCAGCATCAGCACGCCGGCGCAGCCGGGCTCCACCGCGGCGCGCGTCATCTCGATGGAATCGCTGAGCGCGCAATGGCCAGTGCCGGGCATCAGGCTCCCCGCCGGCACGCCGCCGGCCACCAGCGCCTCGAGCAGCGCCCGCTTCTCCGCGACCGACATGGAGTTCGCTTCGCTGTTGGTGCCGAACACCGCCAGCCCGGCGCAGCCGCTTCTCAGCAGCCAGCGGCAGTGGCGCACGAAGCGCCCCGCGTCCGGCGCGTAGTCCTTCCTGAAAGGCGTGACCACCGGGGAGAGCACGCCCTCGATTCGCTTCACTTTATTGCCTGGTTTCATGTTAGTCCGTACAGTGAGCCGCCAATTATGCACCCAGAAAAAGCCGTGAATATCGAAGACCTCCGCCGGCTTGCCCGGCGCCGCCTGCCGCAGGCGATCTTCGATTTCTTCGACGGCGCCGCCGAGGACGAGGTGACGCTGCGGGAGAACCGCGCCGCGTTCGAGCGCGTGCGCCTGCTCCCCAGGGTGCTGGTGAACGTCGCCGAGGTCGACATGGGCGTGAGCCTGTTCGGCGTGCAGGCGAAGCTGCCGCTCGCCATCGGGCCCACGGGCGGCATCGCCGCGGGCCGCGCTGGCGCCGACCTCATGCTGGCGCGCGCCGCCAAGGCCTTCGGCATTCCGTACACCCTCGCCACGCCCGCTGGCGCCTCCATCGAGCGGCTGGCCGAGGAGGCGGGCGGCCGGCGCTGGTTCCAGCTCTACGTGGTGCGCGACCGGGAGTTCCGCGAGAAGCTCGTGGCGCGGGCGAAGGACGCCGGCTACGAGGCGCTGCTCGTCACCGTGGACCTGCCGGTCTCGGGCAAGCGGGAGCGCGACCCGCGCAACGGCTTCGTGACGCCTTACCGCCCCAACTGGCGCAACTCGCATGACGTGCTGCGCAAGCCCGCCTGGCTCATCGACCTGCTGCGCCACGGGCTGCCGCGCATGGAGAATTTCGAGGGCTACAAGTTCTCCAGCACCCGGATGACCGATATCGCCACCGCGGTCGGCCGCGAGATGGACGCCGCGTTCGACTGGGAGGAGCTCAAGCGGCTGCGCGAGCGCTGGCCGGGCCGCCTGCTGCTGAAGGGGGTCGAGCGCCCGGACGACGCCGAGCGTGCGGCCGCCCTGGGCTGCGACGGCGTGATCGTCTCCAACCACGGCGGGCGGCAGCTCGACGGCGCCGCGCCGACGCTCGAGGCCCTGCCGGCCGTCGCGCGCGCGGTAGGGAGCCGCATCACGGTCATGCTCGACGGCGGCGTGCGCCGCGGCGTGGACATCCTCAAGGCGCGCGCGCTGGGCGCGCAGGCGGTGCTGGTCGGGCGGGCGACCCTCTACGGGGTCATGGCCGGCGGCGAGCCGGGCGCGCAGCGCGCGCTGCAGATCCTGTCCGGCGAGCTCGAGCGCGCGATGAAGCTGTGCGGCGTGCGCGCGATGGCCGAGATCGGCCCCGATCTGATCGCGCCGAGTCGCTAGCGGAACTCGCGCACGTAGTCGGGCGGCGTGAAGATCCACTCGAGCGCGTCGTAGTAGCGCTCCGGGGTGCGGCCGCGGTAGAGGTCGTTGCGTACCTCGCGCTCCAGGCCGTCGGGCACGTGGAAAATCATGCCGATCAGCTTGTTGGCCGAAATCTGCACCCGCGTCGCGCGCACGATGCGCCGCTTCTGGTAGGCGAGGAAAGCCTTCTCGAAGTCGCCGCCGTGCTCCTCGGCGCACAGGCCCAGGCACACCGCATCCTCCATCGCCATGGCGGCGCCCTGCGCCATGTACTGCAGCATGAAGTGCGCCGCGTCGCCCAGCAGCGTCACGCGGCCGCTGGTCCAGTTGTCCACCGGCTCGCGGTGCAGCAGCATCCAGCGGCGGAACTCCCGAGGGGTCCGCATCAGCTTCATCACCTCCTCGCAGTAATGCGAGAAGAACGGCAGCACCTCGTCGGGCAGCGCGAGCTCGTTGTGGCCGCCGCTCGTGTGCTTGCCGATCACGGTGGCGACCAGGTTGAAGAGCTTCCAGCCGCGTAGCGGGTAATGGACGATATGCGTGTTGTGCGCCGCCCACAGGGTGGCGGCCGCAAAGCGCAGCTCCTTCGGCACGTCGTCGATGTTGAGCACCGCGCGGTAGCACATGTGCCCGGTGATGAGCGGCAGGGTGTCGCCGACGATGCGCTCGCGGATTACCGAGCGCCCGCCGTCCGCCCCGACCAGCGCGCTGCCGCGGATGTCGCCGCCCGCCGTTTTCACCGTGACGCCATCGCTGTTGGCCTCGAAGCTGGTGACCCGGCTGCTGGTGCGCAGCTCGATCAGCGCCGGCAGCGCCTTGCAGCCGTCGAGCAGCGAGCCGTGGATGTCGGCGCGGTGCGTCACCGCGTAGGGATTGCCGAAGCGCCTGGCGAAGCGCTCGTCGAGCGGGATGTCGATCACGCGCTCGCCGGACACCCCGTCGAACATGAGCAGCCGCTCGATGAACACCGCCTCGCGCTTGACCAGCCCGCCCACGCCCAGCGCGTCGAGCGCGTGCCAGGCGTTGGGCGCGATCTGGATGCCGGCGCCGAGCTCGCCGAACTCCTGCGCCTGCTCCAGCACCACCGAGCGAAAGCCCTTGCGCGCGAGCGCGAGCGCCGCCGCCAGGCCGCCGATGCCGCCGCCGGCCACCACCACCGGCTCTGGGTTTCTCGAGCTCATTGCAGCATGCTAAGCGCTGCGCGGCCCAGCGGCGTACGCGGATCGGCCAGTGTTTCGACGATCTCGAAGTGATTCTGGCCTTCTCCCACAATGGCGGCCTGCAGCTTGCCGGCCTGCCGCAGCTTCTCGGAAAACTCGCGCGATTGCCGGGCGAACTCGGCCGCCTCGTGCTCGGCCCAGGCGACGCTCACGGGGCAGCGGATCTTGTCGATGTGGCGGATCGGGCTGTAGTCGTGCTCGAGGCGCTCGTCGAGGCGCACATAGTCGTTGCGCGCGCTCAGGCGCACCGGCAGCAGGTCGTAGATGCCGGATACCACAAGGGCGGCTTTCGGAAATTCGAGTCTTGTAAGGGCAACGGCGGCGAGGTGGGCGCCGGACGAATGGCCGCACAGCACGACGCTCTGCGACACATTGCGATGCACCCATTCGATGCCGCGGCACACCTGCACCGCCATTTCGTCGAGCCTCACGCTGGGCAGCAAAGCGAAATCCAGCGCCACGAAGGCGGCGCCGGCGCCTACGACCATCTCGGCGGCGAAAGCGTTCTCCCGCTTCGACTGGCGCTTCCACGCGCCGCCATGCACGAATACGAAGGCCTGCTCCCCGGCGCCGTAGATGTCCAGGGTCTCGACCGGCGCGGGGCCGTAGCGCTGCGTGCGCGGCTCGCCGATGCGGCTTCTCACCGCGTCGCTCGCGGCGCCGTAGCGGCGGATGATCTGGTCGGCGTGCGGCACCCAGACGCGCTGCTCGTACTGGTCGTCGAGCGCCTGCTGGTCGTAGTCGAGGAAAACCTTGCTCAAAACAGGATCGCGATGCCGTCGAGCTCCGCCTTCGAGTTCACCAGGTCCACGCGCTTGCGCGCGATGCGGAAGCCTTCGCCCGCGCGGCGCAGCTCGTGCTCGACCAGGGCGCCCCACACCCGCTGCTTTTCCTGGCGCCACTCCACCAGTTGCAGGGTGGAAGACACACGCGTTACCCGGGCGGTTTCTTCGAGAATCAAGACGTTGGAAACCTGGTGCACCGTGCGCGCCAGGGGGAGCCGCGCATGGGCGCGAGGGTGGCGGGCCTGCTTCACGCGCAGCTCGAGCAGCGTGCGGTCGTCGTGCACCAGCGAGGAGGTCTCGAAGGGATCGGCCTGGTTGTGCTCGAGGGGCACCCAGTAGGTCGCGTCTTCGGTGAATAGCTCCAGCCACTCCTCGTAGCGCTGCGTGTCGAGCAGGCGCGCCTCGTGATACAGGAAATCTTCGACCTTCATTCCGACAGGTAATCGAGCCAGGCGCGCATCTGAGCGCGGATGAACACTTCGCTCGTGCCGGTGGCACCGCGCAAGGCGCCGTTGGGCTCCGCCACGTCGCGCCCGTAGCCGCGGCCGACGTAGGCCCATTCGACCGCACCCGAGGAGAAGCCGCGCTGGATGCGCTCGTACACCTCCAGGTCGTCGGTCAGCACCCACGACGCCGTCCCGTTCACCACGTTGGAGAACGCGATGGTGTCGCGGAACATGCGCGCCGGCGCCTGCTTCATGCGGAACGAATAGGTGTAAACCACCGAGCGGTCGACGGCGAGCGGGTGGATGATGCGCAGCTGCCGGAACTGGCTCATGAACGAGGCGTTCGGGTAGAGGATCGTGTTCCACAGCGTCACGCGCAGGATGCGATCGGCTTTTTCGCTTCCATGTTCTTTTGCCAAGGCGGATCGGTATTCTTCGAACACCGGGTTGCCCAGGCCGGCGACCAGGCGGCTGTCGTCGTGGTAGTCGCCCATGTAGCCGTGGCCGCGCGGCGTGGTCCAGATGCCGGTGGATTCCCATACCGCCTCGGGCGCGCCGTTCTGGCGCATCTGGCGCACCGCGATGTCGTGGTAGTGCTCCTCGCCCGGCTTGCCGGGCTCCGGGGCGTTGCGCGCCACCGCCACCGACGAGGCATGCACCCAGGCCGGGTGCGCGCCGTCCAGGTGGTTCTCGAGCATGAGCTTCCAGTTGCCGTGATAGGCGTGCTTGAACACCCCGCCCGCCACTTCCAGCTCGCCGCCCGGCGCGCGGTCGACGAAATCGTCGAGCGAGGCCCTGGCCGGGCCGAGGAACGCCTCCAGGCTTTCCCCCGTGGGCGCGAGCGAGGCGAAGATGAAGCCGCGGTAGACGGCCACGCGCGGCACGGCCTTCAGGCGCAGCTCGGCGAGCTTGTCCTGCGGAAAGCTCGAGGCGAGCGGCACCGCCTTCAGCGCGCCGGCGCGGTCGTAGCTCCAGCCGTGGTAAGGGCATACGAAGCGCTCAGCGTGCCCGCGGCCTTCCGCGCATACGGTGGAGCCGCGGTGCGCGCAGCGATTCACCAGCACGCCGATCTCGCGGTCGTCCTTGCGAATGACGATCACCGGCTCGCGCCCCATGCGCGTGGTGAAGTAATCGCCGGGCGCGCGCGCCTGGCTTTCGTGCCCGAGCAGCAGCCAGGCGCGGCCGAACAGCCGCTCCATCTCCAGCTCGAAGATCGCCGGGTCCGCGTATACCGAGCGATGCACCCGGTCGGGCTGGACCAGCATCGCCAATTGATCGTTCGCCGCCATGCGTCGTTCCTTTACTATTCTAGGCCATGCTGACGCACACCCTGGAGCGCCTGGCGAAAGCCTGCCGCATCCTCGAGAAGGAAGGCCACGGCGACCTGTCGCTGGGCCATGTTTCGCTGCGCGATCCGCAGGGCCGCGGCTTCTGGCTGAAGCGTAACCGCGCAGGGCTGGGCGAGATCCGCGGCCCGCAGGACTTCGTGCTGGTGAGCTTCGCGGGCGAGAAGCTGGCCGGCGAAGGCGGGCGCCATTCGGAGTGGCCGATCCACGCCGAGATTCTCAAGCAGCGCGCGGACGTGCACGTGGTCGCGCATACGCATGCGCTGCACGCAAGCCTCTTTTCCGGAAGCGGCGAGGCGCTGCTGCCCTACACGCTGGACGCCGATTACTTCGCCGAGCTGCCGCGCCACGCGGACGAGGTGGCGCTCATCACCACGCCCGAGGAAGGCGCGGCGCTCGCGCGCTCCCTCGGGCCGCACTTCGCGGTGCTTATGGCGAACCACGGCGTGACCTTCTGCGGCACGTCGGTGGAGCACGCCACCTGCGTCGGGGTATTCCTGGAGAAGGCCTGCCGCGCCCACCTGCTCGCGCGAGGCGCGGGGCTGCAGGCGAGGCCGCTCGACCCCGCGGTGCGGGCCAAGCGCCACGCGCAGATCATGACCCCCGCCCACATCGAGCACTCCTGGGACTACTTCTGCCGTGTCTGGACCTGAAACCGCCCTCGAGGCCTCCGGCGTACGGAAGGTCTACACCCGCAACGGCCAGTCGCTGGAGGTGGTCGACATCGCGCAGTTCGCGGCGCGCGAAGGCGAGTTCATCACCGTCATCGGCCCCAGCGGCTGCGGCAAGAGCACCTTCCTCCACATCATGGGCGGCTTCATCCCCGCCGAAAGCGGCAGCATCCGCATCTACGGGCGCACGGTCAGCGGGCCGGGCCCCGACCGCGGCATGATGTTCCAGGAGTTCGCGCTGTTCCCGTGGAAAACCGTCGCCGGCAACGTCGCCTGGGGCCTGGAGGCGCAGGGGGTCGGCGCACGCGAGATCGAGGACACGGTGCGCCATTACCTGCAGATGATGGGTTTGTGGGATTTCCGCAACCACTTCCCGGCGGAGCTCTCCGGCGGCATGAAGCAGCGCGTGGCGCTGGCGCGGGTGCTTGCTTTCAATCCCAAGGTGCTGCTCATGGACGAGCCGTTCGGCGCCCTGGACGCGCAGACGCGCGAGGTGATGCAGGAGGAGCTGACGCGGCTGTGGGAGCGCACCGGCAAGACCATCGTGTTCGTCACCCACGACATCGACGAGGCCGTCTACCTTGCCGACCGGGTGGTGGTGCTGACCGCGCGCCCGGCGCGCGTCCGGGAGGAAATCGCCATCGCGCTGCCGCGGCCGCGCGACCTCACCATCAAGAAGTCAGCCCAGTGCCACGAATACCGCAACTACATCTGGGACCTTATCCGCAGCGAATCCCTATCGCGGTAGATAGCTCTGGTCGACCAGCGCCTCGACGTTGACCGGCTTTTCCAGCCAGTTCAGCTTCTCACGCATGAACACCGAAAGCCTCTTCAGGCTCTCGACGTTCACCCGGGCGTCCGGGTCTCGCTTCCAGTCGGCGTTCTTGAGGTAGATCTCCAGGGGCGTGCGCACGAAGCCGGCCTTGTGCAGGTCGCGTTTTGCCTGCGCCGTGTTGGCGAGGTAGTACTTAGTGACCGCGACGTAGTCGGCAAGGAAGGCGCGCACGGCGTCGGGGTGCTCCTTGAGGAATTTCTCGCCGAACCACAGGTCGAGCAGCTCGTGGTCGTAGCCCACCGCCTCCACCGCGGTGAACAGCTTACGCAGCCCGCCTTTGGCCATTTCCGCCGAATAGAACGGCTCGACGAACGTGCCCGCGCTGATCTTGCCGGTGCGCACCGCGTCGCCGATCACCGGGAAGGCCATCGGCACCACCTTGGTGTCCTTGTCGGGCTGCAGCCCGGCGTTCAGCAGCCCCGCGCGCGCCCACAGGTCGGTGGCCGTCTTGATGCCCACCACGCCCACCGTGCCGCCCTTCAGGTCCTTCACCGAGCGCACCGGCCCGTCGTCCTTGACCATGTAAGTGGTGCTGAACCACTCCTTGCCCGCGGCTTCCAGGCAGACGCTCGCCACCACCTTGATATCCAGGCCCTGCTCGTTGGCGAAGATCACGGTCAGGCCGGGCGCGGTGCCGGCGTCGATCTCGCCGGCGAGATAGGCCTGGAAGCGCTGCGGATTGGCCTGAAAGAGGATCTGCTTGAGCTGGTAGCGCTTGCCCTGGTTGGGCGCGAGGTCCGGGCGCGCGCTCATCAGCCATACCTGCTCCTCCGCCGCGAAGCCGCGCCCCAGGCGGATCAGCGGCGGCTCGGCGGCCGCGCACGTCAGGGTAAAGGACAGGGCAAGAACCGCCAGCACGAGCTTCACAGGATCTCCTCCTCAGGATGCTCAGACGTAGTAGGCGTCGAGCTTTTCCCAGTATACCAACCGGTTGCGCAGCAGCACGAGCCCCCGGTCGAGCGCGAGGCCGAGCAGCGAGATGGCGATCACCACGGCGAGCATCTGGTCGGTCTTCAGCGAGGACAGCGCGTAGATCACGAGGTAGCCCAGGCCGTCGGCCGAGCTGATCATCTCGGTGATCACCACCACGATCATCGCCACCGGCAGCGCCACGCGCAAGCCGGCGAAGATGAACGGGGCGGCGGCCGGCACCACGATGCGGCGCAGGATCTGCGCGCGCGAGGCGCCCATGTTCTGCCCCGACCACAGCAGCACCCGGTTGACGTCGCGCGCGCCGTGGTAGGTCATGATGACGATCGGGTACAGGCACTCGAGGAAAATGAGCGCCACCTTCGACAGGCTGCCGATGCCGAACACGAAGATGAAGATGGGGAAAAGCGCGAGCTTGGGCACCGCGTAGGTCCCGGAGAAGAACGGGTCGAGCAGCCCGGCGACGAAGGCCGAGCGCCCCATCACCATGCCCAGCGCCACGCCCACCACCGCCGCCAGCGCGAAGCCGCCGAGCGCGCGGTAGAGCGACACCCAGGCCTGCATCAAGCCTTCCGCGCCGAACATGAGCTCGGCGAACTCCGCGCCGATGCGCACGAGCGACGGGAACAGCAGCCGGTTCCACAGCCCGCTGCGCGCGGCAAGCTCCCACATTGCGAGAAGGAGGAAAATGAGCAGCGCGGGGCGCAGGTACTTCAAACCTCCGGCTCCTGCCATCTCAGCAGGCGGCCGCGCGCGCGCCTCAGGAGGTAGTCGCCCAGGTAGCCGAGGATCGCGATGGTCACCAGCGACACGTACATCAGGTCGAAGCGCAGGCCCGCTTCGGCCGCCTGGATGAGGTGGCCCAGGCCCGAGCGCGAATTGATCATCTCGGTGGCGAACATCACGATGAACGACAGGGCGAGCGACACGCGCAGCCCGGCGAAGATCTGCGGCAGCGCGCTCGGCACCACGACGCGGCGGAAGATCCGGCCGCGGCCGGCGCCCATGTTGAGCGCCGACCACACCAGGATGCTGCGCGTCGCGCGCGCGCCGTAATAGGCGTTGATGAAGGTGGGATAGAAGCAGGCGAGCGCGATGATGAGGATTTTCGACAGATCGCCGATGCCGAACCACAGCATGAACAGCGGCAGCATCACGATCTTGGGCACCGGGTAGGTGAGGAAAACGGCCGGGCTGACGGTCTGGTCGAAACGCCGCGACACGCCGGCGGCCAGGCCGAAGGCTATGCCGGCGGCCGAGCCGATGAAAAAGCCGGGCAGCGCGCGCATCAGGCTCGCGCCCGCGTGCACGTAGAGCTCCTGCGAGCCCAGGGCGGTGAAGAACTCGCGGGCGATTTGCACCGGGCTGAGCAGGTAGTCCGGCAGGCCGCGCAGCGAGAGCAGCTGCCAGGCCAGCAGCACCCCGACCAGCAGGCTGGCTCTGGCTAGACCCAAACCTGCAGCACGTAGTCGTACGCGGCCTGCGCGTTGGTCATGTCGACGCGCTGCAGCTCGATGCGGAAGCTCTTTCCCGCCTTCTTCAGGTGATGCCGGTAGGAACCGGCGAAATGGCGTACGTCGTCGCGGCGCAGCTCCAGCATGTGGAAGCGTGAGCGCACCACGACTTCATCCGCAGCCGCCTTCTCGAGCATCACGTTGGACACCACGTGGTTCGTGCCCCACAGCGGCCGCTGCGACCAGGCGTCCGGGTGCAGCACGCGCTTCATGCGCACGTTCATCAGGTTCTTGTCCTCGGCGAAGATCGCCGGCACGCCGTCCCAGTGCGTATGCGCCGGGTCGGCCGGCATCCAGTAGACGCCCTCGTCGGTGAACAGATCGATCCAGGCCTGCCACTGCTTGGTATCCAGCAGCTCCGATTGGCGGTAGAGGAACTGCTCGACTTCGTGTTGGAGGTCCATCCTCAGCCCTTCATGTACTGCGCCCAGGCCTTCATCTGCCCGCGCATCGGCGCTTCGGAGGTGCCGCAGTTGGGCGCGGTCTCCACCATGCCGTTCCTCTCGATGTCGCGCCCGAAGTGGCGGGCGAAGCTCACCCAGTCGCCACCGTCGGAGGACAGGCCCTGGTGGCACTTCCAGAAGTTCTCCAGATCGTCGGCGTTCACCAGCGTGGCGGGCGAGTTCACCAGGTTGTAGTAGGCGAGCGAGCGCCGGTAGATCGGCTCGGGCGCGCCCTTCAGGCGGAAATGCCAGATCTCGGTCAGGGTCCGGTCGACGCCGAGCGGGCGCACCGCGCGCAGCTGCTGCAGGGGCGACTGCACCGACAGGCCGGGATAGATGAGCACGTGGTGGATGTTGACGCCGAGGATCTCCTCCATGCGCGCCCGGCCGTAGGCTTTTTCCAGGGTGCTTTCGTACTCGAGGGTATCCGGATCCTTCGGCCTGAGGCCCATGTAGCCGGTCAGGATGCAGTGCCCGTACGGGTAGTTCAGCGTCTGGAAGTTGTCCCACTTGTCGATGGTGACCGTGGCGAACGCCGAGAGCATGTGGTAGGAGAGCGGCGCGTGCCCGGTCTTCTTCTCGATGTCCTTCTCCACCTCGTGCGCCGCGCGCCCGGTCGACTGGTGGGTCACCGACGGGTGCAGCGCGTCGAGCTGGTTCTCCAGGAAAATTTTCCAGTTCGACTTCTGGATCACGCGGAAGCAATTGGGCACGACCTCGACCTCGCCTTCGGGGGCGCGGTCGCACATGTCGTCGAACGCGACGATCGACTTTCCGAGGAACTCCTTGAGGGACGGGCCGTCCGGCGCCAGGCTGGCGAACACGAAGCCGCGGTAGTTCTCCACGCGCGGCGCGCCTTTCATGCTGAGCTCGGGGCTGTCCTTGTCGAGCCGCGTGCCGGCATACCCCGATTCCATCATCGGGATCGAGCGCAGCTTGCCGTCGTGGCGGAAGGTCCAGGCGTGATACGAGCAGCGGAAGAACTCGCCGCAGTTGCCGTGGCGGTCGCCCACCATCATGTTGCCGCGGTGCGGGCAGCGGTTGTAGAGCACGTTCACCTTGCCGTCGGCGCCGCGCACCATCACCATCGGCTGTCGTCCGATCTGCACCTGGTAGTAGTCGCCTGCCCTGGGCACCTGGCTCTCGTGGCCGCAATAGATCCACACGCGCTCGTGGATGCGCTGCATCTCGAGCTCGAAAATCGCCGGGTCGGTGTACACCTCGCGGCGCACGCGGTCGGGCTCCACGTACTTGGCGAGGTCGGCTATGCGCTCCTGGAGCATGTTTCCTCCTGTTCAAGATTGAGTTTCATCCGAGCCAGCGCGGCTCGCAGCTTCTCGACCGTGGCCGCCGGCAGGCCGGCGACGGCGGCCTCGTTGAGGCGCTCGACAGTGGGCCATACGCGCGAGAACAGGCGCTCGCCTGAAGCGGTGAGCGCGAGCCGGGTGATGCGCATGTCGCCGCCGTCGGAAAGCCGCGCCAGCCAGCCGGCCTCCTGCATGCGGTCGACGGTCCGGGTGAGGGTGGTGCGGTCGATGGAAGCGAGGTCGGCGAGCTCGCTCATGGTGCAGCGCCGGCGCGAGTACAGCGCGGCAAGCGCGCGCCACTCGGGCACGCGCAGGCCGAAATCCCTGAGCTCGGCGCCCAGGCGGCGATTGCGCGCGCCGATGACCTGGGTGAGCCGGAAAAACAGGTGCTGGTCCAGCTCGAACGCCGGGCGCGTCGCCATGGCGGAACCTTACTCCGCCTTTATGTGCATTTGCAACTAATTGGTGAGGCGGCCCATCGACTTCAGGACGCTGCGCCACTTGCGCGCCTGCTCCGGCAGCCCGGCGGCGAATGCCTCGGGCGAGGAGCCGACCGGCGTGAGGCCCAGGTCCTCGTATTTCTTGCGCGTCGCCGGGTCGGCGAGGGCGGCGCGGATCTCGCTAGCAAGCCGCGCCACGATCGGCGCCGGCGTGCCCTGGGGCGCGACCATGCCCCACCAGTTGCCCGGCACCGCATCCTGCAGGTCCGGGAAGCCGGCCTCGCCGAAAGTGGGGACCTGCGGCAGCGCCGCAAGCCGCGCGCTGCTGGCGACGGCAATCGGCCGCACGTGGCCGCTCTTTACCTGGCCTGCGGTCGTGGCATAGCCGATCAGCATTGCCTGCACGTCGTTGGCGATCAGCGCGTTCATCGCCGGGGCGCCGCCCTTGAACGGCACGTGGACCAGCGAAAGGCCCGCGCTGCGCGCGAAGATTTCCATCGCCAGGTGGGGCAGCGTTCCGGTCGAGGGCGAGGCGAAGTTCAGCTTTCCCGGATTGGCCTTCGCGTGCGCGATGAATTCGGCGAGCGAAGTGGCGGGCAGCGCCGGATGCGTCTGCAGGATGAGCGGCACCTCCACGACGAGCGACACCGGCGCCAGGTCCTGCAGCGGGTCGAACTTCATGTCGTCGAACACGAACTGCTTGATCACCAGGTTGTTGGTGGCCGCCATCATGAGCGTGTAGCCGTCGGGCGGGGCGCTCACCACTGCCTGCGCGCCGACGTTTCCGCCCGCGCCGGGGCGATGCTCGATGACGATGCGCTGGCCGAGCTTCGCCTCGAGCGCAGGCTGCATCAGGCGCGGCACGGCGTCGGCCAGGCTGCCGGGGCCGAACGGGATCACCAGGCGGATCGGCTTGGACGGGTAGTCCTGCGCCGCGGCGCTGCCGACCAGGCATGCGAGAACGAACGAGGCAAGCGCTTTCATCCTGAGCTCCTAGAATTTCGGAAAGATCTGCTTGTCGGCCAGCCAGCGCGACATCTTCATGCGCTCCTTGCGCGGCGCCTTGCGGAACTCCTCGTGGTGCTCCTTGTTCGGCCAGACGTGCGAGCTGTGCACCGTCATGCGCGAGACGATGCGCTCGCGCGTGACGTTGAAGGTCATCAGGTCCTTGGCGAGCGCGAGCGGGCCCTTGTAATGCCGCCGGATCTCGCTTTCCATCTCCGGGGCGGTGTCGAAGTCGTTGAAGAAATGGAAGGCGACCGCCATGCGCGGCGCGCACAGCTGGAGCACCTTGCCGGCTTCGGCGGGATCCGAGTGGGCGATGGTGCCGATGCCGCGCGCCGTGCGCTCGTCGTATCCGGAGCGCGACATGAGCTGCGGCACGGTGTTGAAGGTCTCGTGCACCAGCAGGTCGACGCCCTTGGCGTTCTCCACCATGAAATGGCTGGGCGTGGTGTCGCCCGAATAGACGAACGACAGCCCGTTCCAGTCCAGCCGCAGGCTGACCGGCCCGTCGTAGATATGCACCGCCGGGAAGCTGGTGATGCGCACGCCGTTCTTCCGGGCCATGGGACGAGGCCGCGGTGGACATGGCCATCGTCACGCTCACCAGCCCGAACGTGTTCTGGGGCTCGGCGCGCGCCAGCCTGGAGGTTGCAAGATTAATCAATGACGATATGGCGGCGCAGCAGCGCCGGTTTCCCGAGCGCATCCGCTTCATGTGCTCGCTTCCCTGGCAGCACCCCAAGCTCGCGGTGGCGGAGCTCAAGCGCGCCTGCGACGAGCTCGGCGCCGTGGGCGTGATGCAGCTGGCGAACGTCAACGGCGCTTCGCTCACCGATCGCGTGTTCGCCCCGGTGTGGAAGGAGATCGACCGGCGCGGCCTGCCGGTGCTCATCCACCCGAGCGCGCCGCCCGGGAGCAAGGAACTGGACGTGGCGAAGTACAACCTGATCGCCTCGGTGGGCTTCATGTTCGATACTTCGCTCGCGGTGAGCCGCATGATTTTCGACGGCTTCCTCGACCGCTACCCCCGGCTGAAGCTCATCGCCGCCCACGGCGGCGGCGCGCTGCCCTACCTCGCCGGGCGGCTGGACATCTGCTTCGACAACATGCCGGCCTGCCGGGAGAAAATCAGCCGCAAGCCCAGCACCTACCTCAAGCAGATTTTCTACGATTCGGTGGTGTTCCAGCAGGAGTCGCTGGAGCTGGCGATCAAGGTGGGCGGCGAGGACAACGTCCTGTACGGCTCCGACTACCCGCACAACATCGGCGACATGAAAGGCTGTCTCGCGCGCGTCGACGCGCTGCCGCCCGCGGTGCGCGACAAGGTGCGCGGCGGCAACGCCCTGCGCATCTTCAAGCTGTGAGCCGGGGACGCACCTCGCCGGCGAACAGCTCGAGGGAGCGCATCGCCGCCTCGGGCGCGAGGTCGCCGAAGGAGAACACGCACAGCAGGTAATTGATCCCGGTGGCGCGGGTGAGCTCGGCGAGCCGCTCGGCCACCCTGGCCGGGGTGCCGGTGATCAGCGGGTGCGCCGATTCGGGCGAGTACGGCTCGCTGTTGTGCACGTCGGGGCGGCCGGCCTTGCGCGTGAGATGGTGGATGTGCCGGTTCCAGGCCGCATGCGCCTGCTCGCCCAGCCGCTTCGCCTCTGCCTCGCTTTCCGCGATCACCAGGTGCTGCGTCTTGGCGAGGAACGGCGCGACGACATGCGCGTTGTGCCGGCCCGGGTCGTTGCGGTGCTTCTCCCACAGCTCGCGGTAGCGCGCGAACAGCGGCTTGCAGTCGGCGAGCTTTCCCAGGAAAGCGGTGTGGTAGCCGTGGCGCGCGGTGAAATCGATCGAGTCGCGGTTGGAGCTCGGAAACCACAGCGGCGGGTACGGCCGCTGCGCCGGCTTCACGTGCAGCTCGGCATCCTGGTAGGCGTAGTGCCTGCCTTGAAAGCTGAGAGTCTCCGAGCCGCAGGCGGCGAAAAACACTTCCAGTGCCTCGCGATACTTTTCGCGCGACTCCTCGAGGCTTTGCAGGCCGAAGATCCGGGACTCGATCGGCGACACCCCGCGTCCCACGCCGAGCTCCAGGCGCCCGCCCGACATCTGATCGAGCATGCAGATCTCATGGTAGAAGCGGTAGGGGTTGTGCCAGGGCAGGCAGAAGGTGAGCGCGCCCGCGCGCAAAGTGCGGGTGCGCTGGAACAGCGCCGAGAGCATCACGCCGGGCGAGCCGTCGATGGAAAGCGGCGTGCCCTGGTGCTCGGCGATGAAGAAGCCGTGCAGGCCGGCGCGATCGGCGGCCGCGGCGAGCGCGAGCTTGTGCTCGTAGATTTCGGCCGCGGGGCGGCCGGAGGCTTCGATCCAGTCGAACAATCCGAAATGCATCAGCCCCTCTTGTCGACGAAGCGCGGCGCCTTGATGTTGGCCTCGAACTCCTTGGCGATGGTGCCGCGCGGCAGCAGCGTCACTTCGGGCGTCACCTGGAAGGTGCGCTTCATCGCCTCGATCACGCCTTCGCCCTTCAGGTTGCGCGTTTCCACGTGCAGGTGCAGCACGTCGTTGCCGGTGGCCGCGTTGTAGATCTCGGCGCGGAAGTCCACCACCTCCGGGACGCGGAACATCGCATCCTCGAGGTCGGCGTGGTTGATGTTGACGCCGCGTACCTTGAAGAAGCCGACCGTGCGCCGCGCGTGGCGCATGATGGGAAAGAGGGACCAGGGATGCTTTCCGGAAGTGGGGTTCGAATTTGAAATACTCACCAGATCGCCCGAGCTCCAGCGCAGGAAAGGCGTCATGCTGTTCGACCACAGCGGCGTGACGATGAGCGAGCCCCCCTCGCCCTCGGCCGCCGGCGCACCGGTTTTCTCGTCCACCACCTCGAGGAAATACATGTCGTCCATGACGTGCAGCCCGTGGTGGCCGAGCCCTTCGCACGAGACCAGCGCGCCTTCGGTCATGCCGAAGTGGTCGAACACCTCGGCGCCCCAGGCGCGCTCCAGCTTCTCGCGCTTCACCGGCGACAGCGGCTCGGCGGCGACGATGATCTTCTTCACGCTGCTGCTACGCAGGTCGAAGCCCTTCGCTTCGGCCAGGTTGGCCAGATGCAGGCCGTAGCTCGCCATGCCGATCCACGCCGTCGGCTTGAGATGGTCGATGAGCTCGAGCTGCACCTCGGAGGGCGTATTGGTGCCGGCGCCGCACCACACCGTGCCGATGCCCAGGTTGATGGCGGCGCGCGCGTAGAGGTGCGCGACCGGGTGCACGCCCAGCGGAAAAGAGACGTGCGCGCAGTCGTCGGCGGTGGCGCCGATCAGCGCCCAGGCGCGCTCGAACAGCAGCAGGTTGTGCTGCATGTCTTCGGCGCTGCGCGGGTAGAACAGCGGCCGGCCGGTGGCGCCCCCCGAGCGCCAGTACTCGACCACGCGGGTGCGCGGCTGGATGCAGAACTCGTCGTGGAAGCGCTCCGGCGGGATCTGGCGCAGGTCCTCCTTGGTGAGCACCGGGATCTTGCGCCATTCCTCCGCATCGTCCAGCCGCTCGAGCTTCAGCGCCGGCATGCGCTTTTTCCAGAACGGCGAGTGCAGCGCGCGCTCGACGGCGAGGCGCTTGCGCTCGCCATGGATAAGCTGGATGTCGGTGCGCGACTTCGGCCAACGAAAGTCCATGTTGCTGCGTCCCCCTGTCTGCAATGCTAGGCGAGTGGTCCGGTCTTGTATCGGCGGGTTTGAAATGCTGACGGCGAAGCTCAATTTACGGTAATGTACCGCCCCGAAACCATAGGTATGCGCGGAGCAACGTTCAACGAACGAGACCTCAGGGAGATGCCCGCTTATGGGATCGCGGAAGCAGCGGGCTATCTGAGACTCCCAGTGTCCACGCTTCGCGCGTGGCTTCTCGGTCAGCGTTACCGCGCGGGTGGCGAGGCGAAGTTCTTCAAGCCGGTTATCGACATAGCTGATCGGAAGGAGCGGCGGCTTTCCTTTATCAACCTCGTTGAGGCTTTCGTATTAGCCGGCATACGCCGACAGCATGAGATCCCTCTGCCCAAAGTGCGCAATGCTGTCGATTATTTGCGACGCACCTTTGCGACGAAGCGGCCGCTGGCAGATGAGCAATTTGAAACCGATGGGATTGACCTTTTCGTGGAGAAGATGGGATCTCTTATCGGCGCTATGCAGGAAGGCCAGATCCAGATGCGCGACATCATACGTAATCGGCTGGAACGCGTACAACGAGACCCAAAGGGAGTGCCAGAAAAGATAGTCCTTTTTCCTGCGCCGGCGGGCAAGCCGCGCGCCGTCGACGTCGTGATCGACCCAAGATTGTCGTTCGGCCGGCCAATACTCGATCGGTTTGGGGTGCGAACCGCCATTCTCGCTGAACGATTCGACGCCGGTGAAGATATCGAGGCTTTAGCACGCGAATATTCAGCGCCGCCGGAGGCAATCCAGAATGCCATCCGGTGCGAGCGCCGCGCCGCGTAGCGCAGCGCGGCTCGCATCGCTAACTTTCTTTCTTGATCATCAGATTGGTCGCTATCAGGTAGCCGAAGCGCTACGTGCAGCAGGCGCCAACGTCGAGGTTCATCTTGACCACTTTGCAGGCAACGCGCCGGACGTGCAGTGGATTCCGGAAGTCGCACGACGCGGCTGGGTATTGATTACCAAAGACCAGAACATCCGCCGTAATCCTCTCGAGCGGGCTACCTACGAGTCGGCCAAGCTTCGTGGCTTTGTCGTCACCGGTAAGGACATGACCGGCATAGAGCTGGGAAGTCTGCTTAGTCGCTGCCTTCCCGGAATGGTTCGCCGCGCTGCGGGCAGGCCAGGTCCCTCGCTTTTCACCATTTCTCGGGTAGGGGTCTTTGCCAAGCTGATCTAGTCCGCTCGAGCGGGATCACACGCCCAGATAGCGGTGCCACAGACCCCGGTCCGCATCGAGCTCGGCGGAGCTGCCCTGCCAGGCGACGCGGCCGCGCTCGATGATGGTGTGGCGGTCGGCGAGCCGCACCAGCCGCTCCAGGTACTTGTCGATCACCAGGATGGTCTGCCCGGCGGCACGCAGGCGCTCCAGGCACTTCCAGATTTCCTCGCGCACCAGCGGTGCGAGGCCCTCGGTGGCCTCGTCCAGGATGAGCAGATGCGGGTTGGTGACCAGCGCCCGGCCGATGGCGAGCATCTGCTGCTCGCCGCCGGAGAGCTGGTTGCCGGAA
This sequence comes from uncultured bacterium, assembly GCA_965233185.1. Classification (GTDB taxonomy): domain Bacteria; phylum Pseudomonadota; class Gammaproteobacteria; order Burkholderiales; family SG8-39; genus SCGC-AG-212-J23. Next base: position 21,908 of record CBDDSA010000008.1, read on the forward strand.
TGATTCTGTCTTTCCTTGAGGTTCCCGAACAAATCAAAAACCTTGTGCGGCGTCCAGGGGTCGGCGCGGCCGCAGCGGTTGCCGGCGAACGCCACCAGGTTCTCGCGCACGCTCAAGTTGGGGAAGATCTGCCGCCCTTCGGGCACCAGCGCGATGCCCATGCGCGCGATGCGGTCGGGCGCCTGGCGCTCGATGCGGCGCCCGCGGAAGGTGATGGCGCCGCCGCGCGGCCGGGTGAGCCCCATGATGGAGCGCACGGTGGTGGTCTTGCCCATGCCGTTGCGCCCGAGCAGCGTCACGCATTCCCCCTCGCGGATCTGCATCGACAGGCCGAACAGCACCTGGCTGGGGCCGTACGCCGTCTCCAGGTTGTCTACCTCAAGCAGCAATCTCGTCCCCCAGGTAGGCGCGCCGCACCTCGCCGTCGGCGCGGATCGCCTCCGGCTTGCCGCTCGCGATGATGCGGCCGTTGACCAGCACGCTGATGCGGTCGGCCAGGCGGAACACCGCGTCCATGTCGTGCTCCACCAGCAGCACGGTGACCTTGGCGCGCATCCCGGCCACCAGCTCGATGATGCGCGCCGATTCCTCCGGCCCCATGCCGGCCATGGGCTCATCGAGCAGCACCAGCTTGGGCCGGGTCGCGAGCGCCAGCCCGACCTCCAGCGCGCGCTGCTCGCCGTGGGCGAGGGTCGCGGCCAGGGCATGGACTCGGTCCGCAAGGCCCACTTCGCCGGCGATCGCGCGCGCCTCGTCGAACAGCGCCGCCTCGGCGGCCACCGGCCGCCAGAAGGAGAAGCTCGAGCCGCTGCGCGCCTGCACCGCGAGCGCCAGGTTGTCGAGCACGCTGAAGCGCTTGAAGATGCTGGTGATCTGGTAGCTGCGGGCGAGCCCCGCGCGCACGCGCTCGTGCTGCCGGGCGCGCGTGATATCCGCGCCGAGGAAGCGGATGTCCCCCGCATCCACCCCCAGCGAGCCCGAGATTTGCCCGATGAGGGTCGTCTTGCCGGCGCCGTTGGGGCCGATGAGCGCGTGCACCTCGCCCTCGGTCACCTGCAGCGAGACGTTGTCCGTGGCGACCACCCCGCCGAAGCGCTTGGAGACGCCCCTGAGCTCAAGCATGTCGTTTCCTGGAAAGCAGGCCGGCGATGCCCTGCGGGGCGAACAGCACGATGGCGAGCAGCACCAGGCCCACGCCGAGGTTGGCGTGCTGCTGGTAGTTCGGCGCGACCTGCGCCAGCCAGGGAATCGGGTAGTCGGCAATGGCATGCTCGAGCACCAATAGCGCCACCGCGCCGATCACGCCGCCCCACAGGTGGCCCACCCCGCCCAGGATCACCATGATCATCAGCGTGCCCGACTGCACCCAGTGCAGCACGTTGGGGTTCACGTACTTGCCGTGGCTCGCGAGCAGCGCCCCCGCCAGGCCGCCCGCGGCGCCGGCAATGACGAAGCAGGCGAGCTGGTAGCGGTAGACGGGAAAGCCGATCGCCGCGACACGCGCCTCGTTCTCGCGGATCGCGACCATGACGCGGCCGAAGCGCGAATGCACCAGGCGGTGCAGCGCATAGACAAGGAGCACCAGGATCGACAGGACCACGTAATAGAACACCACCTCGTTGGCGAGGTTCAAGCCCAGGCCGAGCGTCGCGCGCTGCGGCAGCGTGAGGCCCTCGTCGCCGCCGTAGGCCTTCATGGAGTTGACCAGGTAGAACATCATCTGCGCGAAAGCGAGCGTGATCATGATGAAGTACACGCCGCGCGTGCGCAGCGAGATGGCGCCGATCAGCCACGCGAGCAGCCCGGAGGCGAGCACCGCCGCGGGCCAGCCGATCCAGGCGCTGGTGACGCCTTCGGCGAGCGCGATGCTCGCGACATACGCGCCGGCGCCGACGAAGGCGGCGTGGCCGAAGGAAATCATGCCGCCGTAGCCCAGCACCAGGTTCAGGCTGGTGGCGGCGATGGCGTAGATCAGCACGCGGCTGGCGAAGCTGACGTAGAACAGGTGGTCGATGGCGAGCATCGCCAGCGGAAAGGCGATGAGCAGCGCGAGGGCGAGGATGGTGCGCTTCATCCGCGCGCGGGGAACAGGCCCTGGGGCCGGAAGTACAGCACCACCGCCATGATGAGGTAGATCATCACCGAGGCGAGCGCCGGCCCGGCGGCGCTCGCCACGCGCGGCTGGAAAAACGCCCCCAGCAGGATGGGCAGGAAGGCGCGCCCGATGGTATCCACCACGCCCACCAGCACCGCGCCCACCAGCGCGCCGCGGATCGAGCCGATGCCGCCGATGACGATCACGACGAAGGCGAGGATGAGGATGTTCTCGCCCATGCCCACCTGCACCGCGAACAGCGGCGCGAGCATGGCGCCCGCCACCGCGCACAGCGCCGCGCCCACGCCGAACACCACGGTGAACAGCGTCTTGATATTGACGCCCATCGCGAGCGCCATCTCGCGGTTGGAGGCGCCGGCCCGCACCAGCATGCCTACGCGCGTCTTGGTCACAAGAACATAGAGGAGGAGGGCGACGAGAAGCCCTACCCCGATGATGAGCAGGCGGTAAGCCGGGTAGCGCAGCCCGGGCAGCAGCTCGACCGGGCCCGAAAGCGCGGCCGGGCCGGGCAGCGCGGCATCCGAGCCCCAGATGAGCCGCGTCACTTCGTTGATGATCAGGATCAGCGCGAAGGTCGCCAGCACCTGGGAAAGGTGGTCGCGCGCGTACAGGGTGCGCAGGACGCTCATTTCCAGGAGCATGCCGACGACCGCGGTCGCCGGGATGGCGAGCAGCACGCCGGCGGTGAACGAGCCGGTGAGCTGCACGAAGGTGGAAGCGATGAAGGCGCCCAGCATGTACAGCGAGCCGTGCGCGAGGTTGATCATGTCCATGATGCCGAACACCAGCGTCAGCCCGGCGGCGAGCAGGAACAGCATCAGCCCGAACTGCAGGCCGTTCAGCGACTGCTCGAGTATCAGTATCCAGGACATGAAAACAAAAAAGGGCGCAAACCGCGCCCTTTTTCTTCTCTGTTCAGGCTACTTCATGCCGCAGTCTTGGACGTAGGCATCGCCGTGCTCCTTGAACACGGTGCCGATGGTCTTGTTCACCAGGCGCCCCTGGCTGTCCTTGGCCACGACGCGCAGGTAGTAGTTCTGGATGGGCATCTGGTTGCGGTTGAACCTGAACGGCCCGCGCACCGAGTCGAAGCGCGCGGCCTTGAGCGCCTTGCGCACCGCCTCGACGTCCTCGACCTTGCCCTTGGTGTCGCGCACCGCGGCGTCGATGAGCAGCGCCGTATCGTAGCCCTGCGCCGCGAACACCGAGGGCAGGCGGTTGAACTCCTTCTCGAAGGCGGCGACGAATTTCCTGTTGGCCGCGTTGTCCAGATCCATCGCCCAGTGCGCGGTGTCGAACAGGCCGAGCATCGCCGCGCCCACCGGCCGGATGATGTCCTGGTCGGAGCCGAAGCCCGGCACGATCAGCGGCACGTCCTGCGACAGGCCGGCGGCGACGAACTGCTTGATGAAGTTGATGCCCATGCCGCCCGGCAGGAAGATGTACAGCGCGTCGGGCTTGGCGGCGCGCACCTGCGCGAGCTCGGCGGAGTAATCGAGCTGGCCGAGCTTGGTGTACACCTCGGCCGCCACGTTGCCCTTGTAGAAGCGCTTGAAGCCGGCGAGCGAGTCCTTGCCGGCCTGGTAGTTCGGCGCGATCAGGTAGGCGCTCTTGTAGCCCTTGTTGGTGGCGTGCTGCCCGGCGGCCTCGTGGTAGGCGTCGTTGGGCCAGGAGGCGACGAAGAAATAGGGATTGCAGTCCTTGCCGGCGAGCGGCGAGGGCGCGGCGTTGGGGCTGACGTAGATGGTCTTGTTCTCGAAGGCCACCGGCACGGAGGCGAGCATGATGTTCGAGAACACGATGCCGGTGAGGAAGTTCACCTTGTCCAGCTGCACCAGCTTCTGCGCCGCCTGGCGGCCGACATCCGGCTTGAACTGGTCGTCGGCGATCAGCACTTCGGCGGGCAGCCCGCCCAGCCTGCCGCCGTTCATCTTGAGGGCGAGCTGGAAGCCGTCGCGGATGTCCACGCCGAGCGCGGCGCTCGGCCCGGACAGCGTGCTGATGAAGCCGACCCGAATGCGGTCGGCGGCAAAGGCGCTGCCGGCAAGCAGGGCAGCGGCGAGCGTAACGACGATCCTGGCTTTCATGCGGTCCCCTCCCAGATGACGGTCGATTCTAGCCCGTTTTTTCCCCTTTCGATCCAACGGACCTGGCGCTCATAGGCCAACGAAGGTCTGCTGCGGTGCCCCTCGGCATAGGAAGATCCAGTCGTCGGTTCGGCACCGATACAATCCGAGACTCGACACGCGCGCAGAGCTTAAGGTGGCCGCAGCCCGTGCGCACGTGGATCGCCGCTGACGTCCCCCCCTGAAATAGTACGGCTCTGAGGTAGAGTCCGCCAAAACAGGAGAGGCGGACGTGAAGAAGAAGCGGTTCAGCGAGGAGCAGATCATTGCGGTTCTGAAGGAAGCCGAGGCCGGGGCGAAGGTGCTGGATTTGTGCAGGAAGCACGGCATCTCGGATGCGACGTTCTACAACTGGAAGGCGAAGTACGCTGGCATGACGGTGGCGGATCTGCGACGGCTCAAAGAGCTGGAAGCGGAGAATGCCAAGCTCAAGCGGATCGTTGCCGACCAGGCCCTCGACAACGCGGCGCTGAAGGACCTCCTTAGCCGAAAGTGGTAAGCCCGCAGGCCAGGCGCGAGGCGGTGGGGACCCTCACCGCCGAGCGCTCTGGGCGTAACGCGCGCCTGCGGGC
>CBDDSA010000009.1:0-6255 GCA_965233185.1 uncultured bacterium
GAACATGACTTCCAGCAGGTGACCCGCGTCGTGCGACATGAAATCGACACCCGGAAACCGGCTCGAGAGCCAGCCCGAGAGCAGGTAGATGGTGAGCGGAAAGCCGTACATCTCGGTGAACAGCGCGACCAGGAATGCGGAGAAGGCGCCGAACGAGCGCCAGTCCCGCCTGCTCTGCGGCTTCGCGAAGCTGAACGCGAAGATGATGAATACGAGCGAGTTGATGATCACCAGAGACCACAAGCCATAAGCCTGCATTTGGCCGGAATCGCTCATGAGGTCTGATCCTTTCTTCCTTCCTTGTCCTTCTCGTGACCGCCATGGCCGCCGTGGCCATGGAAGAGGTGCAGCAGAGGGCAGGCCGCGAGGAGGAGGAAAGGCCAGTACTGAAATACGTGCGCGCGGTGCTCGGTGATCAGGAAGAATCCCGCAATCGCGAGAAACGCCCAGAACACCCACCGGCTTCTGCCGCCGGAACCATGGTTTTCGTGCGGATGCTCAGACATGATGACCTCTGCGAGAAGCGAAGGGGGATGTTGCTCGTGCGCCGGTCGTACGCCAGGAGAAGTGCTCGTAGAGACCCGCCCAGTACGTGCCGAAGGCGAAGCCAAAGGCAAGCTCCTCGAGCGGGATGCCGGCGATGAGATCGCCCGAGAGATCGGCGAGATTCCAGACTTGGTCTATGTATCCCGGCGCGAAGGCAACAAGGACGGCCATGAACGCCGCGTACAGGACGAGGAACAGCGCTCCTCCGAGGAGGGTCTTGCGTCCCAGCTCCGGCCGGCAGAGCACATTCAGCGTCGCGCCGATGGCAAGGGCCGTGATGCCTGCGTAGATGACATTCCAGGGAAGCGCGTACAGCAAGGGAAACGAGAAGTAAGGAGCCATGAGCGCAACAGCGTGAAGGCGGTGGCGCGCGGCGTAGCGCTCTGTGGCCGGGACCGGATGCAGCTCGCGCCGGGCGAGCGCGTTGTAGAGCACCGATCCGATGCCGCCGATCGCAAAGCAGAAGACGAAGCTCTCGATGTCGAAACCCGTGCGCTGCGCCAAATCGAACAGGGTGGGCGGATTCCAGTATTCGGGAACAAAGATGGGCTCGGTCAGCCCTAGGAGGCTGGTGGCTGCGCTCACCCGCACCATGTGCTGGCGCAATGCGGGCCACAGGAAGTAAAGCAGCGCCCAGGGCACGAGAAACGCGCTCGCCCACGCTAGCCAGACGTATTGATAGTCGGGTGTCACAGCTTCACCCGCCGCAGCCGCAGGGCGTTGGTAACCACCGAAAACGAGCTCAGCGCCATCGCGGCGCCGGCGAAGATCGGCGACAGTAGCAGGCCGAAAACGGGATAGAGCACGCCGGCCGCGATGGGAACGCCGAGCGCGTTGTACGCGAAGGCGAAGAACAGGTTCTGCTTCACGTTGCGCATCGTGGCGTGCGAGAGCCGGATGGCTTTGGCGATGCCGCGCAGGTCTCCCTTTACCAGGGTGACGCCCGCGCTCTCGATCGCCACGTCGGTGCCGGTGCCCATGGCGATGCCTACGTTCGCCTGGGCGAGCGCCGGGGCGTCGTTGATGCCGTCGCCCGCCATCGCGACGACCCGGCCGGCCGCCTGAAGCTCCTTGACCTTGTCCACCTTCTGCTCGGGCAGCACCTCCCCGATCGTCTCTTCGATGCCGAGCTGCCTGCCCACCGCCTCGGCGGTCTTGCGCGAGTCTCCCGAAAGCATGACGATGCGCACGCCCTGGGATTGCAGCGCCTTCACCGCCTCCAGAGTGGTTTCCTTGATCGGATCGGCCACCGCGATCACTGCCGTGACACGCCCGTCGATCGCGGCGTACAGCGCAGTCCTGCCCTTCGCCCGCAGCGCATCGGCCTTGTCGGCGAGCGTCTGCGGCACGCTGCCGTAACCCTCCATGAAGCGGCGGCTGCCGACGGCCACGCGGCGCCCGCTGACCAGCCCTTGAACGCCCTGACCCGTCACCGACTCGAAGTTTTCCGTCGGTTGCAGCACCGCGCCGCGGTCTTCAGCGCCCTTCACGATGGCTTGCGCGAGAGGATGCTCGCTGGCGCGCTCGAGGCTTGCAATGAGTTGCAACGCGTCGGCTTCGATGATCGATGAGTCATTGGGAATAAAATCCGTCAGCTCCGGCCGGCCGAGGGTCAGCGTGCCGGTCTTGTCCACCACCAGCGTATCCACCTCGCGGAGCTTCTCGACCGCTTCCGCGTTGCGAAAGAGAATGCCGTTCAGCGCACCCTGCCCCATGGCCACGGTGATCGAGATGGGCGTCGCGAGCCCCACGGCGCAGGGGCAGGCGATGATGAGCACCGCTACCGCGTTGACCACGGCGTAGGTGAGCGCGGGCTGCGGCCCGAAGAACCCCCAGACAATGGCGGTGATCACGGCGATCCCGATCACCGTCTGCACGAAGTAAGCGGCGACCACGTCGGCAAGACGCTGCACCGGCGCGCGGGTGCGCTGTGCTTGCGCCACCATGTGGACGATGCGCGCAAGCAGCGTATCCGAGCCGATGCGCTCGGCGCGCATGATCAGGGCGCCTTTGCCGTTGATCGTGGCCCCGGTCACCCGGTCCCCGGGCTTCTTCGGCACCGGGATCGGCTCGCCGGTGACCATGGACTCGTCCGCGTTCGAGGAGCCTTCCACGCAGGTGCCGTCCACCGGTACTTTCTCGCCGGGACGCACGCGCAGACGGTCGCCGACCTGGACTTCGCTCAGCGGCACCTCGACCTCGCGGCCGTCCGCCTCCACGCGCCGCGCCGTGTTCGGCGCGAGAGCGAGCAGCTGCCGGATCGCCTGGCTGGTCTCGCCGAGCGCGCGCAACTGCATGACTTCGCCGAGAAGTACCAGCGTGACGATCACCGCCGCCGCTTCGAAGTACGCCCCGATCTCCTCGCCCCCGTGCATGCGGAACTCGGCGGGAAACAGCCCGGGTGCAAATACCGCTGCGAGGCTGAAGAGATAGGCAACGGCGACACCGAGCCCGATGAGGGTGTACATGTTCGGGCTGCGGTTGCGCAGCGAGAGCGCGAACTTGCGGAAGAACGGCCAGCCGCCCCAAAGGATCACGGGCGTGCCGAGCGCGAACTCGAGATAGGCGCGAATTTTCGGGGCCAGCCCGAAGGGTTCGGAAAACCCGAAGTACGGCGCCATGGCGAGCACCACGAGCGGCGCGCTCAGCACCGCGCTCACCCGGAACCGTCGGGTCATGTCGCGCAGCTCGGCGTTTTCCTCTTCGGCTGCCGCGACCGCTACCAACGCCATGCCGCACTTGGGACAGCTGCCCGGCCGGTCGCTGCGCACCTCAGGATGCATCGGGCAGGTGTACTCCGCCGCGGGCGGCGCCACCGGCACCATCGGCACGAGCGCCATGCCGCACTTCGGGCAGGAGCCGGGCCCCTGCTGCACGATCTCCGGGTGCATCGGACAGGTGTACTGCCCGCCTGCGGGCTTCGGCGCCGCATCGCTCGCCCCCTTGTTCACGTACCGCTCGGGATCCGACTGAAAGGAATGAAGACAGTGCTTCGAGCAGAAGTGGTACTTCGTTCCTTTGTAAGCGAACTCTCCCGCGGCTTTGGCCGGGTCGACCGTCATACCGCAGACCGGATCGGTTGTCATCTTGTGCCCTTTGGTAGCGTTGAACAGTCGGTTTCCCACATAGGCGATGCCGGCGGCGTTGAATGCCAGGCCGAGCCAGAAGAGCTCCACCTGGAACTGCGCGGCGAACGCGACGAGGCCGGTGGCACCGAGCACCGGCGCGACGTTAGTGAGGTAGTGCGCGCAGCACGAAACCATCGCTGCGGTCGAGGTCGTACCCGAAGCCGCCAGCACCGTGCCGGTATCCTTGGACCGGCTGATCACCTGCCGCAGCTGCAGGTAAAGCGCGACCTGGATGCCGAATCCGGCGGCGAGCGGGACGATGTAGTACCAGAACTCGGAGAACTGGCTCACCGTGAAATTCCAGCCGGACACCAGCGTGAGCGCCCCGAAGTACACGGCAAGCATCATTCCAAAGGCGAGCGCGCCGAACCCGGAGGGGCGCGCGAGCGCAGTTTGCGCATTCATCAGAGTCTTCCCGATTTGAGAGCGAGTGGGCCTGTTGCCGATACTGCGTGGAAACATGCCGCCGGGCCTGCAATCAGCCGTTCGCGGCAGCAACCGCTTTGGAACCGCTCAGATCAGAATGCGCGCCGAGCGTGCGTAATAAGACGGAAAGACGGGTGGACCGTTAGGAGGGAGTGCAGCGGGGAGCGAATAGGTCGCCGTGCGCCACAAGAGCGAAGCGCTCGCCAAGGGAACAGTAACCGGTGACTTTATGGCGGATCCAACCGCGCTTGCCGGGGCTGCGAGGCTTGGGGCCTCAACTGAGGCGCAGCACGGCTCCGGGTGTTCATGGCGCGAGGTCTCTCCCGCTGAGTAACCCGCGGCGACCAGACCCGATTTCGACGGGTTGTCCTGATGCTGGTACACGTCGCAAATGGGGCGGGCGAGCGCTATGGACAGCGCGAGGAGCGCCAACACGAAAACTCCCCATCTCGCTTGTTTCCGGGTCAACGGAAGTCTCATTCCATAGCTCATTGCGCAGTAGCTTCGCCTATTCCCAAGACGGGGATTTGATCTGGATCAATCACTGCAGCCTGCCGCGTCCCGCGCCCCTTAGCAGTAGAAGCGCAAGCCCCGGTACGATCGCCCATTGAAGGAGGGGCGCAACCCCAATGGCGCTACCTTAAGGGGACCGCGTGAGCGGCCGGCCAATAAAAAAGGGTTGAGAGCCTCCGGTAGCATTCGCTTTGACGAAGTAATGCTGCACAACAATGGAGGATCAACCCCAATGGATAATAGGAAAAAAACGTCTCTTGGAGCAAGTGAAGCGCTTGCGCGCGCGCTTTGCTCAATCGGTCGGTGAGGGTCTGAACAGCGTGCTGAGCGCGCAGTCGGTGCGCCAGGCGGTGGAGGAGCACGCTGGCCGCTGGCGCGAGCGGCTCTACAGTCCGCTGACCACACTGGAGTTGTTCACCGAGCAGGTTCTGAGCCCCGATCGCAGTTGCCAGGACGCGGTGGCCCGGGGGCTGAGCCTGCGCGTGGCGATGGGAAAGCACGGCTGCAGCCTGAACACGGGTCCGTATTGCAAAGCACGGGCGCGGCTGAAGCTCGGGTTTATCGAGCAACTGAGCCGGCATCTGGCCGGGCAGCTGGGGGCTAAGCAGCCCGAGCATTGGCGCTGGCGGGGTCGGCAGTTGAAGCTTGCCGACGGCACGACGGTTTCGATGCCCGACACCGCGGCCAACCAGCGCTGCTATCCACAGAACCGTGAGCAACGGCCGGGGCTCGGATTCCCGCTGGCGCGGGTGGTCGGGATCGTGTCCTTGAGTAGCGGCGCGGTCCTCGACTGGGCGATGGGTCCCTGTGAAGGAGCCGAAAGCGGCGAGACCGCGCTGCTGTGGAAGATGGCGCCTGGCCTTAGCGCTGGCGATGTATTGATCGCTGATCGCTACTTCGCCGGCTACTTCATGCTCGCCCGGCTCAAGCAGCTCGGGGTCGATGTCATCGCGCAAGCAAATCGCAGCCGGCACATCGACTTCCGATGCGGCAAGCGCCTGGGCGCCCGCGATCACCTCGTGCACTGGGAACGCCCGAAGTGTCCGGCCTGGATGGATGCGGCGACCTACGAACAAATGCCTCCGTCCTTGCCCGTGCGCGAGGTGCGCGTCGCAGGCTTGACGCTGGTCACGACCCTCATCGACCCGAAGGAGATCGGCAAGGACGAGCTGCACGAGCTCTACATCCAGCGCTGGAACGTGGAGCTCGATCTGCGCTCGATCAAATCGGCCATGGGAATGGATGTGCTGCGCTGCAAGAGCCCGCAGATGGTGGCCAAGGAAGTGGCCGTGCATCTTCTCGCCTACAACCTCGTGCGGGCGCTCATGGCGAGGGCCGCGCAAAACGTCGGCGTCCTGCCGCGTCAACTGTCCTTCAAGGGCGCGCTGCATCTGATCAACGCATTCCAGGAGGCGCTGCGCCGTGCCCCGCGGGCGCGCCTGTCGATCATGCAGGCGCACTTGCTCGGCGCGATCGCGTCGCTGAAGCTTCCTCACCGACCAGGCCGCGTCGAGCCTCGAGCCATCAAGCGAAGGCCGAAGGAGTATCCTCGCTTGACTCGACCACGACATATCGTGCGCGCCCGCTTGCTCAGGCGCCGCATACGCTGGCAGCGGGCATGCTTAAGGTAGCGCCATTGGGG
>CBDDSA010000010.1:0-6738 GCA_965233185.1 uncultured bacterium
ACCGGCACCACCAGCGTCGCATCGCCGAGCTTCATGGCGCGCGTCATGGAGTAGTGCGCGATGAAGCTGCCGGCGCCGATGACCACGATCCACGGCAGGTCGGCCAGGCCGGGCGTGATCCAGCCCGGCAGCGCGGCCGCCAGCGTCACCGGCAGCTGCGTCGCCGACATCCAGAACAGCACCGCGAGCGGCGAATCGGTCGACGACAGGCGCTTGGTCAGGATCATGTTGCCGGCGTAGAACAGCGACCCCAGCACCATGACGAGCGCGGCGGGGTGGAACGCGCCCAGCCCGGGGCGCAGGATGATGGCGATGCCGGCGAGGCCCAGCACGAGCGCCACCACGCGGCCGCGGTTCATGCGCTCGCCGAGGAAGAACACCGCGAGCAGCGCGACCCACACCGGCATGGTGAACTCGATGGCGAATACCGTCGCCAGCGTGAGCGCCGCGATGGCGTACATCCAGCAGAACTGACCGCCGAGGTGCATGAGGGCGCGTGCGAGGTGGGCGGGATAGCGCCGCGTGCGCAGCGGCGCGAGGCCGGTCCTGGGCAGCAGCGCCACCACCAGCGCGAAAGTCACCAGCGTGCGCAGGAACAGGATCTCGAGCACGCCCATGTGGCGCAGCAGCTCGCGCACCGCCACCGCCATAAGCGAGAACGACAGCACCGCGGCCCCCATCCACAGCACCGCGCGCAGCGAGTTTTGATTTAGCATCGGCGGATGGCATCCTACCCGGCGCAGATCGCGCGCCTGTTCGAGCATTCGCCTTTTTATCGAAACAAGCTGCGCGCGGCCGGCTTTGCCTCTGCCGAGGCCGTGGCCGGCCTGGAGAACATCGGCGCCCTGCCGTTCACCGAGAAGGACGAGCTGCGCCGCAGCCAGGCCGAGCATCCGCCGCTGGGCGAGCACGCGGCGGTGCCCATTTCGCAGGCCGCGCGCATCTACTCCACCAGCGGCACCAGCGGCGCGCCGCTGTACCTGCCGCTGACGAAGAAAGACGTCGAGCAGTGGCGCGAGATCGGCCGGCGCACCTATTCGTGCAACGGGCTGCGGGCGGGCGAGCGCGTGGTCACCACCTACGGCGCGGGGCCGTTCGTGGCCGGCGCCTCGCTCGCCGCCTTCGAGGCGATCGGCGCGGTGCACATCCCTACCGGGGTGGGCAACACCGAAAAGGTCCTGGCGGCGCTCGAGCGGCTGCAGCCCGAAGCGCTCGCCTGCACGCCTTCCTACGCCCTGTATTTATCCGAGAAAGTCAGAACCCACGCGCTCGAGCGCATCATCGTCGGCGGCGAGCCGGGCGGCGGCGAGGCCTCGTTTCGCCACAAGCTGCAGCAGGCCTGGGGGTGCAAGGTCTACGAGATCATGGGCATCGGCGACATCGCCGCGTCGCTGTGGGGCGAGTGCCCGGCGCAGGCGGGGATGCACTTCTCGGCCGGGGAGTTCATCCATGTGGAGCTCATCGATCCCGATACCGGCCTGCAGAAGAAGCTTGCCGATGGGGAAACGGGAGAGCTGGTGTACACGCATCTCGAGCGCGAGGCCGCGCCGCTGCTGCGCTTTCGCAGCCGCGACCACGTGCAGGTGTGGACCTCGACTTGCGCGTGCGGGCGCAGCGCGCTGCGCGCGCGCTGCATTGGCCGCACCGACGACATGCTCATCGTGCGCGGCGTGAACGTGTTTCCTTCGGCGGTGCGCGAGGTGGTGGCGCGCTTCCAGCCGCGCGTCACCGGCGCGATCCTCATCCGGCCGCGCAGCCGCGGCGTCAAGCAGGAGCCGCCGCTGCCGATATGGGTGGAGGGCGACCCGGACATGGCCGAGCGTCTGTCGGCCGAAATCCGGGCCGCGCTCACTTTCACAGCGGAGATCCGCATGGTCCCGCCGCAGTCGTTGCTGCGGTCGGATTACAAGTCCCGGCTGGTCGATTTCGCCGCAGCCGGGTAAGGCTTTACCGCGCTACTTCACTGCGCCGGGGCCGGCGGGTTGGTCGCCCAGCTCGGGCCGGAGTACGAATCGCGCCGCGGGCGGCGGCTGTCCGCCATGCGCTCCTGCTCCTCGCGGGAAAGCACGCCGTCGCGGTTCTGGTCGTACGTGGCGCCGATGCTGGCCGCATCGCGGTTTTCCGGCGGGACCATGCCCAGCCGCTCGTAGTCCAGCGGGTCGACATTGCCGTAAAAGCCGGTGCCTTGCGGCCCGCCGAGCGTCGTGGCGTTCGCGGAGGCCAACGCCGGGGTCATGGGGAGGGCAGCAGCGACAGCTGCACAGGCAATAAGGGTTCTGACCTTCATCGGTAAGCTCCTTTGGGGGGATTGCAACGATCTGGCGAAATGCCAGTACCGGAGTGCTCGCAAGCACCATGCCAGCGAATAAAATCCGCAGCCCATGACCCCGCCTTTCCGCGCCGGCCACGTCGGCAGCCTGCTGCGTCCGGAAAGGCTCAAGCAGGCGCGCGAAAGTTGCCTGGCGAATTGCAAGCCGTGGAGGACCAGTGCGTGCGCGAGGTGATCGCGCTGCAGGAGCGCGTGGGGCTGCGCGCGGCGACCGACGGCGAGTTTCGCCGGCGCAGCTGGTGGCTCGAGCTCATCCTGGGCTGGGAGGGCTTTGCCGCCGACCGCACCGGCTCGGCGAAGCTCAAGTGGCGCAACGAAGCCGGGGTCACGCAGGGCTTTTCCGACCTCAACATCACCGGCCCGGTGCGCTGGCGGCCCGGCGCGGTGGTCCGCGCGTTCTCGTTCCTGAAGGAGCATACCCGCGCGCTGCCCAAGGTCACGCTGCCGGCGCCCAACTGCGTGCACTACTACACCGGCGGCAAGCTCGGGTTCTACGGCGACGATGCGGACCGGTTCTGGGCCGATCTCGTCGCGGCGTACCGGCAGGAAATCCGTGCGCTCGTCCAGGCCGGGGCGCGCTACCTCCAGCTCGACGACACCAGCATCGCGTTCATCTGCGATCCTGCGCACCCAGTGCCGCGGCAACCGCGAGGGCAACTGGGCGGCCGAGGGCGGCTACGACCCGGTGGCCGAGGTGCTGTTCAACCGCATCGAGGTCGACGGCTATTTTCTCTGGGGAAACGCATGACCGACAAGAAGCTCGACATTTTTCCGCACATTTTTCCGCTGGAGTACTTCGAGCGGATGAAGCAAATCGCCGAAGGCAATCCCGGCCTCGCGGCGGCGCTCAAGCGCTGGATGCACATTCCGGTGCTGTGGGACCTGGACAAGCGCATCCGCATGATGAAGCGCTGGCCGGGATACCAGCAGATTCTCACGCTGTCGATGCCGGCAATCGAATTTCTTGGTGATGAAAATCAAACTCCTGCGCTCGCCCGGCTGGCCAACGACGGCATGGCCGCCATCGTGGCGAAGCGGCCGGATCTGTTTCCCGCCTTCGTCGCCTCGCTGCCGATGAACAACGTCGAGGCGTCCCTGGAGGAGATGGACCGCGCGATCGGCGAGCTGGGCGCCAAGGGCATCCAGATATTCACCAACGTGAACGGCCGGCCGCTGGACGAGCCCGAGTTCTTTCCGATCTTCGAGCGCATGTCGAAGAAGTACGACCTGCCGATCTGGGTGCATCCCACCCGCACCGCGAAGTTCGCGGATTATGCTTCCGAGCAGAAATCGAAATACGAGATCTGGTGGCTGTTTGGCTGGCCGTACGAGACCAGCGCGTTCATGGCGCGCCTGGTGTTCTCGCAGATGCTCGACAAGCTGCCCAGGCTGAAGATCATCACCCACCACATGGGGGCGATGGCGCCGTACCTGGAGAACCGCCTGGGCTACGGCATGGACCAGTTCGGCGCGCGCACCGCCGACGAGGACTACGAAGGCCTGCTGAAGCGCATGAAAAAGCGCCCGCTGGACTACTTCCGCATGTTCTACGGCGACACCTCGGTGAACGGCTCGGTGAGCGCCATGCGCTGCGGGCTGGATTTCTTCGGCGCCGACCATGTCCTGTTCGGCACCGACTGCCCGTTCGACCCGGAGGGCGGGCCGCTGTTCATCCGCGAGATCATCAAGGGGCTGGACCGCATGAAGCTGCGCCCCGATGACCGGCGCAAGATCTACTTCGGCAACGCCATGCGCCTGCTCAGGCTGCCGCAGCCGGCGAAGAAAAAGGCTGCCGCCGGGGCCAGAAGGAAGAAATAGGGACGTACCCCATTTTCCTGCACAACTCCTGGTACGTCGCGGCCTGGGATCGCGAGATCTCGAGGGCGCCGCTGGCGAGGACGCTGCTTGACCAGCCGGTCGTCTTCTACCGCAAGCAGGACGGCGCGGTCGTCGCGCTCGAGGACCCTGGTGCCATCGCCAGCTTCCCTTGTCCATGGGAAAGATCGAAGGCGACGCGTTGCGCTGCGGTTACCACGGTCTCAAGTTCGATCCGGGCGGCAGGTGCGTGGAGATCCCGGGCCGGGCGAGCATCCCCCCGCAGGCGCGCGTGCGCTCGTACCCGGTGCTGCAGAAATACCACTGGGTGTGGATCTGGATGGGCGAGGCGGACAAGTCGGACCCGGCGCTGATTCCCGACTGGTGGTGGGCCGACCATCCCGAGTGGGCCTTCACCCGCCCCGACAGCGTGCGCGTGCAATGCAACTACCAGCTCATCGCCGACAACGTGCTCGATGTCACCCACCTTGCGTACGTGCACGCGGGCTCGATCGGCGCGCCGTCGATCACCGAGTTTCCGGCGAGCGTCGAGCGCGACGGGCAGCGCGTGCGCCTTACGCGCTGGATCCGCGACCGGCCGCCGCCGCCGCTATACCGGCGCGCCGGCAATTTTCCCGGCAACGTCGACCGCTGGCAGATCGTCGAGCACGTGCCGCCGTGCTTCACGGTCAATTTTGCCGGCTGCCAGGACGCCGAGCGCAAGATCGAGCTCATGGCGTTGAGCGCCCCGACGCCGGAAACCGGGCGCAGCACGCATTACTTCTTCGGCTTCGTGCGCAATTTCGGCGTGGATGACGCGGATACCGAGCGCATCTGCGCCGTAGACATGGTCCAGGTCTTCAACGAGGATTTCCCGGTCCTGGAGGCGCAGCAGCGCGCGCTCGACCTGAACCCCGGTGCGCCGCGCGTCGACATCGGCGTCGATGCCGCCCCGCTCGCCGCGCGCCGCCTGTTGCAGGCGCTGCTCGCCAAACAAACCTAATCGGGGTCAGAGCCCGAATTCCCAATCGGGCTCTGACCCCGATTAGACGGTCGCGGGCTGGCGCTGTCCGGCGATCGATCGGCGCGCCATGCCGCGCATCTCATCGGGCGGCTTCGGGAAGCCGCTGCGGTCGCTGTAGTCGAACACCGGGCGCAGGCGCTTGTTGCGCCGCGCCTGCAGCCGCGCCGCGGTCCAGACGTCCAGGGCGACGACCGGCCCGACGGCGGCCATGGCGGCGCCGGCGCGCGGCTGCTCGCCGGTGGCGAGCGTCGCGACGTCCAGCGCATCGCCGGCGACCCGCGCCCACATGGCCGGCGCCTTGTCGCGCGACAGCAGGAGGGCGATGCCGGTGGCGATCTCGCGCGCGCCGTAGAGCTGCACCAGCCCCTCGCGGCCCGGCAGGCCGGTGGCGCGCGCCATGGCGCGCGGCAGGAGCAACTCGGCAACACCGAGCCCGATGCTGAACCAGCCCATGCCGATCGCTACGGCTTCATGACGACCTTGACGCATCCGTCCTCCTTGTCGCGAAAGGTTTCGAACATGGCCGGGCCGTCCTCCAGGTCCACGGTGTGGGTGATGACGAAGGAAGGATCGATCTTGCCTTCCTGGATCATGGCCAGGAGGTCGCTGGTCCAGCGGTTGACGTGGGTCTGCCCGGTGCGCAGCGACAGGCCCTTGTTCATCATCGCGCCGAACGGGATCTTGTCCACCAGCCCGCCGTACACGCCCGGTACCGACAGCACGCCGGCGGGCCGGCAGGCGTACATCATCTCGCGCAGCACGTGCGGCCGGTCGCTCTCGGCCATCAGCGCCTGCTTGGCCCGGTCGTAGACCGAGTCGAGATGCTTGGCGCCCACGTGGGCCTCGAGGCCCACCGCGTCGATGCACTTCTCCGGGCCCTTGCCGCCGGTCAGCTCGCCCAGGCGCTCGAGCACGCTTTCCTCCTCGAAGTCGATCGCGACCGCGCCGCCCGCGCGTGCCATGCTCAGGCGCTCGGGCACGCGGTCGATGGCGACGACTTGCTTTGCGCCCAGCATCAGCGCGGCGCGCATGGCGAACTGGCCCACCGGGCCGGCGCCCCACACCGCGACGGTATCCTCCGGCTCGATGTCGCATTGCACCGCCGCCTGCCAGCCGGTAGGCAGGATGTCGCCTAGGAACAGCACCTGCTCGTCGCTGAGCCCGTCGGGCACCTTCACCGGCGCGACATCGGCGAAGGGCACGCGCACGTATTCGGCGTGGCCGCCGGCATAGCCGCCGGTAAGGTGGCTGTAGCCGAACAGTCCCGCGGTGCTGTGGCCGAACACCTTGTCGGCGAGGTCCTTGTTCCGGTTGCTGCGCTCGCAGACCGACCAGTTGCCGCGCCGGCATTGCTCGCATTCGCCGCAGCAGATGGTGAAGGGCACCACGACGCGGTCGCCGACCTCGAGCTTGCCGCTTTTCCCCCGCAGATCGGTGCCGACCTCGACCACCTCGCCCATGAACTCGTGGCCGAGGATGTCGCCGTGCATCATGCCCGGCACGAAGCCGTCGAACAGGTGCAGGTCCGACCCGCAGATGGCGCAGGTGGTAACTTTGACGATGGCGTCGC
>CBDDSA010000011.1:0-3562 GCA_965233185.1 uncultured bacterium
CGCGATCTGCGTCATGCTTTCCTTCCAGTACGGCGAAACATAGTCCGCATGGTAGAAGAGCGCGCCCAGCGTGGGGTCTTCGACCTTGCCGGACATGGCTAGCTGGGCGATCTGCACCGCCTTGTGCAGCGCGCGCAGGTCTTTCGGCACCATGTGGGGCAGGAGGGTCCAGCCGTTCATGCGCATCATCACGCCGCCCGTGGTCCAGCTGAACTGATGCGGCTCGACCACCACGTCGCAGACGCTCATCTTCTTCACGCGCGCCCGGTTCAGCGTGACGTAGGCGACGGCGACTTGTCCTGCATCCGGCTCGCCGCGCGCCTCGTGATAGATGTTGAGGCTGAGGCATGCCAAGGCAACGAGGGTGGGTTCCATGTTCGCGCTCCCGTTGATTGCGGCGTGCAAATTAGCACGCGAAGCGCGTGATGAACTACCGGTTTTTTATTAAACAAACGACATGGAAGTTAAGCTTCGCTCGCAGCTTGCGCGCGCTTGTCCTTGTCGCAGCGAAATAAAAACCGCACTTTGACACGCAAGAACCTGATCGCCGGCCTCGCGTGGATCACGGTCAGCATCCTGTGCTGGGCGCCGCTGTTCTCGGTGGCCAAGCGCACGCTGCCCTACCTGGACGCCTTCGCGCTGGGCACGGCGCGCTACATCCTCGGCGTATTGCTCTTCGTGCTGCTGCTGGTTGCCGTCGAAGGACGCAATTCGTTGCGCTACGAGGGAAAGCTGCTGGCGGCCACCGCCTTCGGCCTGGTCGGCATCACCGGGTTCAATCTGTTCGTGTGGATCGGACTGGTCTACACCGCGCCCGAGCACGCCTCCATCATCCTCGCGCTGCAGACGCCGCTTACCGCGCTTGCGGTATGGCTCGCGCGCGGGCAGCGGCCGGCGCGCTTCACGCTCGGCTGCGTCGCCGTGGCCATCGGCGGCGTGCTGCTGGTGGTCACCAAAGGCAACTTCGAGATACCGCCGGGCAACCTGATCGGCGACCTCCTCGTGCTGCTCGGCGCGTTCGCCTGGGTGACCTACACGCTGGCCGCGGGCTACTTCGCCGGCTGGTCGCCGCTGCGCCTCACCACGCTCACCTGCATCCCGGGGCTCGCCGGGCTGATCCTCGCCAACCTCGGCGCCATCGCGCTGGGCTGGGCAAGCGTGCCCACGGCCGAGGCGATCGGCTCGGTGGGGTGGCAGCTCCTGTACTTCTCGATATGCACCGTGGTGCTCGGCGTGCTGGGCTTCAACAACGCCGCGCGCCGCCTGGGGCCGCTCAACACCATGCTCATGCTCAACGTCATCCCGATCAGCGTCTTCGGCATCGAGGCGGCGCTCGGCCGCAGCTTCTCCGCGATCGAGATCGTGGGCGCCTTCGTGGTGATCGGCGCCCTGGTGGCGAACAACCTCTATCTGCGCGGCGTGACTCGCGGTTAAGGGTCCCGATGTGTTTCCGGCCTTTGGTGACATAGTGCTCATACAGCGCGCGATAGTGTTTGCCCGCGGCTGCCCTGTCCGCCCACTATTCCATCGTAGCCACTGCTTATCGATTGGGGCCATGGGCGAGAACCGAAGCGAGCAGCGGCTGAAGACCAAGCTCAGGGTCCGCCTGGACCAGGGGCAAGGCGTAGTCCGCGACCTCAGCGCCAGCGGAATCTATTTCCTGACGGATGCAGCGCTGAAGGTGGGCGAGCCGCTGAAGTTCTCGGTCGAGCTGCAGCATGCAAAAACGGGATCCATCTCGGCGGATTGCATAGCGCGCATCGTTCGCGTGGAGCCGCAGGGCAAACTGAAGGGAGTTGCGGCGTCAATCAGCCGCATCGTGCTTCGCACGGCGCCGGCCCCCGATCAAGTCCGTATCCGACCCCTGCAGGGAAAACCCTGACAGGTTTGCAGGGCGCGCCCCGCAATGCGGCACCGCGTCAATTCTGCTATAAGAAAGCATGCTCTACAGCCTTTACGAGGCTCAGCACCTGGCGCTCACGCCGCTGCGGTTCATGGCGGAATTGTCGCGCGGCTGGTTCGGACATCCCTTCAGTCCGTGGGCCCACCTGCCGGGCTCGCGGCGCGTGGCCGCCACCAGCGATCTCTTCCTGCGCCTCACCGAGCGCTACGAGAAGCCGGCGTGGAACATCCGCGAGGCGCAAATCGAGGTCGCGCTCGACAAGCCGTTTTGCAAGTTGATTCACTTCCGGCAAAGCGAAAAGAAGAAACATAAGGTCCTCGTCGTAGCACCGCTCTCGGGACACCACGCCACGCTGGTGCGCGGCACCGTGCTCGCGCTGCTGAAGGAGCACGACGTCTGGGTCACCGACTGGGTCGATGCACGCATGGTGCCCCTCAGCGAGGGACCGTTCCATCTCGACGACTACGTCGACTACGTGCGCGAGTGGATCCATCACCTATCTCCGGACCTGCATGTCATCTCGGTATGCCAGCCCACCGTGCCGGTGCTGGCCGCCGTTTCCCTTCTTGCTTCCCGAAAAGAAGTGACCCCCCGATCGATGGTGATGATGGGCGGGCCGATCGACGCGCGGCGCAGCCCCACCGCGGTCAACAACCTCGCGCAGAAGAAGCCGCACTCCTGGTTCGAGCAGAACCTCATCCACCGCGTGCCGCCCAAGTATCCGGGCTACATGCGCCGCGTGTATCCGGGATTCCTGCAGCACCTGGGCTTCGTGGCGATGAACCCCGACCGCCACCTCTCGGCGCACTGGGACTACTACCACCATTTGCTGCAGGGCGACGGCGAGTCCGCGCAGGCCCACCGCCGCTTCTACGACGAATACAACGCGGTGCTCGACATGCCGGCGGAATACTACCTCGACACGGTGAAGACCGTGTTCCAGGACTTCGCGCTGCCCAAAGGCCGCATGTTCGTGCGCGAGGAGCTGGTGCGCCCGCAGGCCATTCGCGACACGGCGCTGCTCACCGTCGAAGGCGAGCTCGACGACATCTCAGGCAACGGCCAGACCGAGGCGGCGCACGCGCTGTGCCTGAATCTCCCGCGCGACAAGCGCGAGCACTTCCTCGCTCCCCAGGTCGGCCACTACGGCATCTTCGCCGGCCGCCGCTGGCGCGAGGTGATCTACCCGCGCGTACGCGACTTCATCAAAAAGCACGCCTGAGGAAAAGGGGTCAGAACAATTTTTCCGCCGTTTGACGGCGGCCAGCCGAAAAATTGTTCTGACCCCTTTTCCCACGATCCGCGATATCCACAAAACCTGTGGATATGTCTGTGGAAAGTCGTGGCTACACGGCGTCGTAGGCATACGACAGACGCCCCGAGTTACTTTGCTCAACGTTTAGGCGATTCTTTCGCGTTGCGGCTCAAGCACATGCGCAAAAGAATGGGGCTCCGCGCGGAAGTTGAGCGAGCACTCGTCGCTCGCGGGCGACAGGGTTTGCTGCAGCCGCGTCATGCCATACTCGAAACAGGGGAAAGGCAGGCTCGTGCGGACAAAAACCTACGGCGCTCTAGCGATCGCGATCGTCGCCGGGCTCGGCGCGATCTACGCGTTCGACTCGTCTGCGCCGGTCACGCCGGCGCCGGCTTTCAGCTACG
>CBDDSA010000012.1:0-40652 GCA_965233185.1 uncultured bacterium
TGGATCGCCGTGGCCGCCTATCTCTTGGTGGCCATCGCCAAGAAGGAGTTGCGGCTCGACGCCTCGCTCTACACATTGCTACAAGTTCTCTCCGTGACAATCTTCGAGAAAAAGTCTCTCCAACAAGCCCTTATCGAGAAAATACCTCTCACTGCCAACCCGGACAGCTCCAACCAACTGAAACTGCTCGGCATTTAACCGGACACTAGTGGGTCCGTCCCCATTTTTCTCCGCGACGAGCACGACGTTGGAGCCGCCGAACGCGAAGGAATTGGACATCACCGCGCGCGGCGGGTCGATGCGCTCGGCGTGCATCGCGACGTGGCGCAGGCGGATGGCGGGATCCGGCTGCTCGAGGAAGGCGGTCGGCGCGACCACGCCCTGCTCCAGGGCGAGCAGCGCGACCGCCAGCTCGAGCGCGCCCGCACCGCCCAGCAGGTGGCCGTGCAGCGATTTCGTCGAGCTCACCCGGGGCGCGGCATCCTGGAATACCGCATTGATGGCGTCGGCCTCGACGACATCGCCTACGGCCGTTGCCGTGCCGTGCGCGTTGATGTAGCCGATGTCGCTGGGCCGCAGGCCCGCCTCGGCGAGCGCCTCGCGCATCGCGCGCGTCTGCCCGCCGCGATCCGGCCGCGACATGTGCGCGGCGTCGCAGGTGTTGCCGTAGCCGGTCAGAAAGCCCAGGATGCGCGCGCCGCGTGCGCGTGCCCGGGACTCCTGCTCCAGCACGAAGGCCGCCGCGCCTTCGCCCAGCACCAGGCCGGCTCGCCGCTGATCGAACGGCTTGCAGCTCGCCGCGGGATTGTGCGGATCGCCCGGCGCAAGGGTGCGCAACGCCTGCCAGGCGGTGAGGCTGCCGGGGGTTAGCAGCGCTTCTGCGCCGCCGGCCACCATGGCCTCGGCGCGGCCCGCCAGGACGGCACGCATGGCTTCGCCCAGCGCCATCGCCGAGGACGAGCAGGCCGTGGAGAAGTTGGCGAACGGGCCACCCAGTCCGTGGCGCACCGCGACGTTCGAGCCGGCGGCATTGTTCATGGCCATCACCACGGCGAGCGGCCGCAGCCGCCATTCGCCCGCGCCATAGACGGTCTTGTAGCTGGCGTCGAGCGTATGCGCGCCGCCCATCCCGGTGCCCCAATACACGCCGATGCGGCTGCGGTCTGCGCCGGCGAGGTCCATTCCGCTCGCCTCCAGTGCTTGCGCCGAGGCGGCAAGCGCGAACTGCGACACGCGGTCAAGGTTCGCCGCCTCGCCGTCCTTGAAGAGCGGCGCCGGGCTCCAGTCCACCAGGGCGCCGACCTTTACGCCGGAGCCCTGCGTAAGCTCTACGGGCAGCCCGCGGATGCCCGAGCGCGCCTGCGCGAGCGATCGATGGAACGCCTGCAGGCTATTGCCGAGCGGGGAAACGATGCCGGCACCGGTGATCGCGACGCGCGCCACCTCGCTCTTTCCGTTCAGAGCTTGCCGGCGGCGGCCAAAGCGGCGCCTACGTGGCGCTCCAGATCGGCGAGGGTCTTGATGGACTTCAGCTCCTCGTCCGACACGCTGACGCCGAACTCCTCTTCGACCTTGAACATGAACTCGATGAAGCTGAGGGAGTCGATGCCCAGCGTATCGAGCGGTGCCGCGGGGTCGAGGCCGTCGGCGTCGATCGAGAACTCTTTTGCGGCGAGGGCCTTGATGCGCGAGAGCGTGTCCATTCGCAAAGGATTATAGCCTTATAATCTGAGGACTTAGGTCATCGATGTCCCTCTTCGCGCTCGGTCTGAACCACCACACCGCGCCGCTCGCGGTACGCGAGCGCGTGGTGTTCCACGTCGAGCGCCTGCGCGATGCCCTTACCGAGATCAAGCGCGGGCTTGCCTCGGAAGCGGCCATCCTGTCGACTTGTAACCGCACCGAGCTCTATCTCGCAGCGCAGCGTCCGCCGGCCGAGGTCGCCGACTGGATGGCGCAGTACCACCGGCTCGAGCGCGACGAGCTGCAACGCTACCTTTACACGCTGCCGCGGGAGCAGGCGGTGCGCCACGCCTTCCGGGTGGCCTCGGGCCTCGATTCCATGGTGCTGGGCGAGCCCCAGATCCTCGGGCAGATGAAGGAGGCGGCGCGCGCGGCGCAATCCGCCGGCACGCTCGGCACGGTGCTGCACCGGCTGTTCCAGCGCACGTTTGCCGTGGCCAAGGAAGTGCGCAGCACCACCAGCGTGGGCGCCGCCAACGTGTCGATGGCCGCGGCCGCGGTCAAGCTCGCGGCGCGGATTTTCCCCAGCCTGAAAGACCAGAACGTGCTGTTCATCGGCGCCGGCGACATGATCGAGCTGTGCGCCACGCACTTCGCCGCGCAGGCGCCGCGGCACATTGCCGTGGCCAACCGCACGCTCGAGCGGGCGCAGCGGCTCGCGCACCGCTTCAACGGCGAGGCAATCGAGCTGAGGGCCCTGCCCGAGCGCCTGCACGAGTACGACATAGTCCTCTCGAGCACCGCATCGTCCCTGCCCATCCTCGGAAAGGGCCTGGTCGAGCGGGCGTTGCGCGCGCGCCGCCGCCGGCCGATCTTCATGGTGGACCTCGCGGTGCCGCGCGACATCGAGCCCGAAGCGGCCGAGCTGGACGACGTGTTTCTCTACACCGTCGACGACCTCGCGCAGATCGTCTCCGAGAACCGTGACGCGCGCCGCGGCGCGGTGGAGCAGGCCGAAGTGATCATCGAGACGCAGGTGGGCCAGTTCATGCACTGGATGCAGGCGCGCGAGAGGGTGCCGTTGATCCGTGCGCTGCGCGAGCAGGGCGAGCAGGCGCGCCGCCAGGAGCTGGAGCGCGCCTTGCGCAGGCTCGCGCGCGGCGACGATGCCGCCAGCGTGCTCGATGCGCTGTCCCAGGGGCTCACCAACAAGCTGCTGCACGCGCCCACGCAGGCGCTGAACGACACCGCGGGCGAAGAGCGCCGCGCGCTGGCCGATACGCTGGCGCGCCTGTTCCGCATCAA
This sequence comes from uncultured bacterium, assembly GCA_965233185.1. Classification (GTDB taxonomy): domain Bacteria; phylum Pseudomonadota; class Gammaproteobacteria; order Burkholderiales; family SG8-39; genus SCGC-AG-212-J23. The sequence goes on from CBDDSA010000012.1 coordinate 2,989, forward strand.
GTGAACGCAACGCTGCGCACCAAGCTCGACAGCCTGGTCGGGCGCCTGAACGACATCAGCGGCCTGCTCGCCTCAGAGGACGCGACCCGCGACATGGAGCAGTTCCGCAAGCTCTCGCGCGAGCATTCCGAGCTGTCGCAGCTCGCCTCGCTTTACGAGCGCTTCCGGCAGGCCGAGCGCGACGCCGAGGCGGCGAAGGAAATGTCGGCCGATGCCGGGATGAAAGCGTTCGCCGACGAGGAGCTGAAATCGGCGCGCGCGAGCATGGAGCGCTACGCGGCCGAGCTGCAGAAGGCGCTGCTGCCGCGGGACCCCAACGACGAGCGCAATATCTTCGTTGAAGTGCGCGCCGGGACCGGCGGCGACGAGTCCAGCCTGTTCGCCGGCGAGCTGTTCCGCATGTACCTGCGCTACGCGGAGCGCCAGCGATGGCAGGTCGAGATCATCTCCGAGAGCCCTTCGGAGCTGGGCGGCTACAAGGAGGTCATCGCGCGCATCGTCGGCCAGGGGGCGTACTCGAAGCTCAAGTTCGAGTCCGGCGGCCACCGCGTGCAGCGCGTGCCCGAGACCGAGGCGCAGGGCCGCATCCATACCTCGGCGTGCACGGTCGCGGTGCTGCCCGAGGCGGACGCGGTGGACGCGGTCGTGCTCAATCCCGCGGAGCTGCGCATCGACACCTTCCGCGCCTCCGGCGCCGGCGGCCAGCACGTCAACAAGACCGAGTCGGCCATCCGGATCACGCACCTGCCCACGAACATCGTGGTGGAATGCCAGGATTCGCGCTCCCAGCACAAGAACCGCGAGAAAGCGCTGGGGGTGCTGGCGGCCAAGATCCGCGACAAGCAGCTGCGCGAGCAGCAGGCGAAAACCGCCTCGACGCGCAAGCTGCTGATCGGCTCGGGCGACCGCTCCGAGCGCATCCGGACCTACAACTTCCCGCAGGGCCGGGTCACCGACCACCGCATCAACCTCACCCTGTACAAGATCGACCGCATCATGGACGGCGAGCTCGATGAGCTGATTGCCGCCCTGTCGGCCGAGCAGCAGGCCGAGCAGCTGGCGCAGCTCGCCGAAGAAGCCGCTTGACGGTCGGGGAAGTCCTGGCCGGATGCGGCCTCGACCCGCGCGAAGCGCGCCTGCTGCTCGCGGCGGCAAGCGGTTTCTCCGAAGCCGCCGTGCTCGCTTTTCCGGAGCGCCGCCTGCCCGCCGGCACGCTGGCCCGCTTCCACGAGTTCGCGCAAAGAAGGGCGCGCGGCGAGCCGGCCGCCTACATCCTGGGCTACAAGGAGTTCTACGGTCTGGAGCTCAGCGTGAACCCCGCGGTCATGGTGCCGCGCCCGGAGACGGAGCTGCTCGTGGACCTCGCCCTGCAACGCCGGTTCTCGTCGCTCGCCGACCTGGGCACCGGTTCCGGGGCCATCGCCCTGGCGATCAAGCGCGCGCGCCCTGCGGCGCGCGTGGTCGCCGTGGAGGCCAGCGCGGCCGCGCTGGCGGTCGCGCAGCAGAACGCGGCGAAGCACAAGCTCGAGGTGGAGTTCCGCCACGGCCGCTGGTTCGAGCCGCTCGCCGGCGAGCGCTTCGACGTGGTGCTCGCCAACCCGCCGTACGTGGCGGACGGCGACCCGCATCTGCCCGCGCTCGGATTCGAGCCGCATGTGGCGCTGACCTCGGGGCGCGATGGCCTCGACGCCATGAGGGAGATCGTGCGCGAGGCGCCGCGCCACCTCGCCCGCGGGGGCTGGCTGATGGTCGAGCACGGCATGGGGCAGGATGCCGCGGTGCGCGCCCTGCTCTTGCAGGCCGGGCTTGAAGACGTGGATAGCTGTCCCGACCTGGCGCGCATTCCCCGGGTGGCGGCTGGGAAGGTAAAATGAGCCCTTTTAGGAACCAGCCAATGCAGGATACTCAACAGCGCATCAAGGAACAGGTCACGGCGCATCCCGTCGTGCTCTTCATGAAAGGCACGCCGCAGTTTCCGCAGTGCGGCTTCTCGGCCCTCGCGGTGCAGGTCCTCAACGCCTGCGGCGTGCAGGAGTTCCATACGGTCAACGTGCTGGCCGACGCCGAGATCCGCCAGGGCATTAAGGACTACGCCAACTGGCCGACCATCCCGCAGCTTTACGTCAACGGCGAGTTCGTCGGCGGCTCGGACATCATGCGCGAGATGTACCAGTCCGGCGAGCTGCAGAAGGTGCTAGCCGAGAAGCAGAAGGCCTAGCGCCTGCCTCACCTGCCCAAGGTAGCTTCGGCCGAACAGGTTGAGGTGGTTCAGCAGGTGGTAGAGGTTGTAGAGGGGCTTGCGCTTCTCGTATCCCGGGTCAAGCGGGAAACTCGCTTCATAGGCGTCGTAAAACTCCGGCGGGAATCCCCCGAATAGCTCGGTCATCGCGAGGTCCGCCTCGCGGTCGCCGTAGTACACCGCCGGGTCGAATACGACCGGCCCTTCGCGGGTGAATCCCGCATTGCCGCGCCACAGGTCCCCGTGCAGCAGCGAGGGCATGGGGTTATGTCCCTTAAGGACATCAAGCCCGGGCTCGTTTCCCAGGTCGAAGCCGTTTCGCCTCGCCAGCGCGAGCTGCGGCTGCAGGCGCCGCTCCAGCCAGAATTGCGCCCAGTTGTCTTCCCAGCCATTGGCCTGCGGCGTGGCGCCGATGTAGTTGTCGCGATGCCAGCCGAAGCGCGGCCCGGCTTTCCGGTGGCCGGCCGCCAGCATGCGGCCGAGCGCAGCGAAGTCACCGGTCGTGCCCAGCTCGAGGTGCTCCAGAAGGAGATAGGCGCGCTCACCCGCGCTACCGTGCTTCAGGACTGCCGGTGCCCGTAGCCCGGCCGCGCGCAAGGCTTGCAGGCCGTCAGCCTCGGCGGCGAAGGCGTCTTCATGCTGCGTTGAATTGGTCTTCAGGAAGCGCGCCATGCCGCCGATGCGCACGCGGTAGCAGTCGTGGATGCAGCCGCCCGCGGCAGGCGCTTGCGCGCTTATGCCGAGCTCAGCCCGAAGTGAGGCGGGTATTGGCAAGGTTCAGGCGCGCCACCAGGATGCCGATGAAGGCGCGGTCGAACTTGCTGCGGCAGTCGGCCGATGACTTGCCAAGGTCCCCCACCTTCACGCGCATGATGCGCGAGTCGCGGGCCGCCGTCACGGTGGCGCCGCGCTCGTGGTTGCCCACCGAAAGGTAGGCCATCTCGCCGAAGCACTCGCCCGGCCCGAGCACCGAAAGCAGCTTCTTATTCTTGCTGACTTGCACTTCGCCCTGGATCACCAGGCAGAAAAAGTCGCCCGGCTCGCCCTCGTGCATCACCGCGGTGCCCGCCGGCACGCGCTCCCATTGGGCGATGGCGATGACTTCCCACAGCTCCGGATCGGCGAACGGCACGAAGAAATGCATGTTGCGCAGCGCCACGAACTTGTCGGCGTCGCCGAATTCCTCGCGCCGCCCGGCGCCCAGGCCGGCGCGCAGCGCGTCGATCAGGTCCTCGGCCAGCTCGTCTCCGCTCTGGTAGCGCTGCGCCGCGTCTTTCTGCATGGCGCGCCGCACGATGCGGTCGAGCGAGGCCGGCACCGCGGGCCGCAGCGACGAGGGCGGCGGCGGGTCGTACTGGGTGATCTGGAAAATGATGCTGAACTTGTTGGTGCCGCGGTAGGGCAGCTTGCCGCTGAGCATCTGGTACATCACCACCCCCAGCGAGTACAGGTCGGTGCGGTAATCCACCAGCTCGTCGCGGATCTGCTCCGGCGACATGTAGGCGGGAGAGCCTACGCCGGTGACCTGGGTGGTCTCGGCGCCGCGGTTGAGCGCCAGGCCGAAATCGCCGATGCGCACGTCCGCCGGCGTGGCGGCATACAGGATGTTGCCCGGCTTGATGTCGCGGTGGGTCACGCCCTGCGAATGCGCGAAGGCGAGGGCGCGCGCGCACTTGAAGGCGATCTCGAGCACCTGCTCGATGGGCAGCAGGTTCTCGGGCGCACAAAAGCGCTCCATGGTGCCGCCCGGCACGTATTCCATGACGATGTAGCCCGAGTCCTCGCCGATGCCGGCATCGAAAATCTGGGCGATGTGCGGGTGCTGCAGCTTGCCGGCGAGCGAGGCCTCGGTGAAGAACAGCTTGCGGAACAGGCGCCCGCGCACCGGGTCGCGCAGCGCCTCGGGAAAGATGCGCTTGACCGCCACCTCGCGATCGCGGAACGGGTCGTTGCACAGGAACACCTCGGAGGTAGCGCCCTCGCCGAGCTTGCGCACCACCGGATAGTTTGCGACCTGGTCCAACCCCGTCAGCCCGAAAGGCGCTTGCGGGCGCGGGCTACGGCCGCGCGCACCTGCGCCGGTGCGGTGCCGCCGGCGTGGTTGCGCGCCGCGAGCGAGCCCTCGGGCGTGAGCACGCCCTTCACGTCGGCGCCGATTTTGGGAGAAAAGCGCTTCAGCGTGGCGAGCGGCAGCGCCGCAAGGTCGCGCCCGACGCGCTCGGCTTCGCGCACCGCGCGCGCCACCGCCTCGTGGGCGTCGCGAAACGGCACGCCTTTGCGCACCAGGTAGTCGGCCAGGTCGGTCGCCGTGGCGTGGCCTTCGAGCACCGCCGCACGCATGGCGCGCGGCACCGGCTGCAGGCCCGCCACCAGGCCGGCGAAGACGGCGAGCGAATCCTTCACCGTGTCCACCGCGTCGAACAGCGGCTCCTTGTCTTCCTGGTTGTCCTTGTTGTAGGCGAGCGGCTGGCCTTTCATCAGGGTGAGCAGGGCGACCGTGGCGCCGATCACGCGCCCGGCCTTGCCGCGCACCAGCTCGGGCACGTCGGGGTTGCGCTTCTGCGGCATGATCGACGAGCCGGTGCAATACCGGTCGGGCAGGCGCACGAAGCCGAAGCGCGGGCTCGCCCACAGCACCAGCTCCTCCGACAGGCGCGACAGGTGCACCATCACCAGCGCCGCAGCGGCGCAGAATTCTATGGCGAAGTCGCGGTCGGAGACCGCGTCGAGCGAGTTCTCGCACAGGCCGGCGAAGCCCAGCTCGCGCGCCACGCGGTTGCGGTCGATGCGAAAGCTGGTGCCGGCGAGCGCCGCTGCCCCGAGCGGCAGCCGGTTGACTCTTTTCCTGGCTTGCGCCAGCCGCTCGCGATCGCGCTCGAGCATCTCGAAGTAAGCAAGGAGGTGGTGGCCGAAGGTGACCGGCTGCGCGACCTGCAGGTGGGTGAAGCCCGGCATGACCAGCGCGGCATGGCGCCCCGCCTGCGCGAGCAGCGCGCGCTGCACGCCGCCCAGCAGCTTCAGGATCTGGTCGATCTCGTCGCGCAGCCACAGGCGCAGGTCGGTCGCCACCTGGTCGTTGCGCGAGCGTGCGGTGTGCAGCCGCTTGCCGGCGTCGCCCACCAGCGCCGTAAGCCGCCGCTCGATGTTGAGATGCACGTCTTCGGCGTCCAGCGACCATTCGAAGCGGCCGGCGTCGATGTCGCGCCGGATGCGCGTGAGGCCGCGCGTGATGGCGGCGAGGTCGCGTCGCGCCAGGATGCCGCGCGCGGCCAGCATGCGCGCGTGGGCGAGCGAGCCTTCGATGTCATACTTGGCCAGGCGCTGGTCGAACGACACCGAAGCCGTGAAGCGCTTGACCAGCTCGTGCACGGGCTCGCTGAAGCGTCCGGACCACGTGTTCTTTTTCGGCTTCTTTTTTGGCATCAGAATACAGGTGAAGACACCCGCCTAACTATGGCCAGTATAAGGCAAAGCCCTTATCCGGACCTTTTGCCGGACTTCCGCAACCTGGGGGTCATCGCGCGCGTGCTGGTGGCCGGCAACGTGCTCGCCGGACTGGGCGTGCTGTTCGCCGCGCCGGACTTCGGCGGCGCATTCCAGCACTTCGTGCAGGCCGCGGCCTACCTCGAGCCGCTGCTGCTGTTGCAGCTCGTGGCGCTCGCCGGCCTGTCGTCCTTTTTTTCGGGCATGAGGTACTGGAGCGGCTGCGCCGTGGTGGTGGCGCTGGTGATGGCGCTGACCGCGGGCTATGACGCGCTGGTTGCGCGGGTGTCCACCGAGCCGGCGCCGATGCTCGCGCGCTCGGTGCTCCTGAGCGGGTTGATCGCGGCCGGGCTGCTCGGCTACCTTCGGCTGCTGGCCAAGGCGTATTCTCCGGCGCTGGTCGAGGCGCGGCTGCAGGCGCTGCAGGCGCGCATCCGCCCGCACTTTCTGTTCAACAGCCTCAACGCCGTGCTCGCCCTTATCCGCCGCGACCCCAAGCGCGCCGAGCGCGCGCTCGAGGACCTCGCGGATCTTTTTCGCACGCTCATGTCGGAGCCGCGCCAGTTCGTGCGCCTGGCCGACGAGATTGCGCTGCTCGAGCGCTATGCCGGCCTGGAGCAGCTGCGCCTGGGAGAGCGGCTGCGCATCACCTGGGAGCTCGACGCGGCCCCTTCGGATGCGCTGCTGCCGCCCCTGGTGCTGCAGCCGCTGCTCGAGAACGCGGTGTTCCACGGCGTCGAGCCCGGCACCGCCCCGGGCGAAGTGCTGGTGCGCATCGAGCGGCGCGGCGACCGCGTGCTGGCGCGCATCGAGAATCCGTTCGTCGAGGAGCAGCAGCGGCGCGCCGGCAACCGCATGGCGCTGGAAAACATCCGCGAGCGCCTCGCGCTGTTTTTCGACGCCGAGGCGCGCATCCACACCAGCGCGAGCGATGCGCGCTACCGCGTGGAAATCGAGATGCCTTATCGAACCGGCAATCCATGATGCGTGTCTTCATCGCCGACGACGAGGCGCCCGCACGCGAGCGGCTGAAGGAGCTGCTCGGGGACATTGCCGGGGAGGTGCCCACCACGGTGGTGGGCGAGGCGCGCAACGGCATGGAAGCCATCGAGCGCTATCCGCTAAGCGGCGCCCAGGTGCTGCTGCTCGATATCCAGATGCCGGGCATCGGCGGGCTGGAGGTGGCGCGCCACCTGTCGGGCCTCGAGCCGCCGCCCACCGTGGTGTTCGTCACCGCGCACGACCGGCATGCGGTCGAGGCCTTCGAGCTGAACGCGCTCGATTACCTGCTCAAGCCGGTGCGCGCCGAGCGCCTCGCCGCCGCGCTCAGGAAAGCCTCCGCGCCCGGCCGCCAGCAGCTCGCCAGCGCCTCGCCGGCGCCGCGCGAGTACCTGTCGGTGGCCGAGCGCAACCGCATTGCGCTGGTGCCGGTGCGCGAGATCCTGTACCTGCGCGCCGAGCAGAAATACGTCACGGTGCGCACCCGGGCGCGCGAGCACCTGATCGAGGAAGCGCTCATCGCGCTGGAGCGCGAGTTCGCCAACGCCTTCGTGCGTATCCATCGCAATTGCCTGGTGGCGCGGGCCGCGATCCGCGGCTTCGAGCGCGCCGGCGCCGGTGAGGACGAGCCGCACTGGCTGGTGGTGCTCGAGGGCCTCGAGGAACGCCTGCCGGTAAGCCGCCGGCAGTGGCCGGTGGTCAAAGAGATCGTGGCCGAAAAGTGAAGCAGCTGGTGATCGCCACGCGCCGCAGCCGGCTCGCCCTGTGGCAGGCCGAGCACGTGAAGCAGCGCCTGCAGGCGCGCCATGGCGGCCTCGCCGTGAGCCTGCTGCCCATGTCCACGCGCGGCGACGAGCTGCTCGACCGGCGCCTGGACCAGGCAGGCGGCAAGGGGCTGTTCGTGAAGGAGCTGGAGAACGCGCTCGCCGATGGCCGCGCGGACATCGCGGTGCATTCGATGAAGGACGTGCCGGCCGACCTGCCGCCGGGATTCGTGCTGGCCGCCGTCATGCAGCGCGAGGACCCCCGCGATGCGTTCGTTTCGGTGCACCACCAGGATCTGAAATCCATGCCGGCGAAAGCCGTGGTGGGCACCTCCAGCCTGCGGCGGCAGGCGCAGGTCGCCGAGCGCTATCCGGCGCTGGAGGTGCGCCTGCTGCGCGGCAACGTGGAGACGCGCCTGGCCAAGCTTGACCGGGGTGAATACGACGCCGCGATCCTCGCCGTCGCCGGCCTGGTGCGCCTGGGGCTCGCCGCGCGCATCCGCTCGCGCCTGGAGATCGAGGACAGCCTGCCGGCGCCCGGGCAAGGTGCCATGGGGGTCGAGTGCCTCGCCGGTCGTGAAGCGCTGCTTTCGCTGCTCGAGCCGTTGAACCATCCCATGACGCAGAAGTGCGTGCAGGCCGAGCGCGCCGTGAGCCGGGCGCTGGGCGGTAGCTGCACCGTGCCGCTGGGCGCCTATGCCGAGCCGGCCGGTGCCGATCTGGTGCTGCGCGCGCTGGTCGCCTCGCCCGATGGGCGGCGTATCGCGCGTGCCGCCTGCCGGGGCAGGGATCCGGCCGAGCTTGCGGCGCGTGCGGTCGCCGAGCTGCGGGGGCAGGGCGCCGATGACATCCTTTCCGCCCTTGGCCGCTAGTCCGAGCCCGCTCCGGGGTCGCGGCATCGTGGTCACCCGGCCGGCCGGGCAGGCCGACACGCTGGTCGCGCAGATCGAGGCGCAGGGCGGCCGGGCGCTGCGCTTTCCGGCGATCGAGATCGAGGAGCTGCCCGATTGGCAGGTGCCCGCGCTGGAGGGGGCGGATCTCGCGATTTTCATTAGCCCGAGCGCCGTGCAGAAGGCGTTCGAGAAGCTGCCGCGCTGGCCGCCGGGCCTGCGCGCCGCGGCGGTCGGTCGCGGCACGCGCCGCGAGCTCGAGCAGCGCGGCATCGGCGAGGTGCTTGCCCCCGGCGAAGGCGCCGACAGCGAAGCCTTGCTGGCGCTCCCCGCGCTGCAGGAGGTGGCCGGCCGGCGCATCGTCGTCTTTCGCGGCGAGGGCGGGCGCGCGCTGCTCGGCGACACGCTGGCCGCGCGCGGCGCGCAGGTCGAGCACGTTGAATGCTATCGGCGCGTGCGCCCCAAGGCCGACGCCGGAGCGCTGCTCGATGCGTGGGAGCGCGGCGAGGTGCATGCGGTCACCGTCACCTCCGCCGAAGCGCTGGATAACCTGCTCGCGCTGCTGGGCGATGCGGGAAGGGCGCACCTTGCGCTGACGCCCCTTTTCGCGACGCACGAGCGCATTGCCGCGCACGCGAAGCAGCTGGGCATCCAGGAAGTGATGGTCGGCGGGCCGGGCGAGCGCGAGCTCATCGAGCGGCTGATGGCATACTTTGCGTCCCGGATGAGCGAACCCGAAGCCCCGCGCAAGTCGAAAGCCCCGCTGCTGCTGCTGATCGCGCTGCTGCTCGCGGTCGCGCTGGCCGGAGCGTTGTGGTTCGACGCGCGCCAGCGCATCGATGCTACGCAGGCCGAGCTCGCGCGGCGCATGCGCGACATCGAGAACGACGCCCGCGACGCGCGCCTGGTGGCGCGCCAGTCGCAGGAAGCGGCGCGCGAGGCGCTGGGCAAGCTCGGGCAGCTCGAGGCCCGGGTCGCCGAGTCGCAGAGCCAGCAGGTGGCGCTGGAGCAGCTCTATCAGGAGCTGTCGCGCAACCGGGACGAATGGCAGCTGGCCGAGGTCGAGCAGGTCATCGCCATCGCCTCGCAGCAGCTGCAGCTTGCCGGCAACGTGCGCGCCGCCCTGCTGGCGCTGCAGCTGGCCGAGACGCGGCTGGCGCGGGCCGAGCGGCCCCAGTTCCAGCCGCTTCAACGGGCCCTCGCCCGTGACATCGAGCGGCTGAAGGCGCTGCCGACGATCGACCTGCCGGCGATGAGCGCGCGGCTGGATGCCCTGGTGGCGCAGGTGGACAGCCTGCCGCTTGCCTTCGACGGGCGCGGTGAGCGCATCGGCACGGCGAAGGAGCCCGCCCCGGCTGGCGAGCGCGGCTTCTGGGCGCGCCTGGGCGAGGAGGTGTGGAGCGAGCTGCGCCAGCTCGTCGTGGTGCGCAAGGTGGACAATCCCGAGCCGCCGCTGCTGCCGCCCTCGCAGGCGTATTTCCTGCGCGAGAACCTGCGCCTGCGCCTGCTCAACGCGCGGCTCACGCTGCTCGCCCGGGACGAGGCCGGCTACCGCGAGGAACTGCGCGCGGCCCAGGACTGGATCCGGCGCTATTTCGACCCGACCTCCAAGCAGACCACCGACGCGCTTGCGCAACTGCAGCAGCTGGCGTCCGCCACGCTGAGCTTCGAGATGCCGACGATCTCGGAGAGCCTCGACGCGGTGCGCGCGTTCAAGTCGCGCCGCGAGCGAACCCCGCAATGAAGTCCCTGTTCTGGCTGCTCGCCGTCTTCGCGGCGGCCGTGGCGCTGGTGATGCTCGGGAGCATCGATAACGGCTACGTCCTGTTCATCGTTCCGCCCTACCGCGTCGAAGTGACGATGCTTTTCTTCGGCGTCGCCCTGGCGCTGAGCCTTCTTCTCTTCTACGTCATTTTCCGCCTGCTTTCCCACACGCTGTCGCTGCCGCGGTATGTGCGTGCCTACCGGGCGCGCCGCCGCCGCGAGCGCGCACACGCCGCGCTCGTGGCGGCTTTGCAGGCTTACTACGAGGGGCGGTACGCGCGCGCCGAGAAGGAGGCGTCGATCGCCTTCGACACCGGCCCCAGCCGCGGGCTCGCGGCGCTGCTCGCCGCCCGCGCCGCCCACCAGCTGCGCGACTTCTCCGGGCGCGACCAGTGGCTGGAGCGCGCGCAGGCCGCCGGACGCGACACCCAGGCGGCGGTGCTGGTGAGCCGGGCCGAGCTCGCCCTCGAGGACCGGGATTTCGCGGCAGCGCGCGACGCGCTGCGCAACCTGCAGGACGCGGGGCCCAAGCAGGTGGCCACCGCCCGCATGCTGCTGCGGGCGGAGCGCGGCGCGGGCGACTGGGACCAGGTGCTGCGCCTGGCGAACCAGCTGGGCAAGAAGGACGCGATCGCGCCCGCGCTCGCCGAGGAATACAAGGTGCAGGCCACCGTCGAGCTTTTGGGGCGCTCGGCGACCGACGCCGACGTCTTTGCGCGCCGCTGGCGCGAGGTCGATACGCGCGACCAGCTGCATCCGCGCGTGGCCGCGGCCGCGGCGCGCCATGCCACTGCGCTCGGTGCCGCGCCCCTGGCGCGCGACATCCTCGACCGGGCGCTGTCGGCGGAATGGACGCCGCAGCTCGTCGCCCTGTACGCCGAGCTGCCCGAAAGTCTGGACGAAGCCGGCCGCGCGGCGGAAGCGCGCATCCGCATCGAGCGTGCCGAGCGCTGGCTGGTGGAGCGCAACCGCGACGCGCAGCTGCTGGCCACGCTCGGAAGGCTGTGCGGCCAGGCCGAGCTCTGGGGCAAGGCGCGCAGCTTCCTGGAGGCGAGCCTGTCGTTCGAGGAAAGCCGCTCCGCGCACCTGGAGCTCGCGCGGCTCGCCGAGCGCCTGGGCAAGCCCGAGGACGCCCAGCAGCATTACCGCCGCGCCGCCGAGCTCGCTTGAAGGCGAGCCGCGAGCGCATTCTCACGACGCACGTCGGCAGCCTGCCGCGGCCGAGCGCGGTGGTCGACTGGCTGCTGAAAAAGGAAAGAGGCGAGGAAATCGACGGCGCGCAGTTCGAGCGTGCCATGCGCGAGGGCGTGCACGACATCGTGCGGCGCCAGGCCGAGGCCGGCATCGACGTGGTGAGCGACGGCGAGACGAGCAAGATCAGCTACGCCACCTACATCAAGGATCGCTACGCGGGCTTCGGCGGCGAGCACGTGCCCAAGACGCACCTCGACCTGCGCGAGCACCCGGAGTTTCGCGAGCGCATGAAAGCCTTCCTCGGCCCGCGGCACGAGCGGCGCATGAAGTGCACCGCCCCGGTCGCGCTCAGGGACCGCGCGCCGCTGGACCAGGACCTGGCGCACTTCGGCGCCGCGCTGCAGGCCGTGCCGCGCACCGAGGGGTTCATGAACGCGGCATCCCCGGGCGTGGTGGCGGCATTCATGCCCAATGCGTTCTACACCACCCACCAAGCCTATATCGAGGCGCTCGCTGAAGCGCTCAAGGTCGAATACGAAGCGATCGCCGCTGCCGGCTTCGTACTGCAGGTGGATTGCCCGGACCTCGCGATGGCGCGCCATACCGGATTCCAGGACCTGGGCGACGAGGCGTTCCTCGCGCGCGCGGCTTTGCACGTCGAAGCGCTCAACCACGCGCTCGCCGGAGTACCGGCCGACCGGGTGCGCGTGCACATCTGCTGGGGCAATTACGAGGGCCCGCACGACCACGACATCGAGCTCAAGCGTATCCTGCCCATCGTGCTCAAGCTCAAGGCGCGCGCGGTTTCCTTCGAAGCGGCCAACCCGCGCCACGAGCACGAGTGGATCGTGTGGCGCGAGGCGCGCCTGCCCGAGGACCTCATCCTGATTCCCGGCGTGCTCGATTCGTGCTCGAACTACGTAGAGCATCCCGAGCTGGTGGCGCAGCGCATCGAGCGCTACGCGGCCATCGTCGGGCGCGAGCGCGTGCTTGCCGGCAGCGACTGCGGCTTCGGCACTTTCGCGGGCTACGGCAAGGTGGACGGCGGCATCGCGTTCAAGAAGCTGCGAGCCCTCGCCGAGGGCGCCGCGCTGGCATCGAAGCGGCTGTGGAAAAAATGAGGAAAACGGACATGAAAACCGTATTTGCGATGTGCATGCTGGCGGCCAGCTCGATCGCGTCGGCCCAATCCTTCCCCAATGGCCCGGTGCGCATGATGATCGGCTATCCGCCGGGCGGCTCGGCCGACTTCACCGCGCGCGTGGTGGCCGAGGAAATGGCAAAGGACCTGGGCGTAGCGGTGCTGGTCGAGAACAAGCCGGGCGCGGGCACCACCATCGCCTCGGACGCGGTGGCCAAGGCGCGGCCCGACGGCCAGACGGTGCTGCTCAACTGGCACCAGGCGATACCGAAGGCGCTGCTCAAGGGAAAGCTCGCCTACGACCCCGAGAAATCGTTCGTCCCGGTGTCGCGCGTGGCCACCGGCACCACGGTGCTGGTCATGCACCCGAGCGTCACGGCGGGCTCGCTGCGCGAGCTCATCGCGCAGGCGAAAGCCAACCCCGGCCGGCTCAACGCCGCTTCCGGCGGCCATGGCTCGGCGCCGCATCTCGCCCTCGCCGCCTTCGAGGCCGCGGCCGGCGTCAAGTTCACCACCGTGCAGTACAAGGGCGGCGGCCCGGCCACCCAGTCGGTACTCGCGGGCGACACGCAGATCCTCTTCGCCACCTCGCCCTCGGTGATGGGTTTCATCAAGGCCGGCCGCCTGAAGCCGCTGGGGGTCGCCATGCGCAAAGGCTCGCCGGCGATTCCCGGCATCCCGGGCTCCGAGGAAGCGGGGCTTCCGGCTTTCGAGTCCACCTTCTGGTTCGGCATCTTCGCGCCCGCCGGCACGCCCGCGCCGGTCATCGCCCGGCTGCACAAGGCGATCGCCGCCTCGCTCTCCAAGACCGAGCTGCGCGCCAAGATCGAGTCGCAGGGCATGGACGCCACCGGCTCCGCGTCGCCGGCGGCCTTCTCCGCCGAAGTCGCCGAGGAAGGGCCGAAGCTCGAAAAGCTGGTGGAAAACCTCGGTGCAAAGATCGAGTAGCGCGCCTCAACCAAATTGCGGAAAGTGCGGCGTTTCCGTCGTACGCGAGCCGCGCGCGGCGATGTCCAGGAATTCGGACTCCTGGGTCTCGAGCATGAGCTTCTGCGCGAGGAGGATGGCGGGTATGGGCACGCCGGCCGGTCCGGCGCACAGGCGCCGCTCCACCAGCCCGCGCTCGGTCAGGACTTCCACGTTCGCGGTCGGGGCGTAGGTAATGCGGTACTCCCGGCCGCTCGGGGCGCGGACCTTGAACGTGTTGAAGCGATCGAAGTCCGCGCGCTGCGCGGGCGTGAGGCATCGCGCGAGGAGGTCGAGCGAACGCTGGCGCGCCCGGCGATCCTCCACCAGGCCCATCTGCGCAAAGCGGCCCGTTCCGAGCAGCCGCTCCAGCCGCCCGCGGACGTAGCGAAGCACGGTGCTATCCGGCCGAGCGCTCAGCCTGCGCGGATCGGCGGAACCAGCAGCGTCTCCTTGTCTTGCGGGTCAAACGCGCTCTTGGCCACGCCTTCGCCTGCGCCCGTATCCATCTTGAACGCTCGATAGCCGCGCTTCATGAAATCCTCGAACACCCGGCGAGCCGTCTCCACCTGCTGCGGGCTGTCGGCGTCCCAGCGGGTGCTGGTATGGCCGGTCGGATCGAGGACCTTGAATTCGTTCATCGCCCCCATGGAGCGCTCCTCTGGTTGGATTGCGACGCTCCATCATGAGCGGCTCCCGGCGGTGGCGTATGTCACGGCGACCATCAAAATGGCGTCGCGGCTTGACCGACCGCGCCGCCAGGTTGGGTTCTTCAGTTCGGCCGGAACAGGTCCTGCGGTATGCCGGCCGCGTGGAACAGGTAGTCGCGGGAATTCTCCAGCTCGCGGCGCAGCTTGCCCAGGTTGACGTCGAGCAGCCGGCCTTTCCACTTGCGCACCTGGCCGGCCACGATCACCGTCTCGACGTTGCTGCGCTCCATCAGCGACACCACCGCGCCCGGTACGACGTTGAGCGGCGCCACGTTGATCGCCTCGGCGTCGAGGATGATGATATCGGCCTCCTTGCCGGGGGTGAGCGAGCCGACCTTGTTGTCCAGGCGCAGGTCGATCGCGCCCTGCATCGTGGCAAAGCGCAGCACGTCGCGCGTGGTGAGCAGCGGCAGGTCCGGGAAGCCGCGTCTTGAGGATGGGCGGCGTGCCGTGGCGCATGTTCATCTCGATCGGCACAGCGAGCGAGACGCGCGCGCCGGCGCTCTTGACGGCGTTCCACCCGATATCCGACATCCCGGTCATGTGGATGAACAGGTTGTCCGAGCGGATCTCGCCGGCCGTCGCCAGCGCGTCGAAGCCCGGCTGCATGCCGAAGCTGCCGACGATGTGCGCGGCGACCTGCAGGCCCAGCTCACGGCCGATCGCCCAGCTCGCCTGTCGGGTTTCCTCGCCCAGGTAGATTTCGCCGCCCATGATCATGGTGACCAGCTGGTCGCTGGAGGAGAACCAGCGCTTCTTGAGGCGCCGCGCGTCCTGCGGATACTGGTTGCCGGGGACGTTGCCGGCGCTCTCGAAATAGCCGAAGGCGGCGCGGCGATCGATCGCACGCAGGCCCTGGACCGCGGCGTCGGAATGCTCGGGCGAATGGTGAATCTGCGAGATGTCGTGCGTGGTGGTAACGCCGGCATCGAGCTGGCTCAGCCCGCCGAACACCTCGTTGATGTAGACGTCCTCGGGCCGGTAGACCGGCGCGAAGCGGCCCAGGATGTACTCGAAGTAATTGATCGTGCCGTGGGGCTGGCCGTCGTTGAACAGCAGTCCGTCGGCGAGAAAGCTGCGCAGCGCGGTCTCGACTGGTGGTGGTGCGTATCGATGAAGCCCGGCATGACGATGCGGCCGCGGGCATCGATGACGGCCGCGCCGCGCGCCTGCAGGTTCGGCCCGACGGCGAGGATCTTCTTGCCCTCCACCAGCACGTCGGCGCGGGCAAAATCGCCCACCGCCGGGTCCATCGACATGACGTGCCCGCCGCGGATGAGGTAGCGCCGCCCTTTGCGGCCGCTCTCCTGCGGCGGCCCCTCGCCGTCGTGCGCGGCAACCGGCGTTGCGAACAGGCTTCCCCCGGCCGCCGCGGCCGCGGTGGCCGTCGATGCCTTCAGGAAATCACGCCTGGAGCTCGAAGCTGAATCGGAATGGTCCTGCGGCTTGCCTTCGTCGCAAAGCTTGCACACGTTGTCCCCTCCTCACGGTCGGGTCGTCGAGTGACGACTCCTCGATTCATTCTCACGCTGAACGCGCGCCGCTGTAAATGCGTTCTTCGTCGGTTCCGGTGGGACGGCGATCTAGTGGGCAGAAGTGGGACGGCAAACGCTTCTCCGTACTAGTCCAGCCCCTCCACCCGCCTGACGAAGGCGCTCATCAGCGCGGCGCATTCGGCCGGATGGGTCTCCAGCAGGAAATGCGGGCCGTCGAGAATGTGCGCCTCCATGCGCGGCATCGCTTTCATCCAGGAGAGGGTCTCCTCGAGATCGAAGAACCTATCGTGCCGCCCCCACAGCATCAGCGCCGGGGGCTGCCAGCGATAGAGATAATCGGCGATCTCCCCGAACCGCCCGACATGGCTGCGATAGTCGCGCACCAGCGCACGCTGCGTCTCAAGCCGGCCGGGGAGCGACATGATCCGCCAGTCCTCCTCCTCCCACCGCCGAGGATCGATGCGCTCGGCGATGTCCCGGGGCACGCCGCCCACATATTGGTCGCGCGTGCCCTCGAAGGTCAGGTGCGCGGTCGCCTCGGCTTCGCGCTCCGGCGTAGGATCGTCCCAATAGGCCCTAGTCGCCGACCATGGCGGCCCCATCCCGCTCTCGTGGGCATTGGCATTCTGGATGATGAGGCTGCGTATCCTGCGCGGCGCGCGCGTGGCGAGATAAAGGCCGACCGCCGCTCCATAGTCGTGGAGGTAGACGTGGAAGGAAGCGGCTCCGAGCCGCGCGAGCAGTCCGTCGATCATGTCCGCGAAACGCGCGAATGAGGGTCGCTCGACCGGCTCCGAGCCGCCGAACCCCGGGAGGTCCGGGGCGATCACGAAGCAATCCTGCGCGAGCGTGCCGATTACGTTCCGGAACGACTCCGAGGAGCTTGGAAAACCGTGGATGAATAGAAGCGCCGGCTTATCCCGTTCGCCCGCGAGTTGGACCGCCACTTCGGCACCTTCAATCGCAAACCTTACCCGTTCCGGTTTTCTCATCGCATCTGGTTTGCTACACCCAGTCGCGGGGCTGGAGGAAGTCGGTGTAAAGCTTTTCCTCCGGGGAGCCGGGAGCGGGGTGCCAGTCGTAGCGCCAGGTGGCGTGCGGGGGGAGGGACATGAGGATGGACTCGGTGCGCCCGCCGGACTGCAGGCCGAAGAGGGTGCCGCGGTCGTAGACCAGGTTGAATTCGACGTAGCGGCCGCGGCGGTAGAGCTGGAAGGCGCGCTCGCGCTCGCTGAAGGCCATGGCGTGGCGGCGCTCGAGGATGGGGACGTAGGCGCCGAGGAAGGCGTCGCCGACGGCGCGCGCGAGGCCGAAGGAGAAGTCGAGGTCGCGGTCGGCGAGGTCGTCGAAAAAGATGCCGCCGATGCCGCGCGGCTCGTTGCGGTGCTTGAGGTGGAAGTACTCGTCGCACCAGCGCTTGAAGCGCGGATGGTAGTCGGCGCCGAACGGGTCGAGCGCCTGCTTGCAGGCGCGGTGGAAGTGGCGCGCGTCGTCCTCGAAGCCATAGTACGGCGTGAGGTCCATGCCGCCGCCGAACCACCACGTGTCGTCGGCCGAGAAGTGGCGCACGTTGAGGTGCACGGCGGGGCAGTAGGGGTTGCGCGGGTGCAGCACCAGCGACACGCCCATGGCCTCGTAGGAGCGGCCGGCGAGCTGCGGCCGCGCCGCGGTGGCCGAGGGGGGAAGGTGGCTGCCTTGCACGCGCGATAGGTTGACGCCGCCGCGCTCGAAGAGCTTGCCTTCCTCGATGACGCGCGTGATACCGCCGCCGCCTTCGGGGCGTTCCCAGGCATCCCTGCTGAAGCGCTTGCCGTCGAGCTTCTCGAGCGCGGCTACGATCGTGTCCTGCAGGCCGCTGAAGTAGTCGAAGACCATCACTTCTTCAGCGCGCGGTGGCCGATATCCTTGCGGTACTGCATGCCCTCGAAGCGCACCTTTTCCACGACCTCGTAGGCGCGGGTGCGCGCCATGCGCACGCTGTCGCCCATGGCGGTGACGCACAGCACGCGACCGCCGCTGGTGAGGAGGCTTTTGCCTTCGAGGCGTGTGCCGGCGTGGAAGATGCGGCAATCGTCGCTTGCCTTGGGCAGCGCGCCGATGGCGTCGCCCCTGCGCGGCTCGTCCGGGTAGCCGTGCGAGGCGAGCACCACGCCGAGCGCGGTGCGCCGGTCCCATTCCACCTCGACGTCCTTCAGGTTGCCGGCGATGGCGCGCTCGACCAGCTCGAGCAGGTCGGATTTCAGCCGCAGCAGGATGGGCTGCGTTTCCGGGTCGCCCAGGCGGCAGTTGAACTCCAGCGTTTTAGGGTTGCCCGCCTTGTCGATCATCAGGCCGGCGTACAGGAAGCCGACATACGGCAGGCCGTCCTGCGCCATGCCCTGGATCGCCGGCAGGATGATCTCGCGCATCACGCGCGCGTGGACTTTGGGCGTGACCACCGGCGCGGGCGAATAAGCGCCCATGCCGCCGGTATTCGGCCCCTCGTCGCCGTCGCGCAGGCGCTTGTGGTCCTGGCTGGTGGCGAGGGGCAGCACGTTGACCCCGTCGCTCATCACGATGAAGCTTGCTTCCTCGCCGGCGAGGAACTCCTCTACCACCACGCGGCTGCCGGCCTCGCCCAGCGCCTTGTCGCTCATCATGCGGTCGATGGCCGCGTGCGCTTCGGCCACGCTCGCGGCCACCACCACGCCCTTGCCGGCGGCGAGGCCGTCGGCCTTGATCACGATCGGCGCGCCGCGCTGCGTGACGAAGCCCTTCGCCAGGTCGGCGCTGATGAAGGTGCGATGCAGCGCCGTCGGGATGCCGTGCTTCACCATGAAGGACTTGGCGAAGTCCTTGGAGGCTTCGAGCTGCGCGGCGGCGCGCGTCGGGCCGAAAATCTTCAGCCCCGCGTCGCGAAAAGCGTCCACTACGCCGGCGGCGAGCGCGGCCTCCGGACCGACCACGGTGACGTGGATGTTTTCCTTCTTCGCAAAGGCGACCAGCTCCGCGACTTCGGTGAGGGCAACGTTCTCGAGGTTGGGCTCGCTCGCCGTTCCCCCGTTGCCGGGCGCCACGTAGACCACCTGCACCCGGGGATTCTGGGACAGCCGCCACGCAAGCGCGTGCTCACGTCCGCCGGAGCCGATGACGAGGAGTTTCATCAGTGGCTGAAGTTGTGCATTAATGCCTAAAGTGGCGTACGCCGGTGAACACCATGGCGATGCCGCGCTCGTCGGCGGCGGCGATCACCTCGTCGTCGCGCACGCTGCCGCCGGGCTGGATCACCGCCGTGGCGCCGGCCTCGGCGAGCACCTCCAGTCCGTCGCGAAACGGGAAAAACGCGTCGGAAGCCACGACCGACCCGGCGAGCGGCAGCCCGGCGGCCGCGGCCTTGAGCGCCGCGATGCGCGCGCTGTCGACGCGGCTCATCTGCCCCGCGCCGATGCCCAGCGTCATGCCGCCGCCGCAGAACACGATGGCGTTGGACTTCACGTACTTCGCCACGCACCAGGCGAACATGAGATCGGCCCACTGGGATTCGGTCGGGGGTTTCTTGGTGACCGGCTTGAACTCGTTCTTCTGCAAGACCTTGGAATCGCTCGTCTGCAGGAGGAGGCCGCCGCCCACGCGCTTGAAATCATGCGCCTGCGCCTCGTGCGCGAGCGGCACCTCGAGCACCCGCACGTTGGCCTTTTTCTCGAGGACCTGCTGTGCATCGGCCTCGACGCGCGGCGCGATCACCACCTCGGCGAACTGCTTGCCCAGGGCCTCGGCGGTGGCCGCGTCCAGCGCGCGGTTGAAGGCGAGGATGCCGCCGAAGGCGGATACCGGGTCGGTTTTGAAGGCCTTGTCGTAGGCCTGCGCAAGCGAGGCGCCGATCGCCGCGCCGCAGGGATTGGCGTGCTTCACGATGACGCAGGCCGGCTCGGCGAAGCTTTTTACGCATTCCCAGGCTGCGTCCGCGTCGGCGATGTTGTTGTACGAAAGCTCCTTGCCCTGCAGCTGCCGATAGGCGGAGATGCCGCCGGCGACCGGCTGCGCATCGCGATAGAAAGCCGCCGTCTGGTGCGGGTTTTCGCCGTAGCGCAGGTCGTCGACCTTGGCGAACTGCAGCGTGAGCACGTCCGGATACTCCAGGCGCTCGCGGCCCGCGTCGAGCGAGTACAGATAGTTGGCGATGGCGCCGTCGTACGCGGCGGTGTGCGCGAACACCTTGGCCGCGAGGCCGAAGCGCGTCTCGTCGGAGACGCCGCCGCTCGCGCGGATCTCGGCCAGCACGCGCGCGTAGTCCGCCGGGTCGACCAGCACCGCCACGTGCGCATGGTTCTTCGCCGCCGAGCGCAGCATGGCCGGGCCGCCGATGTCGATGTTCTCGATCGCGTCGTCGAAGCGCGCGTCGGGGTCGGCCACCGTGGCCGCGAACGGGTAGAGGTTGACCACCAGCAGGTCGATCGCGCCGATGCCGGCGCCTTGCAGGGCCGCCTGGTGCGCCGGGTTGTCGCGCCGGGCGAGCAGCCCGCCATGGATCTTCGGGTGCAGGGTCTTCACCCGGCCGTCGAGCATCTCCGGAAAGCCGGTGTAGGCCGAGACTTCGGTTACCCTGACGGATTCCTTCTCGAGCAGCTTGGCGGTGCCGCCGGTCGAGAGCAGCTCGATCCCCGCCTCGCTCAGCGCCCGTGCCAGCTCGACGATGCCCGACTTGTCGGAGACGCTGAGCAGCGCCCTGCTTACCTTCACTCCCGCGCCTTCACCCTTTGATCCGCAGCTGCTGCATCTTGGTGCGCAGGGTGTTGCGGTTGATGCCGAGCATTTCGGCCGCCAGCGTCTGGTTGCCCTTGGCCTGGCCCAGCACCATCTCGATCATGGGCTTCTCGACGTTCTTCAGCACCATCTCGTAGATCGAGGTGGGCTTTTCGCCGTCCATGTCCTTGAAATAGCGCTCGAGGGAGCGCTTGACGCAGTCGGCGAGCTCGTTCGGTCGGCTCATGCGGCGAGTCTAGCGAAATAGTCGTTCACCGCGCCGTGCTGGCCGCGCGCGCTGTCGAGGCGCACCACTTGCGCGCAGAATGCCTCGCCGCCGGGCAGGTCGCGCACCGTCCAGCCGATGTGCTTGCGCGCCACGCGCATTCCCTGCTCTTCGCCATACAGCTCGTACAGGCCCTCCAGGTGCTCGAGCAGCAGGCCATGCCTCTCGCAGAGGTCCGCATCCGGCAGCTTCTCCCCGGTGGCGAGGTAATGCGCGATCTGCCGGAACAGCCACGGCTTGCCCTGCGCCGCGCGTCCCACCATGATGCCGTCGGCGCCGGTGGCCTCGAGCACCTGTTTCGCTTCCTCGGGGGTGGCGACGTCGCCGTTGGCAATGACCGGTATGCGCACCTGCGCCTTCACCTGCGCAATGGTGTCGTACTCCGCGCGCCCGCCGAAAGCGCAGGCGCGCGTGCGGCCGTGGATGGCGAGCATCTGAACGCCGGCGGCCTCCGCCAGGCGTGCGATGCGCAGCGCATTGCGCCTTTGCGGATGCGGGCCGGTGCGCACCTTGAGGGTCACCGGCACCTCCACCGCCGACACCACCGCTTCCAGGATACGCGCCACCAGCGCCTCGTCCTCGAGCAGCGCCGAGCCGGCGAGCACGTTGCAGACCTTCTTCGCCGGGCAGCCCATGTTGATGTCGATGATGTGCGCGCCCAGCGCCACGTTGTGGCGCGCGGCGTCGGCGAGCATCGCCGGATCGCTACCCGCGATCTGCACCGAGATGGGGCCGGGCTCGCCGGCATGGTCCTGCCGCAGGCGCGTTTTGCGGGATTCGCGTAGCTCCGGGCGGGACGAAACCATTTCAGACACCGCCAAGGCGGCGCCGTAGCGGCGTGCAAGGCGCCGGAAAGGGCGGTCGGTTATGCCCGCCATCGGGGCGACGAACAATCCGCTGCGCAAATCGTGCGCGCCGATTCTCATGGACCGTGGCGTTTGTTTGAAACGAAAAAAGGGAAGCGGATTTTATCCGCTTTCGCCGCGAAAAAGAATGCGCGCGGAAGCGTTTGTTGCTTTTTTACGGCATCGCCGACGGTCCGAACATCATGCGGCGCGCAAAAAACCGCCGCGGCCCAGGCAAAACATCGAGCACGGTCAGCAAAGCGCCGCGCGCGGCGCGCAATCCGCGGCTCGATCCCACGAACGCGCCGGCAAGCGCATCGGTGATGCGGATGGTGGCTTGCGAGTCGAGCCGCCGGGCCTGGGCATAGCGCGCAAGCAGGCGAGCGTCGCCGGGGTCTTCCGCATCGCGAAACGCCTGCGCGAGATCCCAGGCGTCGCGCAGGCCGAGGTTGAAGCCCTGGCCGGCGACCGGGTGCAGCGTTTGCGCGGCGTTTCCTATGTACACCGCGCGGGCTTCCACGCGCGTGGGCCGCACGCGCAGCACCAGCGGCTGGACCGTGCGGCTTTCAACTTCCACCGGCATGCCGGGCCGGCTGCCGGCGGCGCCCGCCAGGGCCTCCAGGAACGCCTGCGGCGGGCACTCGAGCAGCGAAACCGCGCGCTGCGGCCGGCAGCTCCACACCACGGCGTAGCGACCCTCGCGCGGCAGCAACGCGAGCGGGCCCTCGGCGGTGAAGCGCTCGAAGGCGATGACCGTCGCCGCGGGCTGCGTGCGCACCAGCGCGACGAGCGCATCCTGCGCGTAGCGCTTTTCCTGCGCTTCGGGGGCCGCGCCCTCGGCGTGCACCACGCAGCGCGCCGGCATTTCATGCTCGACCAGGAACGGCTGCGCCTGCGCGCTGAGCGCGCTGAGCAGGCCGGCGTATTCAACGACGTAGCCGAGCGCGGGGACGCCCGCGTCCGCCGCGTCCATGCGCATGCGTCCGAAGCCCTGTTGCTGCGACACGTGAATCGCCTCGATCGGCGTGGCCGCCAGGCGCGTCCATGCGCCCAGACGCTCGAGGATCAGCCGGCTCGCGTAGGAGAGCGCGATGGGCCGGAAAGCGGACCCGGTCGCGGCAGAAGCGAGCAAGCCCACCTTCAGTCCGGAGTCCTTCAACGCCGCCGCAAGCGCGCAGCCGACCGGGCCGGCGCCGCGGATGAGAACGTCAATCGCGGGCGCGGGCATCCCGCATCAGCGCCTGGATGTCGTCGGCGCTTTTCGGCGCTTCGGCGGTGATCACCTCGCAGCCCGCCTCGGTCACCGCGACGTCGTCCTCGATGCGGATGCCGATGTGGCGCAGCGCTTGCGGCACGTCGTCCGCGGCGCGGATGTACAGCCCGGGCTCCACCGTGAGCGTCATGCCCGGCTGCAGCGCTCGCCACTTGCCCGAGCGCTTGTATTCGCCTGCGTCGTGCACGTCGAGGCCCAGCCAGTGCCCCGTACGGTGCATGTAGAAGCGCTTGTAGGCTTCTTTCTCCATTACCTCGTCCAGCGTCCCGCCGAGCAGCTTCAGGTCCAGCATGCCTTGCGCGAGGACGCGCACGGCAGCGTCGTGCGGCTCGTTCCAGGCGTTGCCCGGGTGCACCTTGTCGATGGCGGCCGCCTGCGCGGCGAGCACGATGTCGTACACCGCGCGCTGCGCGCCGGTGAAGCGTCCGTTGACCGGGAAGGTGCGGGTGATGTCGGAGGCGTAGCCGTCGAGCTCGCATCCCGCGTCGATCAGCAGCAGGTCGCCCTCGCGCAGCGGCGCATCGTTGGACACGTAGTGCAGCACGCAGGCATTCGCCCCGCCGGCCACGATGGGCGTGTAGGCCGGGGCCTGCGCGCCGTTGCGCCGGAACTCGTACAGCAGCTCGGCCTCCACCTCGTACTCGTTGCGCCCGGGGCGCGTCGCCTGCATCGCGCGCCGGTGCGCGCCCGCCGCGATGCGTCCGGCGCGCCGCATCAGGGCGAGCTCGTGCGCGTCCTTCACCAGGCGCATGTCGTCGATGAACGCACGCACGTCCTGCATGCGCTCGGGCGCGGCCACGCCGGCGCGCGCCTTGGCGCGCACCGCGTTCAGCCAGCCGATGGCGCGCGCATCCCACTGCGGGTCGGCGCCGACGGGATAGAACAGAGCCGGCTGGTCCTCCAGAAGCGCGGCGAGCTTCGCGTCCAGCGCCGCGATGGGGTGCGCCTCGTCGAAGGCGAAGCGCTCCTGCGCGGCCTGCGGGCCGTAGCGAAAGCCGTCCCAGATTTCGCGCTCTTCGTTCTTCTCGCGGCAAAAGAGGAGGCTCCTGGGCGATGCGCCGGCGACCAGCACCAGCACCGCCTCGGGCTCGGCGAATCCGGTGAGGTAATAGAAGTGGCTGTCGAAGCGGTAAGGAAAATGCGTATCGCGGTTGCGCGGCCGCTCGGGCGCCGTCGGGATCACGGCGACCCCGGCGCCCAGCGCCTGCGCGAGGCGCGTACGGCGTGCGCTGAAGTGGGATAGGCCTTCGTTCGGTTTCATCTCGTTGCCAGGTACGCTTCCAGCTCGGCCAGCCGCTCGCGCGTGCCGACGTCCTGCCAGGCGCCGTGGTGCAGCTCGCCGCCGATCAGTCCGCGCTGCGCGGCCGTGCGCAGCAGCGGCGCGAGCGGCGCTTTCTCGCCGGGCTTCACGCCGGCGACCAGCGCGGGGGACATCACGGCAATGCCCGCGTAAGTGTAGCGCGCGCCGCTGCCGTTGCCGACCCTGCCCTGCTCGAGCGTGAAGTCGCCGCCGGCGCGGTGTGCCGGATTGGGCACCAGCAGCAGGTGCGCCAGGCGCCCGCCCAGGTCGAGGGCGAGCAGGCGGCGGAAGTCCACCTCGCAGTACACGTCCGCGTTCACCAGCAGAAACGGCGCCTCTCCCAGGAGCGAGCGCGCCTGCGCCAGGCCGCCGGCGGTCTCGAGCGGCTCGGCCTCGCGCGAGTAGGCTACGCGCAGGCCAAAGCGCGTGCCGTCGCCGATGCGCAGCACGATCTGGTCGGCGAGGTGGGAGACGTTGATCACCGCCTCGGCGCAGCCGGCCGCGGCGAGGCGCTCCAGGTGCCAGGCAACGAGCGGCTTGCCGCCGGCGCAGACCAGCGCCTTGGGGATCGAGTCGGTCAGCGGCCGCAGGCGCTCGCCGCGCCCCGCGGCGAGGATCATGGCTCGCATTTCAACGCGTCGAGCAGCCGCGCGAGCGGCGACAGGGCAGGATAGCGCTGCACGACTTCCCGCGCGTAGCGGATGAAGCGCGGCGTGTCCTGCAGGTACTTGGGCTTGCCGTCGCGGTAGTGGATGCGCGCGAAAATGCCCAGCACCTTGAGGTGGCGCTGCAAGCCCATCCATTCGAACGCGCGCCAGAACTCGCCGAAATCCGCGTCGACCGGCAGCCCGGCCTGGCGCGCCTTCTCCCAGTAGCGCGCTGCCCAGTCCAGCACGCGCTCTTCTTCCCAGCTGATGAAGGCGTCGCGCACCAGCGAGACCGCATCGTAGGTGATCGGCCCGAGCACCGCATCCTGGAAATCGAGCACGCCCGGATTGGGCTGCGACAGCATCAGGTTGCGCGGCATGTAGTCGCGGTGCACATAGACCCTGGGCTGGGCAAGCGCGCTGTCCACCAGAAGGCGGAATACCTGCTCGAGCATCGCCGACTGGTCCGGCGTCAGCGCCACGCCGAGGTGGCGCGAGACATACCAGTCGTGGAAAAGCTGCATTTCGCGCCGCAGCAGCGCTTCGTCGTAGGGCGGCAGCTCGCCCGCGCGCGTCGCGAGCTGCCAGCGGATCAAGGCGCCGGTGGCATCCGCGAAGAGATCGGAGGCATTCGCTTCGTCGATGACATCCAGGTAAGTGCGCGTCCCCAGGTCGGACAGCAGGAGAAAGCCCTGCGCCAGGTCCTGCGCGTGGATGCGCGGCGCGTGCACCCCGGCCCGCTCCAGCAGGCCGGCGACATGGACGAAGGGCCGGCAGTCCTCCTTCTCGGGCGGCGCATCCATGAGGACGTAGCTGCGCCCGTCGGCCAGCGTGGCGCGGAAGTAGCGGCGGAAGCTGGCGTCGGCGGAAGCCGGCGCGAGGGAGAAGCGCTCGCCGGAAAGCGGCGCCCCGAGTTGTGCCGACAGCCATCGCTCGAGCGCTTCGAGGCGAAAATCGGCGTGTATCATTGAAAATTCTAACACCACGAAAAGCGTTCCCCGGGCTCCATGCCGTACCGCTTCGCGCTGCTGGCATTCTTCCTGGCAGCGCCAGCGCTAGCGCAGACCGGCGCGCCGGCCGACACGCCCACCACCATCGACGCGGAGCGCATCGAGGGCGTCGGCGACCTCGAAGTGACGGCGCGCGGCAATGCCGAGATCCGGCAGGAGGAGTTCAGCCTGTTCGGCGACGTGCTGCGCTACAACCGGGAGTTCGGCCGCGCGCAGGGCGAGGGCGGGGTTCGCATGCAGCGCGGCGTGGACCGTTTTTTCGGCCCGCGCATGCAGTACAACACGCTGGACGATACCGGCGTGCTCGAAAGTCCGACCTTCATCCTGCAGAGCGACCAGACCGCGCGCGGCGAGGCCGAGTCGCTCGAGTTCCTCGGCAAAGGCCATTACCGCATGACCGACGCGCGCTACACCACGTGCCGGCCGGGGCAGGACGACTGGGTGCTCCAGGCGAGCGAGCTGGAGCTCGATTTCGCCAACGACGAGGGCCACGCCAAGGCACCGCGGCTGCGCTTTTTCGACGTGCCGATCCTGGGCTTCCCGTTCGCGAGCTTTCCGCTCGAGAACCGGCGCCGCAGCGGCATCCTCACGCCGTACTACTCGCAGACCACCAACCGCGGCTTCGAGATCGGCGTGCCGTACTACTGGAACATGGCGCCGGAGCGCGACATGACCATAACGCCGGTGCACATGGCCAAGCGCGGCACCCAGCTGAAGAACCAGTTCCGCTACCTGGACCGGCGCTATTCGGGCGAGCTGCAGCTCGAGTACCTGCCGGACGACAAGGAGTTCGGCGGCTCACGCGACGGCGTCTCGTGGCAGCACGCGCACCGCTTCCGGCCCGAGCTCACGGCCGCCGTGGACTACAACCGCGTCTCCGACGACCGCTACTTCGTCGACCTCGCGAGCCAGGTGCGCCAGGTGTCCATCGGCAACCTGAACCAGGACGGCCACCTCACCTATACGGGCAGGCTCGGCCGCTATCCCTATAGCGCGCAGGCGCGGGTGCAGAAGTTCCAGACGCTGCAGGATCCGCTTTCCCCGATCACGCCGCCCTACCACCGCGTGCCGCAGCTTACGTTCAGCACCAGCCTGAACGACCTCGCCAATCTGTTCGATGCGTCGCTGCCCGCCGAGTACGTCGATTTCACCCACGAGACGCTGGTGGAAGGCGCGCGCACCTCGCTCAACCCCACGCTCTCGCTGCCGATCCTCGCGCCGGGATGGTTCCTGACCCCCACCATCGGCATGCGCCACATCGCCTACCGGCTCACGCGCATCGCGCCCGGCCAGGAGGCCACGCCGCACGCCGACATCCCGTGGCTCAGCGCGGACACCGGGCTGGTGTTCGAGCGCGATGCGCGCCTTTTCGGCGACGCGTTCACCCAGACCTTCGAGCCGCGCCTGTTCTACGTCTACGCGCCCTACCGCAACCAGGACGACATTCCGCTGTTCGACACGGCCCTCGCCGACTTCAATTTCCCGCAGCTATTCACCGCCAACCGGTTCGGCGGCGGCGACCGCTTCGGCGACGCCAACCAGGCCACCCTGGCGCTCACCTCGCGCTTTCTCCACCCGAACGGCCAGGAGGCGTTCCGCGCCACCATCGGCCAGCGCTACTATTTCGAGGACGAGCGCGTCGGCCTCACGCCGGATACGCCGCTGCGCACTTCGGCCGAATCGGACGTGCTCGCCTCCATCGGCGGCCGGCTGTTCCGGCACTGGACCTTCGACGTCACCACCCAGTACAACCGGCTGCAGCAGCGCAGCGAGCGCTATTCGACCGCGGTGCGCTATAACCCCGAGCCGGGCAAGGTGCTGAACGCAAGCTACCGCTTCACCCGCGAGACCCTGCGCCAGATCGACCTTTCGGCGCAATGGCCGGTGGCCGCCGGCTGGTATGCCGTCGGACGCTACAATTACTCGTTCCTCGACGAGCGGCTGCTCGAGGGGCTGGCGGGCATCGAGTACAACGCCGGCTGCTGGGTGTTCCGCGCGGTGGTGCAGCGGGTCCAGGCGGCGACGCAGGTGAGCTCCACCGGAATCTTCTTCCAGCTCGAGTTCAACGGCGTCGGCCAGGTCGGCACGGAGGACGCGGTCGGCTTGCTGTCGCGCAGCGTGCCGGGGTATTCGGTGACCAATCCCGGAGATCCGGCGCTCGCGCCGCCCAGCCTGCGCCGGCAGCTGCCGTTCGAGCAGGTTTTCTAGGAAAGTTTATGGTCAGATTGTCGCTTTTGCTGCTGCTTTTCCTTGCCGCGTCGCTCGCCCAGGGCGCGGCGCTGGTGGACCGCATCGTCGCGGTGGTGAACAAGGAGGTGATCACCTATTCGCAGCTGAACGAAGCCGTGGCGGCCGCCGAGCGGCAGCTGCAGCGCCAGAACACGCCGGCGCCCGCCCGGGCGGTGCTGGAGCGCCAGATGCTGGAGCGGCTGATCCTGGACAAGGCGCAGCTGCAGATGGCGCGCGACATCGGCATCCGCGTCGACGAGCTGCAGCTCGACCGCGCGGTGCAGCGCATCGCCCAGAACAACAACATGACCCTCGCCGAGTTCCGCCGCACGCTGGAGCGCGACGGGGTGCCGTTCGACGCCTGGCGCGAGGACCTGCGCGAGCAGATCGTGCTCAACCGCCTGCGCGAGCGCGAGGTCGGCGACAAGATCCAGGTCAGCGACGGCGAGATCGACCTGTTCCTCGAGGAGCAGAAGACCAACCCGACGCGGGTCGAATACAACCTGTCCCACGTGCTGGTGCGCATCCCCGAGCAGGCGAGCCCGGAGGCGATCGCCGCGGCGCGCGCGCGCGCGGAGAAGGCCCAGGCCGAAGCGCGCGCCGGCGCGGATTTCGGCCGCATCGCCGCG
The DNA here is from genome assembly GCA_965233185.1 of uncultured bacterium. Lineage (GTDB taxonomy): Bacteria > Pseudomonadota > Gammaproteobacteria > Burkholderiales > SG8-39 > SCGC-AG-212-J23. Next base: position 31,576 of record CBDDSA010000012.1, read on the forward strand.
AGCTATTCGGACGCCGCGGACGCGCTGAGCGGCGGCGCGCTGGGCTGGCGCACGCGCGACCGGCTGCCGGGGCTGTTCGCCGAGGCGCTGCGCGGCATGAAAGGCGGCGAGGTGAGCGAGTTGCTGCGCAGCCCGGCCGGCTTCCACGTGCTCAAGCTGCTCGAGCGGCGCGACGCCGGCGGCGGCGACGCGCCGGTCACGCAGACCCGCGTGCGGCACATCCTCGTGCGCACCAACGAGGTGGTCTCCGAGAGCGAGGCGCGCCGGCGCCTCGAGGACATCCGCGAGCGCGTGGTCAACGGCAGCGCGGATTTCGCGCAGATGGCGCGCGTGCACTCCGACGACGCGAGCGCCGGCCGGGGCGGCGAGCTCGACTGGGTGTACCCGGGCGATACGGTGCCCGACTTCGAGCGCGCCATGCAGGAGCTGAAGGTGGGCGAGATCAGCCCGCCGGTCAGGACGCCGTTCGGCTATCACCTCATCCAGGTGCTGGAGCGCCGCGCCGCCGACATCAGCCCCGAGCGCCGGCGACTGCAGGCGCGCCAGGCGCTGCGCGAGCGCAAGTCCGACGAGGCGTTCCAGGAATGGCTGCGGCAGGTGCGCGACCGCGCCTACGTCGAGCTGCGGCTGGAGGAGCGATAGCGCAGCGCCCGCGCATCGCGATCACCTCCGGCGAGCCGGCGGGGATCGGTCCGGAGCTTTGCGTGATGCTGGCGCCCGAGGCCCTGCCCGCGCGCCTGGTGGCCATCGGCGACCGCGCGCTGCTGCGCGGCTTTCCGGAGGTCGAGCACGTGCCGCTCGAGCGGCCGTGCCTGCCCGGCCGGCTCGACCCGGCGAACAGCCGCTACGTCCTCGCCACCCTCGAGCGCGCGGTAAAGGGCTGCGTGGCCGGCGAATACCACGCGATGGTGACCGCGCCGGTGCAGAAAAGCATCATCAACGATGCCGGCATCGCGTTCACCGGCCACACCGAGTACCTCGCCGAGCGCTCGGGCGCCGGGCAGGTGGTCATGATGCTGGTGGGCGGCGGCCTGCGCGTCGCGCTCGCCACGACGCACCTGCCGCTCGCGAAAGTACCGGGTGCGATTACACGGGAAGGCCTTGTCGGCACGCTGAAGGTCATGGATCGGGATTTGCGGGGGCGTTTCCGGATCGCGAGGCCGCGGATTTTGGTCGCCGGGCTCAACCCGCACAGCGGCGAGGCCGGGCACCTGGGCACGGAGGACCAGGAAATCATCGCGCCGGCGATTGCGCTTGCGGTTGCGGCAGGCATCGACGCCGCAGGGCCGATCCCGGCCGATACGCTGTTCGTGCCCGAGCGGCTCAAGCACGCGGACGCGGTGCTGGCGATGTACCACGACCAGGGGCTGCCGGTGCTGAAGTACGCGAGCTTCGGCCGCGGCGTGAACGTGACCCTCGGGCTGCCGTTCGTACGCACTTCGGTGGACCACGGCACCGCGCTCGACCTCGCCGGCACCGGGCGCGCAGACCCGGGCAGCCTCATCGAGGCGGTAAAGCTTGCCATCGAGCTCGCATCTTCCGCGTAAGCGGTTCGGGCAGCATTTCCTGCACGACCCGCGCGTGCTCGCGCGCATCGTCGAGGCCATCGATCCCCGGCCCGCGGATTTCCTCGTCGAGATCGGCCCGGGCGAGGGAGCGCTCACGAATTTTCTGTTGAGAAAGATCGATCGGTTGCAGGTGATCGAGCTGGACCGCGACCTCGCCGCAGCACTATCCGACCCGAGGATCACGGTGCATCAGGCCGATGCGCTGGAGTTCGACTTCGGGCAGTTCCCGGCGGGCATGCGCATCGTCGGCAACCTGCCCTACAACATCTCGACGCCGCTGCTGTTCTACCTGGCGCGCTTTGCCGAGCGCGTGCGCGACATGCACTTCATGCTGCAGCTCGAGGTGGTGGAGCGCATGGTGGCCGCGCCCTCGACGCCGGCCTACGGCCGCCTGTCGGTCGCACTGCAGGCCCGCTTTCGCCTGCAGAAGCTGTTCAACGTGTCGAAGGGCGCCTTCCGCCCGCCGCCGAAGGTGGAGTCGGCAATGGTGCGCCTGTCTCCGAGGCAGACATCCCTGGCCGTCGACGAAGCGCTGCTGCGCAAGGCCTTTTCCGCGCGCCGCAAGCAGCTGCGCAATGCGCTGCCGGGGATCGACTTTGCCGCGCTCGGGATCGACCCGCGGCTACGGCCGGAGAACCTGTCCCCGGAAGACTACGCGCGCCTCTCGATGAACTCGATCTTGTAGCCGTCGGGGTCCTCGACGAAGGCGATCACCGAGGTGCCGCCTTTCACGGGGCCGGCCTCGCGCGTGACCTTGCCGCCATGGCGCTTCACCTCGGCGCAGGCGCGGGCGGCGTCCGCGACCTCGATGGCGACATGGCCGTAAGCGCTGCCCGGGTCGTAGCGCTCCACGCCGTAGTTGTAGGTGAGCTCGAGCACCGCGCTGCGCTCCTCGGTGTCGTAGCCGACGAAGGCGAGCGAGTATTTCTGCTCGGGCCGGTCGGTGGTGCGCAGCAGCTTCATGCCGAGCACCTCGGTATAGAACTTGACGGAGCGCTGCAGGTCGCCGACGCGCAGCATGGTATGCAGGATTCTCATGGGGTCGCCTGGATGATGGGAAGCGAGGCGCCCGCGGACTCCAGCCGCTCGCGCGCCTCTCGCCAGTCAGGATACAGCCTCGCCAGCAGATTCCAGAAGCGCCTGGAATGGTTGAGCTCCACCAGGTGCGCCACCTCGTGCGCCACCACGTAATCGGCGAGCGCGGGCTCCAGGTGCACCAGGCGCCAGTTCAGGCGGATCGCTCCGCCCTCGGTGCATACGCCCCATTGCGTGCGCGCGTTCGACAATCCGACCGGCGGCGGCGCAAAGTCGAGGTGCGCGGCGTAATGGGCGGCGCGCGGCGCGAGCGCGTCGAGCGCCTGCGCCTTCAGCCAGCCCACCAGCACTTTCGCCACGCGCTGCGGCGCAGGGGCGCTCACGACCAGCCGTCCCGGCTCGCGCCGCACGGCGCGCCGCCCGGTGCTCACCTCCAGGGTGAGCGCGCTGCCTAACAGCGGCAGCGACTCGCCGCTTGCGCCGAGCAGCAGCGCGGGCGCCGGCAGCCGCGCCCACTCGTCCATCTTGGCGACGATCCAGCGCTCCTTCTGCTTGAGGAAAGCCTCGATATCGCGCCACGGGGCGCGCAGCGGCGCGGCCACCAGAACGCCATGGGCATCGATGCTGATGCCGATGGTGCGGCGCCGGCGCCGGGCGAACCGGTACTCGATCCACCGTCCGCACAGGCGGATCAGCAGAGCGCCTTCTGCTGCTCTTCTATCCATGTCTCGGCCATTTGGTTCACTGCCTTGGGATCGCGGTCGCGCGTGTCGATTGGCGGCCCGATGCGCACCGTGACCGTGCCGGGCCGCTTGAGGAAGGCATTGCGCGGCCACAGCAGCCCCGCGTTGTGCGCCACCGGAACCACGGGCGCGCCGCTCGCCGCCGCGAGCCAGGCGCCGCCCAGATGGTAGGCGCGCCGCTCTCCGGGCGCCACGCGCGTGCCTTCGGGAAAAACCACCACCCAGAAGCCCTGCTCCAGGCGCTCGCGGCCGCGCCGCGCCATGCTGCGCAGCGCGGCGACCCCGCGGGAGCGGTCGATGGCAATCGGGCTCATCAGGGCGAGCCCCCAGCCGAAAAACGGAATCCACAGCAGCTCTTTTTTCAGCACGTGCACCTGCGGCGGAAAGATCTTCTGGAAGGCGAGCGTCTCCCAGGCCGACTGGTGCTTGGACAGGATCACGGCGGGTCGCGAAGGCAGGTTCTCGCGTCCTTCGATCCGGTATGAGATGCCCAGGATGTTCCGGGAAAGCAGCAGCACGAGGCGCGACCACCCGGAGATGATGCGGTAGCGCAGCAGGCGCGGCAGCGGAAACGTGGCGAGGGCGAGCAGGGCGTAGGGAGGCGTGACCAGGACGAGCGCCGCCGCGAACAGGCTCGAGCGCAGCGCGCTCATGGCGCCAGGTGTTCGGCGAAGGCCGCGAGGTTCTCGAACACCGCGGTGCCCGCAGGCAGGCCGCCTTCGTCGCGCGTCTTGCGGCCGCGGCCGCTCAGCACCAGCACCGGCCGGGCGCCGGCCGCCGCTGCAGCCTGCACGTCGCGCAGCGCGTCGCCGACCATGTACGTGTTGCCGAGCGAGATATTGAAGCGCCGCGCCACCTCCAGCAGCATGCCGGGCTCGGGCTTGCGGCACTTGCAGGCCGAGTCGGCGGCATGCGGGCAGAAAAAGAACGCGTCGATGCGCCCGCCCGCCTGGGCCGCCGCCTTCTGCAGCGTATCGTGGATCGAGATGAGGGTCGCGGTGTCGAGCAGGCCGCGCGCAATACCCGACTGGTTGGTCGCCACCACGATGCGAAACCCGGCCTGCGTGAGCCGCGCAATCGCCTCCAGGCTTCCCTCGATCGGGCGCCACTCCGCCGGCGACTTGATGAACTGGTCGCTGTCGTGGTTGATGGTGCCGTCGCGGTCGAGGATGACGAGCTTCATTTGGCCAGCTTGGAAAGGTCGGCGATGCGGTTCATGGTGCCGTGGAGCATGCCCAGAAAGCCGATGCGGTTGTCCCGCACTTTCGGGTCCTTGTCCATCACCATCACCTTGTCGAAGAAGGCGTCGACCGGCGTCTTGAGCGATGAAAGCGCCTTCAGCGCGCCGGTGTAATCCAGGGAGTCGAGCGACCTGTCGACCGTCGGGCGCAGCTCGCCGAAGGTGGCGGCGAGCTGCTTTTCCTCCGGCAGCACCATCAGGCCGGCATCGAAGCCGGTGGGCACCGATTGCGCCTGCTTGAGGATGTTGCCGATGCGCTTGTTGGCCGCGGCGAGGCTGTCGGCCTCCGGCAGCCTCGAGAACGCCCGCACCGCTTCGAGCTGCCTGGGCACGAGATCCAGGCGCACCGGGTTGAGCGACAGGACGGATTCGACTTCATTCGTCGAGTACCCGGCTTCCTGGAAGTAGCCGCGTGCTCGATCGAACACGAACGCCAGGAGCTCGGCCTGCGCCTGGCCGAAGCCGGGTTTCCCGGCGAATCCGGCGAACGCGCCGCTCACGAGGTCGCCCAGTGAAAGCGCCAGCCTCGCCTCGACGACGATGCGGATCAGCCCGAGCGCGGCGCGGCGCAGGCCGAAAGGATCGCGGTCCCCCGTGGGCGCCTGGCCAATGCCGAACAGGCCGGCGAGGGCGTCGAGCTTGTCGGCGAGCGCGACCGCGCAGGCCACCGGATCCCCGGGCAGGCCGTCGCCGGCGAAGCGCGGGCGGTAGTGCGCCTCGACCGCGTTCGCCACTTGGTCCGGCTCGCCGTCGTGCAGCGCGTAATAGCGCCCCATGGTGCCCTGCAGCTCGGGGAATTCGCCCACCATGCCGGTGAGGAGGTCGGCCTTCGCCAGCCAGGCGGCGCGCTCGGCGAGCACGACGTCGGCCTTGAGCGCGCGCGCGATCCGGCCCGACAGGAGCTGAATGCGCTGCACGCGCTCCAGCTGACTGCCGAGCTTGCTGTGATAGACGACGCGGGCAAGCTGCGGCACGCGAGCCTCCAGCCGCGTCTTGCGGTCCTGCTCGTAGAAAAAGCGGGCATCCTCCAGCCGCGGCCGCACCACCCGCTGGTTGCCGTCGATGATGTGACGGGCATCGGCGAGCTGCATGTTGGAAACGATGAGGAACTTCGGCTGCAGCTTGCCTGCCGCGTCGAACAGCGGGAAGTACTTCTGATTCTGCCGCATGGTGAGGATCAGGCATTCCTGCGGCACCTGGAGAAACGCCGGATCGAAGCGGCCGACGTAGACGCTCGGGTGCTCGACCAGCGCGGTCACTTCGTCCAGCAGGTCGCCGTGCTCGCCGAGCGAGCCGCCTTCGCGGGTTGCCGCCTCGGCCAGCTGCCGCGCTATCTCCGCGCGGCGCCTGCCGAAGTCGGCGATGACCTTCCCGTCTTCGAGCAGCACGCGCTCGTACTCGTCGGCGCTTTTCAGCGCGATGGCGCCCTCGCCCATGAAGCGATGGCCTTGCGTGCGGCTGGAAGATGCGACGCCGAGCACGGTCCCGGGAACGGTTCGCGTGCCGTGCAGCATCACCAGCCCGTGGACCGGCCGCACGAACTGCGCGTCGCCGGTTCCCCAGCGCATCGTCTTTGCCACCGGCAGCGCCTTGAGCGCGTCCTCCACGACGGTGGCGAGGACCGCGTCGAGCGCCGCCCCCTTCACCGACATCCTGGCTATGTACACCTCGCCTTTCGGCGTGCTGCGCCGTTCCAGGCGCGCGACTTCGACCCCCGCCTTGCGCGCGAACCCCGCCACCGCCTGCTCGGGCGCCTTGACCGAAGGGCCGGAAAGCTCGGAGGCGCGATCCTGCGCAAGGCCCAGGACGTCGGGCATCAGCATCGCCAGCCGCCGCGGGGTGGCGAAGGCGCGTCCGGCTTGGCCCTCGGCAAGCCCGGCCTTGACCAGCGCCGCGCCGACGGCCTGCATGAAAGCCTCCGAAAGTGCGCGCAGCGACTTGGGCGGCAGCTCCTCCGTCAGGACCTCGACGAGCAAGCTGGAACCCACTTATGCCGCCTCGCCGTTTTTTCTTCGCCACATCGGAAAGTCCAGCCGCTCGCGCGACTCGTAGTAGGCCTGGGCCACCGAGCGCGCGAGGGCGCGCACGCGGCCGATGTAGGCGGCGCGCTCGGTTACCGAGATGGCGCCGCGCGCATCGAGCAGGTTGAACGTATGCGAGCACTTGAGCACCATCTCGTAGGCAGGCAGCGTGCACTGCGCCTGCATCAGGCGCTGCGCCTCCTGCTCGAAGCTGGAGAACAGGCTGAACAGCAGCTCGGTGTTCGCCAGCTCGAAGTTGTAGCGCGATTGCTCCACTTCGTTCTGGTGGTAGACGTCGCCGTAGGTCACGCCGGGCGTCCACACCAGGTCGTAGACGCTTTCCTTGCCCTGCAGGTACATTGCCAGGCGCTCCAGGCCGTAGGTGATCTCGCCCAGCACCGGCTTGCACGCGAGGCTCCCCACCTCCTGGAAATAGGTGAATTGCGTGACCTCCATGCCGTCGAGCCACACTTCCCAGCCCAGCCCCCAGGCGCCGAGCGTGGGCGACTCCCAGTCGTCTTCGACGAACCGCACATCGTGCTCGCGCGGATTCACGCCCAGGCTTTCGAGGGACTTCAGATACAGCTCCTGGATGTCGGGTGGCGAGGGCTTGAGCACCACCTGGTACTGGTAGTAGTGCTGCAGGCGGTTGGGATTTTCGCCGTAGCGGCCGTCCTTGGGCCGGCGCGAGGGCTGCACATAAGCGGCCTTCCACGGCTCCGGGCCGATGGCACGCAGAAATGTGGCGGTATGGAAGGTGCCTGCGCCCATTTCCATGTCGTAGGGCTGCAGCAGCACGCAGCCCTGACGGTCCCAGAACGCATTGAGCTGGAGAATGAGCTGCTGAAAAGTGGGCATGAGGGCCCGCGATTTTACCGGCTCGCTGCGCGCCGGGCGACGAATAACGCGAATAGCAGAACGAGTAGCGCGCCGACGACAACCGGCCAGTCCTTGTAGCGCGCGTACGGCGTGGTGCCCGCATATCCCTGCGCCGAGATCTCAAGCTTTCCTGCGGTGAACTGCGGCAGGCGCGCGAGCACGCGGCCGTCGCGGTCGATGGCGGCGCTGATTCCCGTGTTGGTCGCGGCGAGGTGCATGCGTCCGACCTCGATGGCGCGCAGCCGCGCGATCTGCAGGTGCTGCGCCGGGGCCAGTGAATCGCCGAACCAGGCGACGTTGGAGACGTTGACCAGCAGCGTGGCCTCGGGCAGCCAGCGCGCCATCGCATCGCCGAACAGGTCCTCGTAGCAGATATTGACCGCCACGCGCTGGCCGGCGACCGCGAGCGGGCGCTGGTCGGGCGCGCCGCGCGAAAAATCCGACAGCGGAATCTGCACGAGGCGCATCACCCAATCCAGCGCCGCGGGCACGAACTCGCCGAAAGGCACGAGGTGCACCTTGTGGTACGCCTGCCGCGGGGAAGTGCCCAGGCTCAGCACGCTGTTGTAGTACTCCCCCGGGCCGGTGCGATACGGGATGCCCAGCAGCAGGTCGCCGGCGTTGCGCTTCGCCGCCGCCTCGAGCCGCGCGAGATATTCGGGCTCGACGAGGTCGTAGAACCTGGGCAGGGCGGTCTCGGGCAGCACGATGAGCTTCGCCGGGCTCGCCTCCACCAGGTCCGCATAGATTTCCAGCGTGCGCGCGTAGCGCTCGGGCCGGAACTTGAGATCCTGCGGTATGTTTCCCTGCAGCAGCGCCGCGCTCACGGGCTCGCCGACCGGCCGCGTCCAGTCCACGTAGCGCAGCGCCTGGCCGGCCGCCAGCACCAGCAGGAAGGCAATCAGGGCGCTGCGCCGCCTGCGAAAGGCGACCCACAGCATGCCGGCGAGCGAAAGCAGCAGGAACGACAAGCCGAACACGCCGAGCACGGGAGCGAAGCCCTGCAACGGCCAGCCGACCGCGGCGTATCCGGCCGACAGCCAGGGGAAGCCGGTAAAGATCCAGCTGCGCAGCCACTCGAGCAGCACCCAGGCGGCGGGGATCAGCAGGCAGGCGCGCATCGCCGCAGGCGCCGGGATGCGCGCCTGCATCCAGCCTGCGGCGGCCGGAAAGAGCGCGAGGAAACCGCAGAAGAGCAGCGTGGCAAAGCCGGCCAGCGCGGGCGGCATGCCGCCGAAGGTGTGCATGCTGACGTAGATCCACGATACGCCCGCGCCGAACATGCCCAGGCCGAACCCGTAGCCCGACGCGAAGGCCTGCCGCGGCGTGGCGTCCACCCAGAAATGAATCAGGACGGCGAACGTGAACAGCGCCAGGGGGAAGGCGCCGGCCGGCGCGAAAGCAAACACGGTCGCCGCGCCGGCCAGAATCGGCAGGAAAAACAGGGACAGACCCCACTGCTGTCCGGTTAACTTCGTCGACTGAAGCGAGAAATCCATAATTAACGTGGGCTTACGGCCGATTTCGATTGGTGCCGACTTGAACGCGATGGCGTGTATCTGTGATGTTTCCGGGATTGCAATACCCGGGG
>CBDDSA010000013.1:0-4340 GCA_965233185.1 uncultured bacterium
GCGGTGCAGCTTCTCGATGAACGCGCGCGCCGTGGGCTTCACCGTGTCGCCGAACGCGATGAGCCCCAGCACCCGCGCCGCGGGCTCCAGTTCCACCACCCACGATACGGTCTGTCCCGATTGCTGCAGGCGCGCGACGTCCTCCGCGAGCCCATCGCGGCCCTGCGCGCCCAGCTCCGCCGCCCCGCGCTCGCTCGCGATCCCGATGCGCCGTCCTTCCACCCGCGCCTCCACGCCGCGCCCCGGCACCGCGCGCGCATCGCTGCCGGCCGGAAGCGTCCCCGCCTCGGCCTCCGCCGCATTCAGCACCGCGCGCGCCAGCGGGTGGTCGCTGCCGCGCTGCACGGCGCCCGCCAGGCGAAGCACCGAGGCGCGATCGCCGGCCACGGCGATCACCTCGGTGACCACCGGCTTGCCCTCGGTGAGCGTGCCCGTCTTGTCGAGCGCGATCACGCGCACGCGATGGGCGTTTTCCAGCGCCTCGGCGTCCTTGATGAGGATTCCGTGGCGCGCCGCGACACCCGTGCCCGCCATGATCGCGGTGGGCGTCGCCAGCCCCAGCGCACAAGGACACGCAATCACCAGCACCGCGACGGCATTCAGCGTCGCCTGCTCCCAGTTGCCGGAGATCACGCCCCACAGGACGAAGGTCACGAGCGCGATGCCGATGACCACCGGCACGAACACCTCGCTCACGCGGTCCACCAGGCGCTGGATCGGCGCCTTGGCGGCCTGCGCGGACTCGACGTTGCGGATGATGCGCGCGAGCGTGGACTCCGCTCCTACCGCGGTGGTGCGCGCGACGAACCTGCCTTCGGCATTCACCGAACCGCCGATCACGCGGCTGCCCGGCGCCTTGGCCACCGGCAGGCTCTCGCCGGTCACCAGCGATTCGTCCACGTGCGTGTCGCCCTCGACGAGCTCGCCGTCCACGGAGACGCGCTCACCCGGCAGCACCACCACCAGGTCGCCGACGGCCACCCGCTCGACGGGCACCTCGCGCTCCACGCCGTCCTTGAGGAGGCGCGCCGTTTCCGGGCGCAGCGCCGAGAGCGCGCGAATGGCCTCGGTGGTCTGGCGCTTGGCGCGCACTTCGAGCCACTTGCCCAGGCGCACCAGCGTGATCACCACGGCCGACGCCTCGAAATACAGGTGCGCGGTGCCCTCGCTCTCGATCATCAGGTACACGCTGAGCAGGTAGGCCGCGCTGGTGCCGATGGCCACGAGCAGGTCCATGTTGCCGGCGCGGGCGCGCACCGCCTTCCAGGCGGCGATGTAGAAGCGCGCGCCGAAGATGAACTGCACCGGCGTCGCGAGCGCGAGCTGCATCCAGGCCGGCAGCATCCAGTGGACGCCGAAAAGGTCCGCCACCATGGGAATGACCAGTGGAACCGTCAACAGCGCGGCGATCGCGACGTGGATCGCATCGCGCCGGGCGACGCCGGCGTCGTCGGCGGCCTGGATCTTCGCCGCGACGACCGGATGCGCTTCGTATCCCGCCTTGCGGATGGCGGCGATCGCCGCCTGCATGTCGGGCGCGTCGCTGCGCACCGTCGCCGTTTCGGTCGCGAGGTTGACCGTGGCGTCGACCACGCCGGGAACCTTGCGCAGCGCCTTCTCGACGCGCGCCACGCAGGAAGCGCAGGTCATCCCCTCGACCTTGAGGTCGAGGGCCTCCGGCGCCGCGGGCAGGCGCGGCAGCGCCGCGGCAGCGGTCATGCCGCTGCGGCCGAGGGAACCGGCGTGTACCCGGCCTCCTCGATCGCCGCCCTGAAATCCTCGGCCGGATGGCTGCTCTCGATCCGCACGCGCTTGGCGGGCAGGTCGATTTCGCAGCGGCCCGCGGCATCGACGTCCTTCACCGCGCGCGTGATGGTGGACGCGCAGTGGCCGCAGGTCATGTCGTTGACGGTGAACTCGATCATTTCATGGCTCCTCTCGGTGTGATGGAGCCACTATGCACCTTCCCATGATGGGAAGGTCAAGCCCCGCTTCAGAGGGAGTCGAGCATGCGCTTGAGCCGCGAGCGGACTTCCATCGCGATAGGCTCGATGTCCTTGCGGCCCACCAGGCCCAGCACCGCCTGGGGATCCATGACCTCGACGACCGTCTTGCCGTCGCGGTCCACCCGGACCACGACGTTGCAGGGCAGCAGCGCCCCGATCTGCGGCTCGGCCTCCAGCGCCTGGTGCGCGAACTGCGGGTTGCACGCCCCGAGGATGCGATAGGGAGGAATGTCCTTGTCGAGCTTCTTCTTGAGCGTGCCGGCCACGTCGATCTCGGTGAGCACGCCGAAGCCTTCCCTGGCGAGCGCTTCCGTCGCCTTCTGCACGGCCTCGTCGAAGCCGAGGTCCACGGTCCTGCCGAATGCATAGCTGGCCATCGCTGCCCCTAAGTGCTGTCGTTCCCGCGAAGGCGGGAACCCAGATGAAATGATGAAGCGGCTGGATTCCCGGTCATTGACGCCTGTCAACGGCCCTCAATGGGCGTGCTTGCCCGTGATCGTGGTGGCTTTCGTCGCCTTCGCCCCGGCCATGCGGCGGCACTCCTCGGCGCAGCGCTTGCAGGCTTCGGCACATTCCCGGCAGTGGGCCATCTGGTGCTTCTCGCACTCCGCGCCGCAGGCCTCGCAGACGTCGGCGCACATCGCGCACAGCTGCATGGCGAACTCGCTGTCGCGCGCCATGTACGAGGCGGCCATGCGGCAGATCCCGGCGCAGTCCATGTCGAGCGCGATGCAGCGCGCCATGGGCTTGGGGTTAGGCTCCTTCAGGCACGCGGTGGCGCAGTGGTCGCAGGCGTCCGCGCAGGCGTTGCAGGCTTCGATGCAGGTGGCGTATTGGGCGTGGGCCATGGGGTCGATCCTCTCTTGGGTGGATGCGCCAGCGAAGTGCCGGCGCGAGCCGGAAGACCCATGCAAGATGCGGGCCCTCGCTTGTGCCCTTCAGGACGTGCTCTTCGGGGCACGCAAACAGCACTTCATGCGGCCGATCGGAAACAAATTCGGTTTCGCCTTCGTCGATTACAGATTCGTAATCATCGCGGCGGCCTCGTTGCGACTGCCTTTCACGCGAATTACAGATTGGACAGAAGAGGTGAAGCGCGCGCTCGCAATTGATGGCCGTCAACATTTCACTCGTCACGCGAACGAGGATGAATCCTGATGAAGGCGCCACGGCCGCAGTGAAGCGGCGGCGACCTTCTCACCAAGGAGACTCAAATGTTGAACAGGACCGCAAAACTCGCAGCCGCCGTCGCAATCGCGATGCTGGCGCTTCCCGCGGCCGCCGAGCAGGCGATCGACGGCTTCATCGCCGAGCCGGGCGAAAACGTCGCGTCGCTCGCGCCGGTTCGGTATTTCGCCAACCAGGGCACGCAGGCCGGCTACACGCCTCCCGTGGCACAAGGCACGGCCGACTCGCTCGCGGCACGTTCGGGCTTTGAATTCGTCGGCGGCGAGACGGGCTGGCAGCCAACCGGTCACAAGTTCATCCGCGTCGGAGGGACCTTCGCGCACTCGCAGGAGTGCGATCACGCGATTCGCGTCGTGGCCGCTCCCACGCCGGACGAGATCGAAAGGGCAAAACGCCTCTCGCCGGGCGCGTGAGCATGACGGGGCATCCCGTGGTACCGGGGTGCCCGCCTTACTTCTTCCCGAAGATCACCGAGAAGAGCACCGCTCCCAGCACGACGAGAAGCAGCGTGGGCAGCCACATCCAGCTGATTCCGCCCATGCTTCCGCTTCCCATCATGCCGCCGCTCATCATCGTTCCGGTGGCCATTCCGCCGCCGAAGAGAAGCAACAGCACTGCTGCCACGACAAACGCGACCACGAGGGCCGTCTTGGTTGTAGCGTCCATGACATTTCCTTTCATTCGAGCATCGCCCACAAGCTGGCACCTCGGTATGGACGCAATCCTTCCCGCAGTCCGTGCGCTGGCGCTCAGAGTACGGAATCGTAATCAGGCTGTAATCCGCGACACCGCCTGTGTGCATGGGGCGCGAAAAACCTCGAGAAATCCGCCTGTGTGTATGGCGGCGCACATACGCCTGCGGACGCTCCCCGTAGCTTGTGACTCCCACTTCACAAGGAATACGAATGAAACTCCTCAACACCCTTGCAACCACACTGGTCGCGCTGTCGATCGTCGCCGCACCCGCCGCACTCGCCCAGGACATGTCCAGGAAAGCCCAAATGCAGGACATGCCCAGGATGGCCCACATGGACGAATTCATGAAGTCGTCCGACATGGATCACGACGGCATGATGTCCAAGGCGGAGATGCTGAAGCACATGGAAAAGATGTTCGACCAGATGGACACCAGGAAGACCGGCAAGC
>CBDDSA010000014.1:0-5998 GCA_965233185.1 uncultured bacterium
AAGTGGTGACCGAGCTCGCGCGCGGCGAGCTGAAAAGCTACCGCCGCCTGCCGGTGCACTTCTACCAGATTCAGACCAAGTTCCGCGACGAGCGGCGTCCGCGCTTCGGCATCATGCGCGGCAGGGAATTCGTCATGAAGGGCTGCTACTCTTTCCACGCCGACTACGCGGACCTCGAGCGCGAATATCGCCGCATGCACGACACCTACACGCGGATTTTCACGCGCCTGGGCCTGCAGTTCCGTGCCGTGGCCGCCGATACCGGCGCCATCGGCGGCACCGGGTCGCACGAGTTCCACGTGCTCGCCGATTCCGGCGAGGACGCCATCGCCTTCTGCCCGCAATCGGACTATGCGGCGAACGTCGAGCTCGCGGAAGCCGTGGAGACAGGGCAAAGGCTTGCGCCTCGGGAAGACATGAGGCGGATTCCGACCCCGGGCAAAACCAAATGCGAGGACGTGGCCGAGCTGCTGAAGATCGAGCTGAAAAGGACCGTGAAGGCAGTGGCGGTGATGCGCGACGACGCGTTTTGCCTGCTGCTCATTCGCGGCGACCACGATTTGAACGAGATCAAGACGCAGAAAGCCATCGGGGCGTTCCGCTTCGCCACCGAGGCGGAAATCCAGCAGGCGCTGAAATGCAAGCCGGGCTACATCGGCCCGGTGGCTGCGCGCGTGGAGATCGTCGCCGACCGCGCCGTGGCCGCGATGAGCGATTTCGTGTGCGGCGCGAACGAGGAAGGCTTCCACCTCGCCGGGGTGAATTTCGGCAGGGACCTGGCGGAGCCGCGCGTGGAAGATATCCGCAACGTGGTGCCGGGCGACCCGAGCCCGGACGGCAAGGGAAGCCTGCAGGTGGTGCGCGGCATCGAGGTGGGGCACATCTTCCAGCTGCGCGCGAAGTACTCGAAGGCGCTGGGCGCGCTGTTCCTGGACGAGAAGGGCGAGTCGCGGCCCATGGAGATGGGCTGCTACGGCATCGGCGTGACCCGGGTGGTGGCCGCGGCGATAGAGCAGAACCACGACGCGCGCGGCATTGCGTTTCCGGCGCCGATGGCGCCGTTCGCCGCCTGCCTCGTGCCGATCGGCTATCACAAGAGCGCGGCGGTGCGCGAGGCGGCCGAGCGCCTGCATGAGGAGCTTGCCGCCGCGGGCATCGATGTGCTGATGGACGACCGCGACGAGCGCCCGGGAGTGCTGTTTGCGGACATGGACCTCATCGGCATCCCGCATCGCGTGGTGCTCTCCGAGCGCGGCCTTGCGGCCGGCACCGCCGAATACAAGGGGCGGCGCGACGACAAGCCGCGCGATGTCGCCCTCGCGGACCTGGCCGCCTTCCTGAAGGAGGCATGAGGCTCGCGGCGCTGGTGCTCGTGCTGCTTCCGCTGCAGGCGCTCGCCGGGGCGCAGGAGCGCGAGCAGCTCACGCAGGCGGTGCGCCATCGCCTGGCGGTCGCGGTGAGCGACCGCCCGGCGCCGCGCCTGGCGTTCAAGCGCAGCGACGACGGCGAGCGCTGGCTCTCCGCCATGTCCGAGCGGCTCGCACGGCGCATTCCCGACCGCAGGCAGCGGCTGGAGCTGCTGCGCACCATCCACTTCGAGGCGCTGCGCGCCGGGCTCGACCCGCAGCTGGTGCTCGGCGTGATCGAGGTGGAAAGCGGCTTCCGCAAATACGCGGTGTCGCGCTCGGGCGCGCGCGGCTACATGCAGGTGATGCCCTTCTGGACCGCCGAAGCCGGTCGACCGCGCGACAACCTGTTTCACCTGCGCACCAACCTCATCTACGGCTGCTGGATCCTGCGCCACTATCTCGACCGCGAAAAGGGCGATTACTTCCGCGCGCTCGGGCGCTACAACGGCAGCCTGGGCAAGGCGGCCTATCCCGGCACGGTGCTCTCGGCGTGGAAAGGACGCTGGAAGTATGATGGCCCCACGGCATGATCAGCGGCCTTCTCGAGCGTAATCCGCGCATCGCCCACTGGCTCTACGGATTCAAGCCGCCGGAGCGCGGCACCGTGGTGCTGGTGCACCGCCGCGTGTACATCGTTCCCACCCGCATGGGCTGGCTGTTCGGCGCCGCGGTCGGCTTGCTGCTGCTGGGCTCCATCAATTACGCCCTCGGCCTGGGATTCGTGCTGACGTTCATGCTGGCCGGCCTGGGCCTTGCGGCGATGGCGCACACCGCGCGCAATCTCGCGCACCTGGGGTTGAGCGCCGGGCGCGCCGAGCCGGTATTCGCCGGCGAGCCGGTGCAATTTCGCGTGCACCTGGAAAGCCGCGCGGGCTTCGACCGGCCGGCGATCCTCACGCGCCACCTCGGCTCCGGCGCGCAGCTGGTCGTGGACATTCCCGCGCATGGCATGGCCGAGGTCGTGCTCGAGGCGCCCGCCGAGCGCCGCGGCTGGCTGCCGATCGGACGGCTGATGCTCGAGACGCGCTACCCCCTGGGGCTTTTCCGCGCCTGGAGCTACGCCGAGCCCGACGCGCGCTGCCTGGTCTACCCCAGGCCGGAGCGCTCGCCCTTGCCGGCGGCCGCGGCGCATGAGGCGGCGGGCGGCGAGCGCGCGACCGCCACCGGCAGCGAGGACTTCTCCGGTTTGCGCACCTATCAGCTGTCCGATTCGCCGCGCCACGTAGCGTGGAAAGCCGTGGCGCGCGCCGACGACATGCTGACCAAGCAGTTCAGCGGCGAGGCGGCCGCCCAGCTGTGGCTCGACTGGCAGCGCCTGCCTGCGGCGCTCGGCACGGAGCAGCGCCTGTCGCGCCTTGCCGGCTGGGTGCTGGCGGCCGAGCGCAGCGGCGCGCGCTACGGCTTGCGCCTGCCCGAGGTTGAAATCGCGCCCGAGCGCGGCGACTCGCACGCCGCCGCCTGCCTGCAGGCGCTCGCGCTGTATCGCTCGCCGTGAGACCGGCGCCGCACCCGCTCGCCCCGGAGATGCGCGTTGCCTCGCCGCGCGACCTCGCCTGGCTCATCGGCTCGCTCGCGCTTGCCATCCTGCCGCACGCGCTGCGCGCGCCGTGGTGGCTCACCTTGCTTACCCTGTGCCTGTTCGCCTGGCGGTTCTACCTGTCGCTCGACCGCGCGCCGCTGCCGTCGCGCTGGCTGGTACTCGGGGTCGCGGCGGTGGCAATGCTCGGCGTATGGATCGAGTACCGCCACCTGATCGGGCGCCAGCAGGGCATCGTGCTGCTGGTGCTGTTCGCCGGCCTGAAGCTGCTCGAGACGCGCAGCCACCGCGACGCCACCGCCGCCGCGTTTCTGGGCTATTTCCTGATCGTCACCAATTTCCTCTACACGCAATCCATTCCCACCGCGCTGCTCATGTGCGCGGCGCTGTTTGCGCTCACCACCACGCTGGTGGGATTCAGCGCGCCCAATCGCGCGCCCCGCGCCGACCTGCGCGCCGCTGCGCTGCTGCTGGGCCACGCCGCGCCCATCGCGCTGGTGCTGTTCCTGCTCTTTCCGCGCGTGAACACGCCGCTGTGGGGCTTGCCGCAGGACGCGTACACCGGCATGACCGGGCTGTCCGAAACCATGAGCCCGGGGAACCTCTCCAACCTGGCGCTGTCCGATGCGATCGCCTTCCGCGCCGAGTTCGCGGGCGATCTGCCGCCGCAGGCGTCGCGCTACTGGCGCGGCCCGGTCATGTGGGACTTCGACGGCCGCACCTGGAGTCTGGGAGACTACGTGCCGGCGCGCTTCGATCCGCCAAGCGCGGGCCGCGCCACTTACCACTACGACATCGTGCTCGAACCGCACAACCGCAACTGGCTGTTCGCCCTGGAAAGCGTGGCGAGCGTGCCGCCGCGCGCCCGCTACAGCGGCGACGGGCAGATCCTCGCGCGCTTTCCCGTGCGCGCCCGCATGCGCTACGGCGTGACCTCGGTCGTCGGGCCAGAGCCGCGCGCCGATGAGGTCCCCTACCTGCTGCGCCGCGCGTTGCGGCTGCCCGAAGGCTTCAATCCCAAAGCGAGCACGCTTGCCGAGGAATGGCGCGCGAACGCCCGCGACGATGGCGAGGTGCTGTCGCGCGCCATCGCGTTCTTCAGGCAGGGCCGCTTCCTCTACACCCTCGAGCCGCCGCTGCTGGGCAGCGACTCGGTGGACGAGTTCCTGTTCACCGCCAAGGCCGGCTTCTGCGAGCACTTCGCTTCGGCGTTCGTGTTCCTGATGCGCGCGGCCGGTATCCCGGCGCGCGTGGTCACCGGCTACCAGGGCGGCGAGGTGAACCCGTTCGACCGCATCCTGACGGTGCGGCAGTCCGACGCGCACGCCTGGGCGGAAGTGTTCCTGCCGGGCCAGGGCTGGCTGCGCGTCGACCCCACCGCCGCCGCGGCCCCCGGGCGCCTGGAATCCGGGCTGGCGCGCACCGTGGCGCAGGGCGAGCAGGCGCTGATCCGGCGGCCGGGCCTCGAGTGGCTGCAGGACCTGCGCAACCAGTGGGAGGCCGCGGCGCACAAGTGGAACGTGTGGGTGCTCAGCTACAGCCCCGAGCGCCAGCGCGAGCTGATGAGCCTCCTCGGGATCCGCAACGCCGACTGGCGCTCGCTCACCGCGACGCTGTTCACGGCGCTCGGCGCGATTACCGCGCTGCTGCTGCTGTGGTCGCTGCGCCGCCTGGTGCGGCCCGACCCGGTGCAGCGCGCCTGGCGCGCGTTCTGCGCCAAGCTCGCGGCGCGCGGGGTCGAGCGCTCGCCGCACGAGGGCCCGCGCGATTACGCGGAGCGCGCGGCGCGCGCGCTGCCCGGGGCGCGGCGCCCTATCCTGCACATCGCCGAGCTGTACATCGCCCTGCGCTACGGCCCGCATGCCACGACGCGGCGCACGAAGCAGCTGCGGCGCCTGGTCCGCGAGCTGCGCCTGACGTGACGAGATTGCTTCTCACCCTGCTGCTGGCGTCGGTCGCCGCCGGCGCCGCCGGCAAAGGCCCGAGCTACGCCGAGCGCCCGGAGGTGCAGGAATTCATCCGCGAAGTGTCCGCGCGCCATGGCTTCGACGAGGAGGAGCTGACCTATCTCTTTTCGAGGGTGCATCGCACCGAGCCGGTGCTCGAGGCGATCCAGCCACCGCCGCCGAAGGCGCGCTCCTGGGAGGAGTACCGCGGCAATTTCGTCAACCCGCGACGCATCGCCGCCGGCAAAGGGTTCTGGAAGACGCACCGCCGCGCACTGGCGCGCGCCGAGCGCCGCTACGGCGTGCCGGCCGAATACCTCGTGGCGATCATCGGCGTGGAGACCTTCTACGGCCGCTATGCCGGGCGCTGGCGCGTGGTCGACGCGCTCACCACGCTCGCCTTCGATTACGCGCCGCGCTCACCCTATTTCCGCAGCGAGCTGGAGCACTACCTGCTGCTGGCGCGGGACACCGGCGGCGACGTGTTCGCCGTGCGCGGGTCGTACGCGGGCGCCATCGGCATCCCGCAGTTCATGCCCAGCAGCACGCGGCGCTTCGCCGTGGACTTCGATGGCAGCGGCTCGGTGGACCTGCGCCGCAGCCCGGCCGACGCCATCGGCAGCGTCGCCAATTTCCTGAAGGAGCATGGCTGGCGCAGCGGCGAGGAAGTGCTGTTCGGGGCGAAGATGAGCGGCGAGGCCTGGCGGCCGCTCGCCGACGGCAGCGTGGACGCCAAGCACACGCTCGATGAGCTGCGCAAGGCGGGCGTGGAGGTCGCGGCGGCGGGCGACGGGCAAGCGCGCGCCGCGCTGGTGGAGCTGGAGACGCCCGAGCGGGCGAGCGAGTACCGCGTCGGCCTGCACAACTTCTATGTCCTCACGCGCTACAACCGCAGCGCCTTCTACGCTTCGGTGGTGCACGACCTCGCGCAGGCGCTCAAGAAAACTCAGGTCCTGGGCAAGTAGAGCAGCGGGTCGACCGGCGCCGCGCCCTTGCGGATCTGGAAATGCAGCTTCGGCCGCTCGGCATCGGTGCTGCCGATCTCGGCGATCTTCTGGCCTCGCGCCACGGCCTGCTGCTCCTTCACCACGATGTCCTGATTGTGC
>CBDDSA010000015.1:0-12428 GCA_965233185.1 uncultured bacterium
AAAAAAGGCGACCGCCAGGCCGAAAAGGAGATGACGGTGTTCGCGCGCCGGATCGAAAAATCGCTAGGCGGCGCGCCTTAGGCGTTCGGCGAGCCGCGCCGCCGGCATCGGCCGGTCGAAAAGATAGCCCTGGCCGAGGTCGCAGCCATGGCGCCGCAGGAACGCCATCTGCTCGGTGGTCTCGACCCCTTCGGCGATCACCGTGAAGCTCAGGTTGTGCGCCATGTCGATGATCGCGCGCACGATCGAGGCCGCCTCGCCGCTCGACACCGCGTCGCGCACGAAGCTGCGGTCGATCTTCAGCGCGTTCAGCGGCAGCCGCGTGAGGTACGACAGGCTGGAATAGCCGGTACCGAAGTCGTCCACCGAGATGCGCAGCCCCGCGCCGCGCAGGCTGGCCAGCAGGCGCACCGCGTCCTCCGGGTCCTCCATCAGGCAGCTCTCGGTGATCTCGAGCTCGATCAGGCTCGCCGGCACGCCCGCCGTCGATAGCGTGCGGCGGATGAGCGCGTCGAGATCGCGCTGGCGGAACTGCTTGGCCGAAAGGTTCACCGCCACGGGGGGGAGCTCCAGGCCGTCGCGCTGCCAGCGGCGCAGCTGGGCTGCGGCTTCCGCGAGCACCCATTCGCCGACCCGCAGGATCAGGCCCGAATCCTCCAGCGCCGGGATGAACTCGCCCGGCGATACCATGCCGCGCTGCGGGTGGTTCCAGCGCAGCAGCGCCTCGACGCCATGCATGTGCCCGTCCGCCAGATCGATCTTCGGCTGGTAGTACAGCACGAACTCGTTGCGCTCCATGGCGTGGCGCAGGTCGGTGTTGAGCTGCAGCTTGGCGACCGAGCGCTGGTTCATCTCGGCAGTGAAGAAGCAGTAGGCGTTGCGCGTGCGCTCCTTGGCGCGGTACATCGCCATATCGGCATTCTTCAGCAGCGTTTCGGCGTCGCCGCCATCGGCCGGGAACACGGAGATGCCGATGCTGGCCGTGACGTAGGCCTCGTTGCCGCCTAGGTCGAACGGCCGGGCGAGCGCGTCCAGAATCTTCTGCGCCACCAGCGCGGCATCGTCGGCCTGGGCCAGCTCGGCCAGCACCACGCCGTACTCGTCGCCGCTCACGCGGCCCACGGTATCGTCGACGCGCACGCATTGCCGCAGGCGCCGGCCGACTTCCGCGATCAGCCGGTCGCCGACGTGGTGCCCGAGCGTGTCGTTCACCAGCTTGAAGCGGTCCAGATCGATGAACAGCACCGCGCCCTGCCGCTGGCGGCGGCGCGCCTGCACCACGCTCTGGGTGAGCCGGTCGTGCAGCAGGTTGCGGTTGGGCAGGCCGGTGAGGGCGTCGAACTCCGCCATGTACGCGAGCCGCGTCTGCGTCTGGTGGCGCCGCACCGCCGCGGACAGCACGTGCGCGATGGCTTCGGCGAAGCTCACGTCTTCGGCGTCGAACGCGCCCTCGCCCGGCGAGCCGACGAGGAGCGCGCCATAGACGCCGCTTTCGGCCTGGATGGGCACGCAGATGCCGCTGCGGTCGTGTATCGCGGCGCCCGCCGAGTCGAGCTGCGCCGCCCATTGCGCCGCGCCCTCCACGATCGTCGCTGCCTCGCAGCCTCCGTCGCGCAGGCCGCGCGCGGCCTCGGCGAGCACGGCTTCGAGCTCCGCCTGGCCGAGCGCCAGCTGACCCAGGCGCGCGATGATTTCCTGGCGCTGCGCATGCAGCGCCATCGTGCGTTCGGACTCCTTGCGCGCCGTGACGTCCACCATGGCGCCGATCATGCGCACCGGCTTGCCGCTGGAATCGCGGATCACCATGCCCCGGTCGAACACCACCGCGTAGCTGCCGTCCTTGCGCCGGAAGCGGTACTCGCCCGACCAGCTCCTGTACCCGCCGTCGATCGCCGAGCGGCAGTCGCCGGTGACCGACGCGAGGTCCTGCGGATGGATGCGCGAGATCCGCGACTCGACGTAGGCGCCGACCTCGTAAGGCTCGTAGCCGAACACGGTGCAGAAATTTTCGTTCCACCAGATCTGGTCGGTGTGCAGGTTCCAGTCGTAGACCACGTCGTTGGTGGCGCGCGCCACGATCTCGAAGCGCTCCAGGCTCTGCTGCAGGCGCTCCTCGGCCTTCAGCCGCTCGGTGATGTCGCGCACGATGCCGACCACGTAGCTGCGGCCCGCGGTGCGCACCACGCGCCGCGTGCCCTCGACCGGCACCAGCGAGCCGTCTTTGCGGCGAAAATGCGCGCGCACCAGCTGGGTGCCTTCCGGGCTGGACACCAGCCTTTCGTACTCGGCGCGCAGCTCGGCTTCGCCGCGGTCCGCGAACAGCATCGCCGGGTTGCGGCCGGCGAGCTCTGCCGGCTCGTAGCCGAGCGAATGCGCCGCGGCGTCGTTCAGATCGATGATCTTCATGGCCTCGGCGTCGACCAGGAAAATGGCGTCGGCGGAGGCGTTGAGCGCCGCACGAAAGCGCTTGAGCTGCTCCTCGGCGCGCTTGCGCCCGGTGATGTCGCGGCCGGTGCCGCGGTAGCCGCGGAAGGCGCCGCCTTCGTCGAATACCGGGTGGCCGCTGACGCTCACGAAGGCGCGTCCGCCGCCCGGCAGCAGCCAGCGGTACTCGAAATCGCGGAACGGCTCGCGCCGCTCGAGCACCTCGCGGTGCGCCCGCCACTCCGGTGTTTCCGGGTCGATGCCCGGCGACTCCCAGCGGCGCCGGCCGACCACCGCCTGCAGGTCGACGCTTACGCGCTGCAGGATCCCGCCGTGCAGGCGGGTGAAGCGCATCTCCTCGTCGGTTTCCCAGTACCAGTCGCTCGACAGCTCGGTAAGGTTGCGAAAGCGCTCCTCGCTCTCGCGCAGCGCGCGCTCGGCGGCGCGGCGCGCCGTGATGTCGATGATTGTGGAGACTACGCCGTAGGAATGCTGCTCGTCGGCGCGCCTCAGGAAAGCGGTGTTCACCGACAGCCAGGTGACCGAGCGGTCTTCGCGCACGATGCCCACGACGTAGTCGGTGAGCCCCCGGCCGGTGCGCGCGGTCACGCGCGCCGGCCGCTCGTCCTCGGGCATGGCCGAGCCGTCCTCGCGCACGCAAGCAAAGAGGGAAGTGAAGCCGGCCTTGCCGATCAGCTCGGCCGCCGGCACGCCGATGATGCGCTCGGCCGCCGCGTTGGCCGCCACGATGTTGAGCGCCCGGTCGTAGACCAGGATGGCTTCGTTGGCGGAATTCACCACGGTGCGGTAGCGTTCCTCGCGCTGAAGGTTTTCCAGCGCGAAGGAGATGTTGTCGGCGAGGCGCTCCAGCAGCGCGGTAAGCTCGGCCGTGAAGGCCCCGCGCTCGGCGTGCTGCAGGCCGAAGACCCCGGCGAGCTCTCCTTCGACCACCAGCGGAAACACCGCCGCCGAGCCGATGGCGTAGCTGCGCACGGCGCGGCGCGCGTGGTTGATGCGCGCGTCGGCGGCATAGTCGTTGGCGATGGCCGGCCGGTTGGTGCGGCAGGCGAGCCCGATCAGGCCCTGCCCGCCGGATTGCGAAGCATCGATGGAGGCCGGCACGAGCTCCGCTTCGCCGGCGCGCGGCCCGCTGGCGGCGGCGCGATGCAGCAGCCCGCTCGCCGGATCGAGCATGAACACCGTGCCCAGCAGGAAGTCGCCGCTTTCCACGGCGATCCGGCAGGCGCGCGCGAGCATCTCCTCGGTGGACTTGGCGCGCAGGATGGCCTCGTTGGCGCAGCTGAGGGCCTCGTACATGGTCTTCAGCCGCGCCACGCGCAGCTCGGCGACCTTGCGCTCGGTGATGTCGCGCGCCGTGCCGCGATAGCCCGTGAAACGTCCCGCCTCGTCGAACACCGGCTCGCCGCTGATCGAGATATAGCGCCGCGCGCCGTCGGGCTCGGTGCGCAGGTACTCGAAGTCGCGGAACGACTGGCGCGCTGCAAGCACCGCCCGGTGCGCTTCCCAGCTCTGCGAGAGCGGCTGGTGGGTGGGAATCTCCCAGCGGCGCAGGCCCAGCGTGGCGGCGACCGGCGCGCGCTCGGCCGCCCCGGGAGAGGCCCAGGTAAAGCGCAGCTCCTCATCCTGCTCCCAGTACCAGTCGGACGACAGGTTGGCCAGGCTGCGAAAGCGCGCCTCGCTGTCCCGCAGGCGCCGCTCGGCGTCCAGCCGGTCGAGGGCGGACGAGGCGTTCGCCGCCATGCGCTCGGCGAGCGCGACCAGCTCGGCATCGAAGCTGCCGGCCTCGCTCGCGTAGAGAAGGAGCAGGCCGGCGGGGGCAGCGGCGCGCCGCAGCGGGATGCAGGCAACCGCGGCGAAACCGAAGCGCCGGGCGGCTTCCCACCAGGGCTGCAGCGCCGGCTCGGTCAAGAAGTCGTTGCTGACCTCGGTGCGGTTCTCGCGCATGGCGCGGCCGCCCAGCCCCTGCCCCAGCGGCAGCGCCGGATCGACCGAGATCGGCGCCTGCGCCGGGTAGCTGCCGGCCTCGCCGGCGCACGCCGCGACCTCGAGCAGCCCGGTCTCGCGGTTGTGCAGCCGCACGGAGGCGAGCGTCATCCCGCCCAGCTGCACCGCAATGTCGCAAATCGACCGGTAGAGCTCGCGCTCGTCCTTGAGATGGGCGGCGGCCTCGTTCGCCGCGCTCAGGGCGGCGTACATCTGGTCGGCTCGCCGGGCGCGGGCGTTCGCCTCCTCGCGCTCGCTGATGTCGCGGAAGTTGTACACCAGGGCGCGCACGCTCCGGTCGCCCAGCAGGTCGGTGCAGGAGCCCTCCAGCAGGCGGTAGCTGCCGTCTTTGTGGCGCATGCGCAGGGCGAGCGGCTGGGCCGCGCCGGGATACTCGCGCGCCGCGGCCATCATGCGCTCGTACGCCTCGCGGTCGCCCGGATGGGCGAGCTCGCCGATCGGCCAGCCGAGGGTTTCGCCCCTGGCATAGCCCAGGCTGCGGCGCGCGCCGGGGCTGCCGTAGATCATGCGTCCTTCGCCGTCGGCAAGCAGGATGCCGTCGGCGCTGTTCTCGATCAGCGCGCGAAAGCGCCGTTCGCTGCGCTGCAGGGCCTCCTCGGCCTCGCGTCGCAGCGAGATATCCTCGAAAAGCGCGATTTCGTAGCTTGGCGCGCCGTCGGCGCCGCGCACCAGCGAGACCGTGACCTCGACCCAGACCGCGGCGCTGTCCTTGCGCAGGTAGCGCTTGACCACCGAAAAGGAGTCGATCTCGCGCGCGCGCATCTTGCGCCGCAGCGCGAGGGTCACGTCGCGGTCCTCGGCGTGCGAGAGCTCGAACACCGTAAGGGCGGCGAGCTCCTCGCGCGAATAGCCGAGGATGTGGCACAGCTTGCGGTTGACCAGCTGGAAGCGTCCGTCGTGCGCCACGTGCGCGATGCCGACCGCCGCATGGTCGAAAGTGGCGCGAAAGCGCTCCTCGAGGTCGACTTGCGACGTGACGTCGGTGAAGTTGGCCACGACCGCGGCGACGTCGGCATCGCGCAGGCGGTTGCGCAGCGCGGCCTCGAGCATGCGCCAGCTGCCGTCGTGGTGGCGGAAATGCGCCTTCAGGGTCACGCGCGCCTGCGGCGCGGCGACCAGGCCCGCATACTGGGCCTGCACTGTATCGCGCTCGAACGGATGCGCCATCTCGAGCAGGTTGTTGCCGCTCCACAGGAGCTCGCGCATCGCCGGGTTGCCGTACAGCAGCTCCCCGCGGCTGCCGAACAGGCCGATCGCCTCGCGGCTTTCCTCGATCAGCGCGCGATAGCGCCGCTCCGTCAGTTGCAGCGAGCTCTCGGTCTGGCTCTGCAGGCTCGCCAGGCGCACCAAGCGGGTCAGCGAGGCGGCGTCGAGCTCGCTCTTGCGCATCACCTCGTACGCGCCGCGCTTGAGCGCTTCGGGGACCAGGGCCGGGTGCGGGTTGCCGGTGACCACGATGACCGGCCCGCGCGCCGCCGCGCCCGCCTTCTCCAGCGTGGCGAAGCCGGCGCTGTCGGGCAGGTCCAGGTCCAGCACCGTGATGTGCACGGTCTGCGACTCCAGCACCTCGAGGCCTTGCGCGAGGCTGGCGACATGCACCACCGCGGCGCCGCCGCGCACCGCCTCGGCGAGGCACGCGTGCACCAGCTCGGCGTCGTTCGGGTCGTCTTCGACCAGCAGGATGCGCAGCCGGGCATCCTGCCGCATGCGGCCGAACCCCAGGTCCGAGGCCGCGGTCACGCCGCTTTCGCCGGGAAGAGGGCCGCGAGAACCTGGGTCAGGCCTGAGACGAACGCATCCTTGCCGATGAGGCCGGCGGCGCCGGCGCGCCGCGCCGCGGCGGCCGCCTCGGGCGAATAGAACAGCGTCATCCCGATCACCACCGGCGCGCCGGGTAGCGCGCTCGCCGCATGCACCGCGTGGAGCCTGCGCGCCGGCGCCGGCCCGAGGTCGAGCAACAGGAGGTCCGCATCCTCTTGCTCCGCGAGGACGCAGCCGGGCAGGCGCGCGACATAGTCGCTCGCCGCGGCCAGGAACGGCGGGCTGTCGTCGGTGATGGCGATACGGCTCTCCCCCATGCGACGAGATTACGGAGGGGTCGCGGCGGGGGGTATCGGGGGCTCCCCTAGGGTTTCTTAGGGATTCCCTGAGAAGACGTTAGCGCTTGTCAGCCCTCGGGAGGAATGAGCCCGGTGCGCAGCGCATAGCGCACCAGGCCGGCCACGTCCCGGATGCCCAGGCGCTCCATGATCTGCGCGCGGTGCGTTTCCACGGTCTTGACGGACAGATTGAGCATGAAGGCGATTTCCTTGGTGCTCTTGCCGCCCGCCACCAGGCGCAGCACCTCGCGCTGGCGGGCGGTGAGCACGTCCGGCCCCGCCTCGCCGCCCACGCGCTGCACGTAGCCCTCCACCACCTGGCGCGAAACCGCAGGGCTGAGCCAGCTCTCGCCGCGGATCACCGTGCGCAGCGCAAGCTCCAGCTCCCCGGTGGCGGCGTCTTTCAGCAGGTAGCCCACCGCCCCGGCGCGCAGCGCCTGCAGCACGTACTCTTCGCCGGCGTGCATCGACAGGATGACCACCCGCACCGCGGGCAGCTGCTCGCGCATGCGCGCGGCCGCTTCCAGCCCGGTGATGCCTTTCATGGCAATGTCCATCAGCACCACGTCCGGACCCTCGCGCGCCGCGATTTCGAGCGCTTCCTCGCCGCTGGAAGCCTCGCCTACCACCTGCACGTCCACCATGGCGCCCAGCAGCGAGCGGATGCCCGCCCGCACCAGCGCGTGATCGTCGGCCAGCACCACGCGAATCACGGCTCGGTCTTCCTGGATCAATTTTCCGCTTCCTTTTGGCCCAGCGGGAATGTTGCCAGCAATACCGTGCCCTGTCCGGGCGCCGCGCGAAGCTCGAGCGTTCCGCCGGCGAGCGCCACGCGCTCTTCCATGCCCACCAGCCCGAGGCTCTCGCCCACCGCGCCGCGCCGGCGCGCCACCTCGGGATCGAAGCCGCTGCCGTCGTCGCGCACCGAGAGCGCGAGCCGGCCGCCGGCGGTGAAAAGGCGCAGCCATACGTTGCGCGCCCGCGCGTGACGCAGCACGTTGTTGATCGCTTCCTGCGCGACGCGGAAGCACGCGGTTTCCACTTCGGGCGCCACGCCATGCGGCGCTTCCGCCGCGTCGAAGTGCGGCGCCAGGCCGCCGATGCTGGTCTGCCGGTCGAGGTGCGAGCGCAGCGCGGCCACCAAGCCCAGGTCATCCAGCTGCAGCGGCCGCAGGCTGAGCGACAGCTGGCGCACGCGTTCCAGCGTGTGGGTGACGGTCGCGATGCATTCCTCGATCCGGGCACGCGATTCCAGCTGGATCTTGAGCGCGGTCAGGGCCTGGCCGATGTCGTCGTGCAGGTCGCGCGCGAGGCGGCCGCGCTCCTCCTCCTGCACCTCCAGCAGCCGCCGTGACAGGGCGCGCAGCCGCTCCTGCGACAGCTCGAGCGCCTTGCGCGTAGCGAGGTGGCGCTCGTGGTCGCGTCGCTCCTCGAGCGCGCGGTGCACCGAAGCGGCGAGGCGCGCCAGGCCGTGCTTGAGGACGTAATCGGTGGCGCCGGCGCGCAGCGCTTCCACTGCGCGCTCCTCTCCCAAGGCGCCCGACACCAGCACGAAGGGCAGCAAGGCGTCGCGCCGGCGCACGTGCTCCAGCGCCTCGAGGCCGGTGTAGTCGGGCAGGCGGTAGTCGGCAAGCACGAGGTCGAAGCGCCCGGAGGCAAACGCAGCCTCGAACGCCGCGCGGCCGTCGGTGAGCGTCGCGGCGCACTCGAAGCCGCCGTCGGCGAGCGCCGCGAGCTCGAGCTCGGCATCGGCCGGCTCGTCCTCCAGCACCAGCACGCGCAGCGGCATGCCGCTCATCGGCCGGGCTCGGCGGGCTGTACCGTGAAGTAGAAGCAGGCGCCCCGTCCGGGCTCGCCCTCGCCCCAGATGCGCCCGCCGTGGCGATGCACCACCCGGCGCGCCGTGGCGAGGCCGATGCCCGTGCCCTCGAATTCGTCGGCGCGGTGCAGGCGCTGGAAGACGCCGAACAGGCGATCGGCATAGCGCATGTCGAAGCCGACGCCATTATCGCGCACATAGACCGCGGTCTCGCCCTCCTCCAGCCGGCGTACGCCGATCTCGACCACCGCGGCGCGCTGCGGCCTGGTGTACTTCACCGCATTGTCCAGCAGGTTCTGCAGCACCACGCGCAGCAGCGAGGCATCGCCGCGGACCGCCGGCAGCGGCCCGATGCGCCATTCGAGCTTGCGGCGCGCGAGGTCCGGCTTCAGGTCGTCGATCACCTCCTCCACCAGCGCACGCAGCGAGACCACCCGCATCTCGAGGGGCGCGCGGCCGGTGCGCGACAGCGCGAGCAGGTCATCGATCAGCGCCGCCATGCGCTGCGACGAGGCCGCGATGGTATGCAGGTAGTGCGCGGTCTTCTCGGTCGCCGGCGGCAGCTCGCGCTCGAGGAGCTTCACGAAGCCGTCGATATGGCGCACCGGGGCGCGCAGGTCGTGCGACACCGAATAGCTGAACGCCTCCAGCTCCTTGTTGGCGGCCTCGAGCTGCTCGGTGCGGCTGCGCACGCGGTCCTCCAGCTCGCGGTTGAGCCGCTCGAGCTCCTGCTGCGTGCGGTTGCGCTCGGTGACATCGTTCAGCATGACCAGGCGCGCCGCGCGCCCGCGCCACTTGACGAGGTGGCCCACGGCCTCTATGTCCATCTGGCGGCCGTGCTTTGCCACGTGCCGGAACGCCCCGCGGATCACCTCGCCCGCTTCGCGGCGCACGAGCTCGTGGATGGAGTCGCGCTCCTGCGGCAGCCGCACCTGCGGCACCGACATGGCGAGGAACTCCTCGCGCGAGTAGCCGTAAAGCTCGACCGCCGCCTGGTTCACGCCAAGGAAGCGCAGCGTCTCGATGTCGACTACCCACATCGGCAGCGGGCTGTGCTCGAACAGCATGCGGTAGCGGCCCTCCTGCGGGTCCATCTTGTCCACCAGGCGCTGCAGCGCCGCCGCCAGGAACCGGAGCGTGTCCATCAGCCGGAATGTTAACTTGGCACGCCAATTGCAGCCTGCAGGCGGTGATCCCGGGCAACGGCAGGAATTACAGCGAGCGATCCGCAAAAGAGGCGGGCTTGCGCTACGTGGCGGACGACGCCCCGGGCATCAGGCGAAGCAAATCCGGCAAGGCATTCACCTATTCGCACCCGCAGGGTGGCGCGGTGCGCGACGCGCAGACGCTCGCCCGGATCCGCGCGCTCGCCATCCCTCCCGCGTGGCAGGACGTGTGGATCTGCCCGCGGGACGACGGTCACCTGCAGGCGACCGGCCGCGATGCGCGCGGACGCAAGCAATACCGCTACCACGCCCGCTGGCAGGAAGTGCGGGACGAAACCAAGTTCGGGCGCATGGCGGCGTTCGCCCGGGCGCTGCCCCGCATCCGGCGCCGGGTGGGCCGCGATCTCGCGCTGCCGGGGCTGCCCCGCCAGAAAGTGCTCGCCACCGTCGTGAAGCTGCTGGAGACCACGCTGATCCGGGTGGGCAACGAGGAATACGCGCGGGAGAACGAGTCTTTCGGCCTCACCACCCTGCGGATGCGGCAAGTGCGCGTGCGCGGCGCGCGGCTGCATTTCCGCTTTCGCGGCAAAAGCGGCGTGCAGCACGAGATCGAGCTTGCGCACCCCCGCCTGGCGCGCATCGTGCGCCGCATGCAGGACCTCCCGGGGGAAGAGCTGGTGCAGTACGTGGACGAAGCCGGCGAGACCCGCCGCGTCGAATCGGGCGACGTGAACGCCTACTTGAAGGAGATCACCGGGCAGGACTTCACCAGCAAGGATTTCCGCACCTGGGCCGGGACCCTGCTTGCCGCTCGCGCGCTCGGCCGGATAGGCAGGTGTGCTTCGTCGGGCGAAGCGCAGCGCAACGTTGTTCAGGCGATCGAAGCCGTGGCGCGGCGGCTCGGCAACACCAAAGCCGTGTGCCGCAAATGCTATGTGCACCCCGCCGTCGTCGAGGGTTACCTGGAAGGCAGGTTGCCCGATGTCATGGCGGAGAAGTCGCTGGTCGCCTTCCTCAAGCCGCCCCGCGGGCGCCGCGTGCCGCGCTCGCTGGTACCGCTGCTGCAGCGCTCGCTGGCGGCACGCCGCTTGCGCGGCAGAAGCTCACCGACGAGTTCGTCTTCTAGAGGAGTATCCCCATGAAACTGAAGCTTCTTTTCGCAATAACGGCGCTGTTCGCCCTTCCCGCGGCCGCGCAGATCCAATCCGGCTCCAACATAGGCGCGCGCGGACCCTCCACCGGCACCAGCGCCGACACCGCCGGGCTGGCCGGGACGACCGCACCGCGCACGCCGGCCACGGCCGAGCCCTCCACCGAAACCAGCGTGGGCACGAGCGGCGCAACCACCCCGGCGGCACCCACCCGCACGAGCGGGCTGTGCGACACGCTGACCGGCGAGGAGCGCATCCGCTGCCAGCGGGAGCAGGCGGCTACGGGAACCCAGGGCAGCGGCTCGGCCGGCGCGGGCAGCACGGGAATGGGAACCGGAAGATAGAAAAGGCCTTTTGTGTGCGACAGCGCACCGCCCGGGGGTGCTGTCGCGCGCAAGCTTGCGTGCCCGCCCACGTAAGGAAAGCCATTGAACCCGGACATCATGCAAAGCTCGCCCGAGCGCCAGCAAACCGACGAAAGCCTCCGCAAGGAACGGCATAAGACCGACCAGGCCTTGGCGGACCGGCAGACGATCGTCGACGAGGACGCCGACCTGGTGGTGCAGCGCGCGCGGGAAAATGCCGACGCGGTTTTGCACGTGGCGCGGGAAAACGCGGATGGCGTCCTGATTGCCAATCGCGCCGTCGCCAACGCCAGACTACGTGAAGACGAAGCCCTCAGGGATGAGCGCAGCTGCGCCGACGAAAGCCTGCGCCGGGAACGCGACGACGCGGCGGCCGGCGCTGCGCTGGCGAGGCTGCTGCCTCTGGAGCGAGAAAAGACCGACAGATACCTGCTCACGGAGCGTGCCCGTTCCGATAGCGCCCTGTCGAATCGGGACGATTTCCTGGGCATCGTCACGCACGATCTGCGCGATCTATTGGGCGGGATCGTGACAAGCTCGGCGCTGATCTCAAGGCGCGCTGCGGACGATGAGGAAGGACAGCGCAACATCGCGGAGGCGAAGCGCATCGAACGCTACGCCGCGCGCATGAACCGCCTCATCGGCGACCTGCTGGATGTGGCGAGCATCGACGCGGGCAAGCTGGCCGTGAAGCCGGCAGCGGCGGACTGGACCCGACTGGTCGCCGAGGCCACCGAGACGTTCAGCGCGCCGGCGGCCGGCAAGGGAATTTCCCTGGAAGCCACAATGGGCGCGCACGCCGTGCCCGGGGAATTCGACCATGACCGCATGCTTCAGGTGCTGGGCAACCTTATCTCCAACTCCATCAAGTTCACCGGTCCGGGCGGCAACATCGCCGTTCGCGCCGAGCGCGAGGGCGATGAGCTGCGCTTTTGCGTCAGCGACACCGGCGCGGGCATACCCGAGGACTCGCTGGAGGCGATTTTCGAGCGGTTCTGGCAGGTCGGGCGGAACGACCGCCGGGGCCTGGGCCTGGGTCTTTACATCTCCAGGTGCATCGTGGAAGCCCATGGCGGGCGCATCTGGGCCGAAAGCACGCGCGGCGAAGGAACGACGGTCTGTTTCAGAATCCCGGCCGTTGCCGGGATGGCGAACCATCAGGGGTAAGGACCTGCTGCTGCGTTTCCCGCCTTAGGGCCGGCGGCGGAAGGCTCGGACTCGGCGGCGTTCTCGGTGCCCACGGCCGACCGCACCGGCAGCATGGACCAGGCCATGCTCAGCCGCAGCGGCCAGGCGGCGAGCGAGCACCTGACGCACACCGGCGCCTACATCGCGGCCGACCGGCTGAACCAGCGCCCGGCGCCCCGCAAGCGCCCGGC
>CBDDSA010000016.1:0-36496 GCA_965233185.1 uncultured bacterium
TTTCCTCCACGTGTCCCGGGTGCTCAGCAAGTTCCCCCAGTTCGAGCTGGAGACCCTCAACTGGAGCGTCGGCGAGCAGCGCGACAAGCCGGAGCCCGGAGCGAAGCCCGAGGCGCGGGCAGCCACCGCGGTGCGCCTGGAAATGAGCGGGCGCGTCAATGCCACGCAGCGCAACGACTACCGCGCCATCACCGCGCAGGTGCAGCAGTTCGCCGCCGAGCTGGGCATGTCGGGGTACGAGCTGGTGCGCACGCAGCTGCCCTTCGACATTACCTCCGAAGGCACGCTGACCGGAGACATCGGCGGTGCGCGCGACAGCAACGAAGCCCCGCGCTTCACCGTGGCCCTCGTGCGGAGGCTGCCGTGAGGCTCACGGCTGAAGAGCTCAAGCGCCTGCTCGCGCCGGCGCTCGCCGCCCTGGCGCTGCTCGCGGCAGGCGCCGGCCTCATAGAATGGGCCGACACCTCGCTGGACGCGGCGCAGGGAGCGCTCGCTGCGGCGCGCGAAGAGCGCAAGCAGAACACCGAGCGCCTGGCGCGCATCGCCGAGGAGGAGCGCGAAGTCAAGGCGAATCTCGCCCTCTACCAGCAGCTCAAGCAGCTCAATGTGCTGCGCACGGAGCGCCGCCTGGAATGGGCCGATGCCATCGCGCGCATCCGCACCCAGCGCGAGCTGCTCGACCTGCGCTACCGCGTGGAGCGGCAGAAGCTGCTTTCCGCGCTGCCCGGGAAACCCGCCAACGTCGAGTTCTATGCCAGCCCTATGCACGTCAATCTGGCGCTGCTGCACGAGCAAGACCTGCTGCGCTTCCTCGCCGACCTGCGCGCCTCGGGCAACGCCTACTATTCGGTCAAGCAGTGCGCGCTGCAGCGCACCGGTCAGGCGGCCACCGGCCTGACCATCACGCCGCGGCTGCGCGCCGATTGCCAGATCGACCTCATCACCATCGTCGACGGGGCGGCCAAGCCATGAAGCGCCCGCTCGTGGCGCTGCTCGCCGCCATTTTCTGCCAAACCTTGCAGGCGCAAGAGCTCGGCCGGCTGTTCTTCACCCCCGAGCAGCGCGACGCGCTGGACGCCCGCCGTCGCGCGCGCGTGCCCGACAAGCCCGCCCCCACGCCGGCCTTCGTATCTCCGGTGACGCGGCTGGACGGCTACGTGCGCCGCTCCGACGGCCGTTCCACGGTATGG
Source organism: uncultured bacterium (assembly GCA_965233185.1). GTDB lineage: Bacteria > Pseudomonadota > Gammaproteobacteria > Burkholderiales > SG8-39 > SCGC-AG-212-J23. Next base: position 1,191 of record CBDDSA010000016.1, read on the forward strand.
GTCAACGGCGACACGCTGGACGACGCGCGGCCGCAGGCCGACGGCCGCGTCGCGGTGCCGGTCGGCGAGGGCGGCGCGCGCGCGCGGCTCAAGCCCGGCGAGGCGCTCGACCGCAGCAGCGGGGAAGTGACCGATATCCTCGGGCCAAGCGGCGAGATCCGGTTGAGGCCGGCAAGATGAAAGCGCGGTGGCCCCAACGCAGCTCCGAGAATGGACTCGTGGCGCTGGCGATGATCGTGTTGCTACTGCTGATCGGCGCATATTTCATGCTGGGGTCGCTGAACTTCGCTGCCGTGCGAGTGGACCGCGATCACGCCACTAATGAGTCCCTCCTTCGAGCCAAGGAAGCGTTGATCGCCTATGCCGCCAGCGATTCGAACCGGCCGGGGGAGCTGCCGTGTCCCGACGTCAACAATGACGGAAGCAGCCTGCCCATCGACGACTACGCTGGCAGCAACTGCGTGAGCCTGATCGGCCGCCTGCCATGGAAAACGCTCGGCTTGCCGGATTTGCGTGACGACGCAGGGGAGCGCCTCTGGTTTGCATTATCTAATGATTTCCACGCTAACGGCAGCGTGCCGCTCAACAGCGACACTGCATTTCGTGGCGGCAACAGCTCGCTGGCGATTACGGGGCAGCAATCGGTTGGCAATCTGATCGCTATCGTTTTCGCTCCTGGCGCACCGCTTGTGCGTCAAGACGCCGCAGTGATGCAGAACCGCTCGGCTGCCGGTGTGCTAACCGCCTCGAATTACCTCGACTTTGCCAATTCCGAGAGCAATTCGGACACCAATCGGATCTTCGTATCGGGAGCGAAAAGCGCAACGTTCAACGATCGGCTCATGCCGATACATTCCGATGACATTATGTGGCTGGTAGAGCGGCGCGCTGGCCGAGAGTTGGCGCAGAAGCTGCGCGATCACTATGTCGCTTGGGAGAGCGCCACCGGTGAAGGCTTCTATCCTTGGGCCGCTCCTTTCGCGGACCCCGCCAATCCGCAATCTGGACAAAATAATGTTCTGGAAGGGCTTCTCCCTGTGAGCGCAGCATCGACGGTCTGGACTTCCGCGTCCGTGACCTCGGGCTTGTGCACTGGTGTAGGGACCAGCGAGCTGGTGTGCACCGCCCTCGTCATTCTTAATCTTGGAGGCCAAGTTACCGCGCGCCTGGGAAACATTGCGACCAGCTTCACGAATCCACCCGATGGCTCCGAAGTCACAACTTCCGGCCTGGTGCTACTGGGCACCCCAGTCACCAATTGGTCAGTTAACAAGAGCCAGCAGGCGCTCGACTTTACAGCCGACGTTACATTCCTCGGTACAGGCGTGGCGACGGTCCGCGTACGGGCACCATCTCCGAGCCCTTGGCTAACTTCCTCGTGGCTGATGACCAACCGCTGGTATCAGAACGCCTACTATGCTGTCGCGGCGCCTTATGCCATAGATGGCAACCACCTTTGCGGCGCCTGCATCACTGTCGCGAATACAGCAGCGTCCGGAGGAAGTGAAGCGGTCGTTGTCATGACCGGCCGCGCGTTGCCGTTGGCAGTACCCGCCCAGAACACCCGGCCGGTCGCTGCCCCGGCCAGCGTTGACCAATTCCTTGAAGGGACAAACGGCACAACCGCCGACCGCATTTTCGAACAAAGCTTGAAAACCGCAACCTTCAATGACCTACCGGTGGTGGTGCGACCGTGAGAAAAAAATCGCACGGCTTCACGCTGATCGAGCTGGCCATCTCCCTAGCCGTCATCGGCCTGTTGCTCGGCATGCTGATGGTTCCGCTCAATGCGCAGATCGAACAGCAGCGGATCAGCGATACCAACAAAGAACTCAAGTTGGCCGTCGAGGCGATGCTGGGCTTCGCCGTCGCCAATGGCAGACTTCCCTGCCCGGCAACGGCAACTACGCCAAGCACCACGGCCGGCGCAGGCCTGGAGAATACGGCGGCTTGCGCCGGCGCGACGTCAGCCGTGGAAGGAGTGGTGCCGTGGACTACCCTCGGCGTGGCGGAGACCGACGCGTGGGGACACCGTTTTACTTATCGCGTTACTCGCGAGTTCGCCAATGATCCAACCGGCGGCATGCAGGCAACTTTTGCTCTCACCGACATTGGCAACATCGATGTGTTGGGCGCCGGCGGCACCGTAATAGTGGCTGACAACATGGTTGCAGTCATCGTTTCGCACGGCAAGAACGGCGCTGGCGCATTCCGCACGGACGGCAGCCAGGTTTTGCCCGTTACCGGCGACGAGGCCGAGAACGCGGACGGCGACAACAACTTCATAACCAAGATGCCTGATCCGGCATTCAACGATCTGGTCGCCTGGATATCCCCCAACGTGATCAAAAGCCGGATGGTCGCCGGGAACCGCCTGCCCTAGGCAGTTGGCGGGCCGCTCAGAACGAAGCACACGTGGCCGTCGCGGTTCGACTCCAGCGCGAGCGCATAGCCGGCCGCCTCGGCCTGGCGCGCGGCCTGGTACAGGCCGATGCCCAGGCCGCCGCGCGAGGCCACCGGGCCGCGCATGAGGTCTTTGGCGAGCTCCGCGGGCACCGCGCTGCCGGTGTCCTGCACCCTCAGCACCAGGTCGCCCCGGTGCTCGAGCGAGGCGCGCACGCGCGTCGGGCCGTCCACGGCGCGCTTGGCGAGCGCGTTGCGAATCAGGTTGTCCGCCACGCTGTCGAAAAGCGAGCGCGGCAGGCGCACGCCCGGGGGCACGCGCGCCGGCTCGAGCTCGACGCCTTCGCGCGCGTACTGGCGCGCGAGCATCTCCCACCACGCCGCCGCCGAAACGTAGGTTTCCGCCTCCTCCTGGGGCCGCTGCAGCTTGCCCAGCGTATCGGACAGGCGCTGCGCGATCATGGGAAGCTGGCGGCGCACCAGCGCCTGCACCTCGGGCGAGTCGCGCCTGTCCTCGCGCGCCGCCACGGAGCACAGCACGTTCAGCGACTGCAGCAGGTTCTTGATGTCGTGCGTCATGCGGGCGCCGGTCTCGTGCACCGCCTGCACGTAGCTCGCCTGGCGCAGCTTTTCCTCGTGCAGCTTGGCGATGTACAGCTCGCCCAGCACCTGGCCGAGCAGATGCAGATGCCAGTGCAGCGCCGGCCCGAGCTTGTAGCGCGAATGGATCTTCAGGGCGACCACGCTGTTCTCGAACTCCACCACGTTGCCCGTGGGCTTGCCTTCCTCGCCTTGGCTCTCGGCGGTGCGCCATCCGACCGCCGAGACCGCGGGCAGCCGCATCAGCGCCCCCACCGCCTCCACCAGGAAGCGCTCCGGCTTGGCCTCCATCTGCAAGAGCTCGGTCAGAAAGCGCAGCCACTTCTCCACCGGCAGGCCGATGGAGAAAAGATAGCGCGCGAAGAACACGTTCAGCCCGGCGACGCCGCTGCGCGGATTCCAGGCGAGGCCCACCAGCAGCACGCCGCCGGCGGTGAGAAACACGGTGTAGGTCAGCGCTTCGAGGTAGCTCGTGCGCCCGACGCTCATGAAGGTGAAGCTCCCCAGGATGATCACCATCAGCATCAGCATCACGAAGACGCTGTAGAAAAAATCGATCACCTGCGCCGCCTCCCCCGCCTCCGGCTCCGCCGGGAAAAGCGCGATCAGCACGAACGCAAGCGGCAGCAGGTACTCCGCGGCCGCCCGAATCTCCACGGCGATCTCGCGGCGCGGCGCGATCTCGGGCAGGATCACCACGGCAAGCAGCGCAAGGAGATAGCCCAGCACCACGAGGTACACGCGGCGCTGCCATCGCGCATGCTGCTGGTAGACCTTGCCGCCGACCAGCCCGGCGAGCACCACCACCCAGCCCGCGAGGAACCACCACGAAAGCTGCAGCATGACCGCGAAGGCCACCAGCGACAGGATGAAGCCCTGTGTCGGCGAAACCCGCTGCTCGGCGCGCAGGAACGGCTGCCACAGCAGCAGCAGGCCCAGGTGGGCGAGCAGCAGCGCGCGCGCCCACGGGTCGGTGACGCCGCGGAACACCGCGACGTGCAGCAGCGCGAGCATGGCCACCACCACCAGCCGCCAGTAGCGCTGGCTGAATCCCCAGGTGGCGTTGGCGACGCGGCGCAGCCCCGGCTCGGTCACGGACGCGGTTTGCATGTTGCGATTCCGCCGACTAGTCTACAGAAGCATGCCGGCCGCCACCCTCGCCCGCCTCGTGCTGCTCGAAGCCCGCCGCGGCGGCCTGCCCTGGCTCGCGCTCGGGAGCATTGCGCTCGGCGTCGCGCTGGCAGCCTTCCTGTCGCAGGTGGCGATCACCGAGGGCCTCGAGCTGCAGGCGGCCGTGCTGGCCGCGGTGCTGCGCGCGGCCGCGGTGTTCCTGATAGCGGCGCAAGTGGCCGGCAGCACGCTGCGCGAGATCAACGACAAGGCGCTCGAGCTGATGCTCGCGCTGCCGGTCTCGCGGCTCGCGCAGTATCTGGGACGCATGGCCGGATTCGCCGCCTGCGCGTTCCTCCTTGCCGGGCTTTTCTCGCTGCCCCTGCTGCTGTGGTCGCCGCCGGCCATGGTTGCCGCATGGGCGCTGTCGCTCGCGCTCGAGTGCACGCTGGTGGCCGCGGCCACCCTGTTCTTCGCCATGACCTTGGCGCAGCTCGTCCCCGCGATCGCCGCAGTCGCGGGCCTTTATCTCCTCGGCCGATCCATCAGTGCCATCCAGGCGATCGCCGGCGGGCCGCTCGCCGACGCTTCGCTGGCGCACGACATTGCGCGCTGGGCGGTGGACGCAGTGGCGTTCCTGTTGCCTCGACTCGATGCGGCGACGCGCACCGAGTGGCTGCTCTATGGAGTGCCCGCGCTCGAGACTTACCTGGCCGCGCTCGCAGGCATGCTGATCTACCTCGCCGTCGTGATCGCGGCCGGGTTGTTCGATTTCTACCGGAGGAGCGCCTGACGCGCGGCGAGCGGCGGCTATCGGCGGTCCCGCCGGGCGTGTGGACCGCGCTGGCGCTCGCGCTCGCCGCGCAAATCGCCTGGCACGCGGGGCGCGCGGCGGGCGAGCTCGCCGAGGCGGGCTTGCCCCCCGCGCCCAGCGCCGCAGCGCTGCGGCTGGCAAGCTTCGGCGAGCCGCAGGCAGCGGCCCGGCTCGCGATGCTGTATGTGCAAAGCCGCGCCCACCTCGAGCTCGACTTTTCGCGGCAGGTCGGCTGGCTGAAGGCGGTCCTGGCGCTCGACCCGCGCAGCCACTATCCGCTGTTCGCGGCCGCGCGCGTCTACGCGGAGAACCCGGACCCCGAGCGCAGCCGCGCGGCGCTGGAGTTCGTCTACCAGGCGTACCTGCGGGACCCCAACCGGCGCTGGCCTGCGCTCGCGCATGCCGCCCTCCTCGCCAAGCACCGCCTCAACGACCTGCCGCTTGCACGGCGCTATGCCGCCGCCATCGACCGGCATACCACCGCCCGCGGCGTGCCGCTGTGGGCGAGGCAGATGGAAATTTTCATCCTCGAGGACATGAACCAGCTCGAAGCGGCGAGGATCATGCTGGGCGGGCTGCTCCAAAGCGGCGAAATCGACGACCCGGCGGAGGCGCGCTTCCTGGCCGGGCGCCTTAAGGAACTGGAGGAGCGGTTACAGGCCCCTTGAGTGACTGTCGGGCCTTCGACACTGTGTCGGACCGTCGACGCCACCCGCTCGTGAATCGCAAGATTTTGCCAGTATTTTCAAGGATCTCGGCCATGGCATATGCCTTGCTATAGAGTGACCATGGACCCAGGGGAGCTGGGGCAATAAAGGAATAAGGGACACCATGAACAAAACGCAAAAGGGCTTTACCCTCGTCGAGATCGCGATCGTGCTGGTGATCATCGGGCTGCTGCTGGGCGGCATCCTGAAAGGGCAGGAGATGATCACCCAGGCCAAGATCAAGAACGTGATCGCCGACATGTCGGGCGTTTCGGCGGCGATGTACGGCTACCAGGATCGCTACCGCGCGCTGCCCGGGGATGACAAGGGCGCGTCGGCGCGCTGGACAACCGGTGTCGCCGCGGCCGACGGTAATGGCATCATAACGGGCACCTATGTCGCGGTCTCGCCTGCGGAGTCGGCGGAGTTCTGGCGGCATTTGCGCCTTGCCGGGTTCGTGGCCGGTACCGGGCCGGAGAACCCGTTCAATGCGGTGAGCGGCAAGATGGGCGTGCAGACAGGCGATGGCGCGGGCGCCACACCCGGCGGCGTCCTCGGCACCGCCGCCACCACCGCTCAGTTCAAGAGTCTCATCATGTGCTCGGCCAACTTGCCGGACAAAATCGCGATCTCGGTTGACGCGCAGATGGACGACGGCGACGGCAATGCCGGAAGCGTGCGCGGAAAGAAGCAGACCGCACCGAATATGCCCCTCACCGTCGACGTAGCTGCGGATGACTACACGGAAGACGGCGTCAGCACCTACGTGGTGTGCCGCCAGATGTAAGTCGGCGCACCCATCAAAGCCGGCCTGCGGGCCGGCTTTTTTTTGGCCTGCATTTTTTGGCCTATACTCCCCGCGCAATGATAAGGGCAGCCCCAAAGCCGGCAGGAAGCGGCCGGAAGGAACACGGCCAGGGCGCCCTCGAGCTCGCGCGGCGCGTGCTGCTGATCGAGGCCGAGGCGGTGCGCGCGCTGGTCGAGCGCCTGGACGAGCGCTTCCTCGCCGCCCTGTCGCTGATCCTGGAGCGGCGCGGGCGCGTGGTAGTCAGCGGCATCGGAAAATCGGGCCACATCGCGCGCAAGATCGCCTCGACACTGTCCTCCACCGGCACCCCGGCCTACTTCCTGCACCCGGCCGAAGCCAACCACGGCGACCTCGGCATGATCGAGTCGGGCGACGTGTTCATCGCGCTGTCGCATTCCGGCGAGAGCGAGGAGCTGCTGAGCATCATTCCGCAGGTCAAGCGGCGCGGCGCCAAGCTGGTGGCGATCACCGGGCGCAGCGACTCGACGCTCGCGCGCGAGTGCGACGTGCTGCTCGACGCCGGGGTCGCCCAGGAGGCCTGTCCGCACAACCTGGCGCCCACTGCCAGCACCACCGCCGCGCTGGCCCTGGGCGACGCGCTCGCCGTGGCGCTGCTCGACGCGCGCGGCTTCTCGGCGGACGATTTCGCCCGCTCGCATCCCGGCGGCTCCCTCGGGCGGCGCCTGCTCACGCACGTCGCCGACGTCATGCGCAAGGGCGCCGACATGCCGGCGGTGCGTGACAACGCGACCTTCAAGCAGGCGGTGCTCGAGATGTCGCGCGGACGCATGGGAATGACCGCGGTGCTCGGCGTCGACGGCGAGGTGAAGGGCATCTTCACCGACGGCGACCTGCGCCGCGCGCTCGACAAAGTGCTCGACTTCGAAACCACGCGGGTCAGCGAAGTGATGACCGCCGGGCCGCGCACCATCCGCCCGGAAGCGCTCGCCGTCGAAGCGGTCCAGCTGATGGAGCGCCATAAGGTCAACCAGCTGCTGGTAGTCGACGAGCGCGACCGGCTGGTGGGCGCGCTCAACATGCACGATCTGTTCCGGGCCAAAGTCATCTAGCCCGCATGCAACCCTCTGCCGCCGACGCGCTGGAACGGGCACGGCGCGTCCGGCTGATGATCTTCGACGTCGACGGCGTGCTGACCGACGGCCGGCTCTGGTACGGCCCGGCCGGCGAGGAGCTGAAAGCGTTCCACTCCTACGACGGGCACGGCCTCAAGATGCTCGCCGCGAGCGGCGTGCCCTGCGCCCTGCTGTCCGGGCGCCGCTCGGGCGCGGTAGCGGCGCGCGCCGCCGAGCTCGGCATCGCGCACGTGTTCCAGGGGATCGACGACAAGCTGTCCACGTATACCGAATTGCTGCTTCGGCAGAACCTGAAGCCCGAGCACACCGGCTACATGGGCGACGAGCTGGTGGACCTGCCGGTGCTGACGCGCTGCGGGTTCGCCTGCGCGCCGCGCGAGGCGCCTGAAGCGGTACGCAGCCGCGTCCACTACGTCGCCTCGACGCCCGCCGGGCACGGGGCGGCGCGCGAGGTGTGCGAGCTGGTGATGCGCGCGCAGGATCGCCTGGACGCCGCGCTGCGGAGCTACCTCGCGTGAGGCTTACCACCACGCGCCTGTTCCCGCTCGCGCTCATGCTCGCGCTAGCGCTGCTCACCTTCTACCTGGAGCGCACGGTGCGCGACGAGGAAGCCCAGCCGGCGCCGCGCCGCCACGATCCGGACTACATCGTCAGCCAGTTCACCACCACTACCTACGACCGCGAAGGCCACCCGCTGTCGGTGCTCTCGGCCGACAAGATGGTGCACTACCCCGACGACGACTCGACCGAGCTGCTGGCGCCGCGCATCCAGCAGACCAAGCCCGACGAGCCGCGCATCACGGTCACCGCCCGGCGCGGCGCGCTGTCCGCCGACGGCCAGGAGATTTTCCTGTACGACGACGTGGTGCTGCTGCGCGAGGCGACCGAGGCGCAGCCCGCCGCGCGCATGACCACCAGCTTCCTGCACGTGGTGCGCGACCGCTCGCTGGTACGCACCGATCGCGAGGTGACGCTGGTGGAGGACAATCGCTCGCTCACCGGTCGCGGCATGGAGTACAACAGCGACTCGCGCCAGTTTCAGCTGCACGCCGACGTGGTCGGCCGCTTCGAGCCCAAGCAATGAAGTATTCGCTTGTCCTGGTGACGCTTCTCTTGGGCTCGCCCGCCCTGGCGGAAAAGGCCGACAAAGACAAGCCCACGCAGATAGAAGCCAACCGCATGAGCGCGGACGACGCGCGCCGCGTGAACATCTTCGAGGGCAACGTGGTGCTCACCAAGGGGACCCTCGCGGTGCGCGCCGATCGCATCGTGGTGCGCCAGGACGCCGAGGGCTTCCAGCACACCACCGCCACCGGCTCGCCGGTGCGCTTCAAGCAGCGCATGGATCCCAAGGAAGGCGAGAAGGAGGCGCGCTGGCTGGACGGCGAGGCACGCCGCATCGAGATCAACGACCGCGAGCAGAAGATCGAGCTGTTCGATGCCGCGCGCGTCAACCGCGGCGGCGACGAAGTCGCCGGCGATTACATTTTCGTCGACCAGGCTTCCGACTTCTTCTCGGTGAGCTCGGGCAAGGGCGAGACGGGCGGGCGCGTGAAGGCTGTGATCCAGCCCAAGTCGGCGCCCGAGCCGTCGCGCAAATGAGCCAGCTGCGCGCGCAAAGCCTGCGCAAGCGCTACAAGTCGCGCACCGTGGTGCAGGACGTGTCGCTCGAAGTCTCGAGCGGCGAGGTGGTGGGGCTGCTCGGGCCGAACGGCGCCGGCAAGACCACCTGCTTCTACATGATCGTCGGCCTGGTGCCGGTGGATGCCGGCGCCATCCACCTCGACGGCGCGGAGCTCACGCACCTGCCGATCCATCGGCGCGCGCGCCTGGGCATCTCCTACCTGCCGCAGGAAAACTCGGTGTTCCGCCGCCTCTCGGTGGAGGAGAACGTGCAGGCTATCCTGGAGCTGCAGGGCCTGCAGCCGGCCGACATCGAGGCGCGCCTGGTCGAGCTGCTGAAGGACCTGAACATCGCGCACCTGCGCAAGCACGCCGCGCTGTCGCTGTCGGGCGGGGAGCGCCGACGCCTGGAGATCGCCCGCGCGCTGGGCACGCGGCCGGCGTTCATCCTGCTCGACGAGCCGTTCGCCGGCGTCGACCCGATCGCCGTGCTCGACATCCAGCGCATCATAAGGTTCCTCAAGGAACGCGGCATCGGCGTGCTCATAACAGACCATAACGTGCGGGAAACGCTGGGAATCTGCGACCGCGCCTACATCATTAACGAAGGCGCGGTGCTCGCTTCGGGCCATCCCGAGGAGATTGTCTATAATGACAGCGTGCGCCGAGTATATCTGGGCGAGAATTTCCGGATGTAGCTGACGTACTTGATGTAGTCAACGTACTTAACGTAGCAGTAACGTGGTTGCGGTTGCGATGAAGCCCTCGCTCCAGTTCCGACTATCCCAGCACCTGACGTTGACGCCGCAGCTTCAGCAGTCGATCCGGCTGCTGCAGCTGTCGACGGTCGAGCTGAACCAGGAGATCGACCGCATCCTGATGGAGAACCCGGCGCTCGAGCGCGAGGACCACGAAGGCGGCGGCGGCGAGCACGAGGCGGCGCCCATCCCGGCATCGAGCTCCTCGAGCGCGCAGGCCGAGCCGGCGCCGACCGAAGCCGACTGGTCGGCGGACATCGCGGCCAACTGGAAGGGCGGGGGCAGCGACGAGGACGACGACGGGGATCGCAATTTCGGCACGCCCGATACTCCCACGCTGCGCGAGCACCTGCTGTCGCAGCTCACCCTGACGAACCTGGACGAGCGCGACCGGGCCTTCGTCATGGTGCTGATCGACGCGCTAGACGAAGACGGCTACCTCACGCAACCGCTGGAGGAGATCGCCGCGCTGCTGCCCGCGGAAGCCGAGGCGGGAATGGACGAGCTGGCGATCGCGCTGCAGCACCTGCAGCATTTCGAGCCCGCCGGCGTCGGCGCCCGCTCGCCCGGGGAATGCCTCTGCCTGCAATTGAAGACGCTGCCGGACGACGCGGTGCGGCGCCTGGCGCTCGAGATCGCCGACAAGCACCTGGAGCTGCTTGCGAGCCGCGACTACACGCGATTGAAGGGCGCCACCGGCGCCGACGAGGAGGCGCTGCGCGGCGCCCAGCGCCTGATCCAGGCGCTCAACCCTCGTCCCGGCGCGGCCTTCGCCAAGCTCGAGGCGCGCTACGTGACCCCCGACGTCATCGTGCGCAAGAGCCGCAACGCATGGCGCGCGAGCCTCAACCCCGACGCCATGCCGCGCCTGCGCATCAACCGCCTGTACGCCGAGCTGGCCGCCGGCGCGCGCAGCGGCGGCGCCGGCATCTCCTCGCAGCTGCAGGAGGCGCGCTGGCTGATCAAGAACGTGCAGCAGCGCTTCGACACCATCCTGCGCGTGTCGCAAGCGATCGTCGACCGGCAGCGGCACTTCCTGGAGCACGGCGAAGTGGCCATGCGGCCTTTGGTCCTGCGCGAGATCGCGGAGATCCTCAGCCTGCACGAGAGCACCATCTCGCGGGTCACCACGCAGAAGTACATGGCCACGCCGCGCGGCACCTTCGAGCTGAAATACTTCTTCGGCAGCCACGTCGCCACCGAGGCGGGCGGGGCCGCCTCCTCCACCGCGATCCGCGCGCTCATCAAGCAGCTGGTGTCCGCGGAGGACGCCAAGGCGCCGCTGTCGGATGCGCGCATCTCGCAGATCCTCGGCGAGCAGGGCATCGTGGTGGCGCGCCGCACGATTGCGAAGTATCGCGAGTCGCTGCAGATTCCCCCCGTCAACCAGCGCAAGGCGCTGTAAGGAGAGCGAATGAACCTCAACGTGAGCGGGCATCACCTCGAAGTGACTGCGGCCATCCGCACCTACGTGCAGTCCAAGCTCGAGCGCATCTCGCGCCACTTCGACCACGTGATCGACGCGCACGTCATCCTCACGGTGAGCAAGCTGCGGCAGAAGGCCGAAGCCACGGTGCATGTGCGCGGCAAGGACCTGCACTGCGAAAGCGAGGAGCAGGACCTGTACGCGGCCATCGACCTGCTCGCCGACAAGCTCGACCGGCAGGTGCTGCGCTACAAGGATAAGCTCAACGATAAGCGGATATAATCCCGCGCCGCGCATGAGCCTCATCGCCAAGCTGCTGTCCCCGGAAGACGTCGTCGTCGACCTGCAGGTGTCGAGCAAGAAGCGCCTGTTCGAGCAGGTGGGCCTCTTGTTCGAGAACCAGCACGCGCTCGCGCGCAGCCTCGTGTTCGACAGCCTGTTCGCGCGCGAGCGGCTGGGCTCCACCGGCCTCGGGCAGGGCGTGGCCATCCCGCACGGGCGCATCAAGGGCCTGAAGGAGGCGCTTGGCGCGTTCATCCGCCTCGCCCAGCCGGTGCCGTTCGACGCCCCCGACGGCAACGCCGTGACCCTGGTGTTCGTCCTGCTGGTGCCGGAGAAGGCCACCGAGAAGCACCTGCAGATCCTGTCGGAGCTCGCGCAGATGTTCAGCGACAAGGCGCTGCGCGAAGCGATGAACCGGGCGGCCGACGCGGCCGGCCTTCACCAGCTGATCAGCACATGGCAGCCGGATGCTTCAGGTCAACGTCGCGCGGCTGCATGACGACAACCGCGAGCCGCTGTCGCTTGCCTGGATAGCAGGCCGCGAAGGCGGCACCGCCGTGCGTCGTGAGGCGGCGCAGGCGGCCTCGCTCATCGGGCACCTCAACCTCACCCACCCTAACAGCATCCAGGTCATCGGCGCCTACGAGGCCGGCACGGTCGCCGACCACGTCGAGCGCCTGTTCCAGGCGACGCCCGCCGCCGTGATCGTCGCCGACGGCGTCGCCGCGCCCCCGGCATTGGTGGCGGCCGCGGCGCGCACCCACACGCCGCTGTTCGCCTCGCCGCTGCCGGCGCCGCGCGTGATCGAGGTGCTGGCGCGCTACCTCGCCAAGGCGCTTGCCGAGAGCACCGAACGCCACGGCGTGTTCATGGATGTGCTGGGCCTGGGCGTGCTGATCACCGGCGAGTCGGGCGTGGGCAAGAGCGAGCTCGGGCTGGAGCTCATCAGCCGCGGCCACGGCCTGGTGGCCGACGACGTCGTGGAGATCTCGCGCATCGCGGTCGATACGCTGGAGGGCCGCTGCCCGCCCATGCTGAAGGATTTCCTCGAGGTGCGCGGCCTCGGGCTGCTCAACATCCGGACCATCTTCGGCGAGACCGCGGTGCGCCGCAAGCTGAAGCTGCGGCTGATCGCGCACCTGCAGCGCCCGCTGCCCGGCGGCCGTGATCCCACCGAGCGGCTGCCGCTCGCCGCGCTGTCCGAGGACATCCTGGGGGTCACGGTGGCCAAGGTCATCATCCCGGTCGCCGCCGGCCGCAACCTCGCCGTGCTGGTCGAGGCCGCGGTGCGCAACGAGATCCTGAAGCTGCGCGGCATCGATTCCATGGCCGAGTTCATGGCGCGCCAGCAGCGCGAGCTGGAGAACGACGTCGACTCCGACTGATGCAGCTCATCCTGGTTAGCGGACTGTCCGGCTCCGGCAAGAGCATCGCGCTCGCCGTCCTGGAGGACGCGGGCTACTACTGCGTCGACAACCTGCCGGCCACGCTGCTGCTGGAAGTCGCCGATTTCCTGGCCGATGCCGGCCACGACAAGGTCGCCGTCAGCGTCGATGCGCGCAGCGCAGCGCTGCCGGCGCTGCCCGAGAACGTCGCCGAGCTGAGGAGCCGCGGCGTGGAGTGCCGCGTCCTGTACCTCGAGTCGAGCAACCCGGCGCTGCTGAGGCGCTTTTCCGAGACGCGGCGGCGTCATCCCCTTACAAAACAAGGGCACACATTGCTGGAGGCGATAGAAAGCGAGCGGGCGCTGCTTGCGCGGGTCGCCGCCCTGGGCCACCGCATCGACACCAGCGAGCTGCTGCCGCGCGTGCTGCAGAACTGGATCCGCGACCTGCTCGGCATCGGCCCGGGCGTGCTCGCGCTCCTGTTCGAGTCCTTCGCCTATCGCGACGGCATCCCGCTCGACGCCGACTGGGTGCTGGATGCGCGCATGCTGCCCAACCCGCATTACGACCCGCAGCTGCGCCCGTTCACCGGGCGCGACCGCCTGGTCATCGATTATCTGGCGCGCGACGAGGCCGTCGGGCGCTGGCTGGAGGACGTACGCTCGCTGCTCGCGCGCTGGCTGCCCGAGATCGTGCGCGAGAACCGCAGCTCGGTGACCGTCGCGATCGGCTGCACCGGCGGCAAGCACCGCTCGGTGTACCTGGTCGAGCAGCTCGCGCAGCAGTTTCGCACCGACTGGAGCGTGCTGGTGCGCCACCGAGGGCTCGCCGCCCTCGACCAGGAGCCCAAGTGAACGACGTGCCGCTGTTTCCGCTCAACACGGTGCTGTTCCCCGGCGGGCGCCTGCCGCTGCGCATTTTCGAGCAGCGCTATATGGACATGGCCAAGGCCTGCCTGCGCGACGGCTCGCCCTTCGGGGTGTGCCTGATCCGCGAAGGCCGGGAGGTCGGCGACCCGGCGCTGCCCGTCGAGGTGGGCTGCCTGGCGCGCATCGACCAGTGGGACATGCCGCAGCTCGGCCTGCTGCAGGTGACCGCGCTCGGCAGCCGGCGCTTTCGCATCGTCGAAAGGAAACTGGAGCCCAGCGGCCTCGCGCGCGCCTCGATCGAGGTGCTGGACGACGACCGCGATTCCGCCATCCCCGCAAGCTGCGGCGGCTGCGTGGCGCTGCTCGAGCGCGTGATCGAGCAGCAGGGCGGGCTGTTCCAGCCGCCGCATCGGCTGGACTCCGCCTCGTGGGTCAGCGCGCGCCTCGCCGAGGTCCTGCCGCTGCCGCTTGCCGCCAAGCAGGAGCTGCTCGAGCTGGACGATGCGCGCACCCGCCTCGAGCGCCTGAACGCCCTGCTCGCCCATTAACCTACCAATCGGGGTCAGAGCCCGATTGGAGCCTTGCGATGAGCTTTTTCACCGGGGACGGGACGGCGGCTTCGGCGGCGCGAGCGAGGTCCAGCCAAAGCCTGCCCGGAGCCTCGAGGCGCGGCGGCTTTGCGCTGACTTCGCACAGCAGCGGATGAATCCGAAGGCGAAAGTGCGTGAAGCCGTGCTCCAACGGCGCCAACCGTATTCCCTTCGTGCCTCTTTCGGCTTCGGGGAAGCACCATAGCCCGCCCCAGATCCCCAGTGCCGGACGCTTCTCGAGCAAAATCTCATCGCGATGGCGCAGCACCAGCCACGCGACTTCTTTTTGCGGCAAGCGCTTGCGCGGCCGCGGCGCGGGGTACTTGTCCAGCGCATTCTTTTTCCGGGCGACGCATTGGCTCGTCACGGGGCAGGCATTGCAACGCGGCTTGCCGCGCGTGCAGACGGTGGCGCCCAGATCCATGAGCGCCTGAGTGTAGGCTTCGATGTCCTTTTTCGGCAGCACCCGCTCCGCGCGCGCCCACAGCGCCTGCTCGCCTTGCAGGGCGAAGCAGCGGGAGAGGACGCGCTTCACGTTGCCGTCGAGGATGGCTGCGCGCTCGCCGAAGGCGAACGCGGCGATCGCCCCGGCGGTGGAGCGCCCGACGCCGGGCAAGCGTGCAATCTCGTTTTGAGACTTTGGAAAACCCTGCTCGGCGATGATGCGCGCGGCGGCATGCAGGTTACGGCCGCGCGCGTAGTAGCCCAGCCCCGCCCACAGGGTAAGCACTTCGTCTTGCGTAGCGGCGGCAAGGGCCGCGGCGCTGGGATACTTCCTCAGGAAGCGCTCGTAGTAGGGAATAACGGTTGCGACCTGCGTCTGCTGGAGCATGACCTCCGAGAGCCAGATGCGGTACGGGTCGCGTGTGCCCTGCCAGGGCAGGTTGCTGCGCCCATGGCGCCGCTGCCAGGCGATGAGGGCGCTTGCGAACTTCGACATAACCGCATTCTAATTGCCGCATGAACAACCCCGTCGAGCATATCCGCCAGTTCCATGCCGAGCTCCAGGCGCTGCGGCGCGATATCCATGCCCATCCCGAGCTTGCGTTCCAGGAAAGCCGCACGGCCTCGCTGGTCGCCGAGCGGCTGAAAGCGTGGGGCATCGAGGTGCACACCGGCCTCGCCAAAACCGGAGTGGTCGCGACCATCCGGGGAAAGACGCGGGGTGCGCGGGCGATAGGCCTGCGCGCCGACATGGACTGCCTGCCGATCCATGAGGCGAATGACTTCGATTACCGCTCGACGAACGCAGGCCGCATGCATGCCTGCGGGCACGACGGCCACACCACCATGCTGCTCGGTGCGGCACGCTATCTCGCGGAGACGCGCAACTTCGACGGCACCGCGTTTCTCATCTTCCAGCCCGCCGAGGAAGGCGGCGGCGGCGGCCAGGTGATGGTGAAGGAAGGCTTGTTCGAGCGCTTCCCGGCGCACGAGGTGTACGCGGTCCACAACTATCCCGGGCTGCCGGCTGGCACGATCGCGGTGCGCCCGGGCCCGGTGATGGCCGCAACTGACGAGGTGGAGATCGTCGTGCAGGGCAAGGGCGGCCACGCCGCGTTCCCGCACCTCGCCGTCGATCCGGTGGTCGTCGCCGCGCACATCATCACCGCGCTGCAGAGCGTCGCAAGCCGCAGCGTGGACCCGGTGGACGCCGTGGTGGTGAGCCTGTGCTCCATGCAGACCAGCCAGCTCGGCGCCTTCAATGCGATCCCCGACAGCGTGCGCATGCTTGGTACGGTGCGCAGCTTCAAGCCCGCGACGCGCGATCTCGCCGAACGCCGGGTTCGCGAGATTGCCACCCGCGTCGCCGAGGCATTCGGCGCGCGCGCCGAGGTGAAGTACGCGCGCGGTTATCCCGCGACCATCAATACCGCGGCCGAGGCGCGCTTCGCCGCCCGGGTGGGGGAGCGCGTGCTCGGCGGCCCGGGCGCCTGCTTCCTGCACGACCCGCGCTACGACTTCAACGACGAAGTCATCCCGCTGGGCGCCGGCTACCTCGCCGCGCTGGTGGAGGAGGCGCTGCCCCTGCGCTAGCGCATTAGAATCGGCGCATGGAGAGAAAGCAGCTCAGGGTCGACCAGCTGCAGTTCGGCATGTACGTGGCCGAGCTCGACCGCCCGTGGACCGACACGCCGTTCATGTTCCAGGGCTTCCACCTGCGCACCGACCAGCAGCTCGCGGCGCTCAAGAAGTACTGCCGGCATGTGTTCGTCGACTTGGCGCGCAGCGACAATCTGCGCCCGCCCGCCCCCGAGTTCGCGATCCAGGGCAGCACCGCCTATCCGGAGAAGGCGAGCGTCGAGGCCGAGTTCCACCCGGCGGCGCAGGACTACGACCGCATCCTCGCCCTGGTAGCCGACCTGCTCAAGCCGGCGGCCACGCAGGGCGGCGTCCTCGACGCGAGGGAGATCAAGGAGTCGGTCAAGCGGCTGGCCGACAGCGTGGTGCGCAACCCCGACGCGATGCTGCTGGTGACGCGCCTGCGCGAGCAGAGCGCCGAGGCCCACGCGCGCGCCCTGCAGGTGTCGATCTACCTGCTCGTGTTCGCGCGCTTCCTGCAGCTCAGGCGCGACGAGCTCGAGCTGCTCGGGCTGCTCGGCCTGCTGCAGGACGTCGGCAAGACGCGCCTGCCGCCGCAGATCATGGCCAAGCAGGGCCCGCTCGCGCCCGAGGAGCAGGAGATCGTCAAGCGCCACGTGGAGTACTCGGCCGAGATCCTTGCGAATACGCCGGGGCTGCCGCTGCGGCTGCCGGAGCTCGCGCTGCTGCACCATGAGCGCCAGGACGGCAGCGGGTATCCGCGCGGACTGAAGGGCGGCGACATCGGGCTGTACGGCGCGATGGCGGCCATCGCCGACACCTTCGACGCGCTCACCGCGCTGCGACTCGAAGCCGAGCCGCTGCCGCCCTCGAGCGCCCTGTCCTACCTCTACAAGGAGCGCGGCACCGGCTACCACCCCGGGCTGGTCGAGCAGTTCATCCAGTGCGTCGGCGCCTTCCCCGTCGGCAGCGTGGTCGAGCTCAACTCCGGCGAGGTGGGCATCGTCATCACCCAGAACCTGGTGCGCCGGCTCAAGCCGCGCGTGATGATAGTGCTCGACGCCCAGGGCAACCCCATGCGGCCGCACAAGATCCTGGACCTCGACAAGGACCCCTTGGTCGCGCCCGAGGAGCCCTACCGCATCAAGCGCACCATGGAGCAGAGCAAGGTCCAGGTGGACCCCAGAGAGCTTTTCCTCTAGCGGACCGCAGAGAACATCCGCTCAGCGGATGTTGGCGACGCCGAACGGCACGTGCCCGGCGGCGACGTGCAACCGCGCCGAATCGATGTGGCCGTGCTGGTCGTCGAAGTAGAAGTCCGGCTCGAAGGCCTTCAGGAACGCGCCCTTGTCCAGGCCGCCCAGGAACATGGCCTCGTCCACCGCGATGTTCCATTCCATGAGCGTGCGCACCGCGCGCTCGTGCGCCGGCGCGCTCCTCGCGGTGACCAGTGCCGTGCGCAGCTTCATGGGCAGCGCCTTCTCGGACTGCAGCCGATGCAGGGCCTCCAGCAGCGGCTTGAACGGGCCCGGCGGCAGCGGCTGAAGCGCGTGCGTGGTCTCGTGGCGGGTGAACGCCTCGAGGCCGTCGCGCTGGTAGACCGCTTCGGCCTCGTCGGAGAACAGCACCGCATCCCCATCGAAGGCGATGCGCACCTCGCCCGCGTGGCGGCTCGCCGCCTGCGCCGATTCCGGATAGACGCGCGCCGCGGGGCAATTCGCCTCGAGCGCGCTCATCACGTCGGTCTCGTTGGCCGAAAGGAACAGGTTGGCCTTGAGCGAATCGAGGTAGCGGTAGGGGCTGCGGCCGCGCGTAAACACCCCGCGCTCGAGCGGCAGGCCGGACATCGCCGCCGAACGGAACACCCTCAGCCCGGACACAGGGTCGTTCTTCGACAGGATGACGACCTCGACCCGCTGCACTTCGGGCGTGTTGAAGGCGAGCAGCTTCTTGACCAGCGGGAACGCCACCCCCTCGCGCGCCGCCACGTCGAGCCGGGCAAACTGCAGCGCGATGTACGCCGCTTCGCCGTCGCGCTCGAATATGCGGTTCTCGTCCTCGAAGTCGAACAGCGCCCGCGATGAAATCGCGACGACCAGCTTGCCGTCGACCGAGTAGGGCATGACGCCCCACTATACCGCTAGTAAACGGTCTCTACCGGGACGCCGAAAAGGTAGCCCGCGCCGCGCTCGGTCTTGATGTAGCGCGGCTCGGCGGGGTCCTGCTCGATCTTGCGCCGCAGCCGCAGGATCTGCACGTCGATCGAGCGGTTGTAGACCTCGTCGTTATGCAGGCGAGAAAGGTCGAGGAGCTGGTCGCGCGACAGGATGCGGTTGGGCGCGCCGAGCAGCACGACGAGGAGGCTGAATTCGCCATTGCTCAGCGACACCACGCGGCCGTCGCGCGCGGTCAGGCGGCGCGTGTTGAGGTTGAGCTCCCAGCCGTCGAAGCGGTAGGCGCGGATGCCCTCGGGCTTGCCCTGGCGCACTTCGGCGCGCCGGCGGCGCAGGACGGTGCGGATGCGCGCGAGGAGCTCCCGCGGGCTGAAAGGCTTGGTGAGGTAGTCGTCGGCGCCCAGCTCCAGGCCCATCACCCGGTCGGCCTCTTCGCTGCGCCCGGTGAGCATGACGATCGGAATCTCCGACTCGTCGCGCAGGCGCCGGGCGAGCGCCATGCCGTCTTCGGCGCGCAGCTTCAGGTCCAGCACGAGCAGGTCCACTACCTGCTCGGCAAGGATGGCCTGCATCGCCCGGCCGTCGGCGACCGCGGTGACGCGCAGCTCGTTCTTGCCGAGGTAATCGGACACGAGCTCGCGGATGGTGGGGTCGTCGTCGACGACGAGCACATGCGGCAGTGCGGCATGCGAAGAAACCTGCGGCGGATTGCTCATGGTGGCTTCGATGCTCATGGCGGGGGAGTCTAGGGAACCGCCCCCGGCCCGTGTTACAGGTGTAATGCCCCCTAGGGGTGCGTGTAAATTACACGCAATCGGCGCACAGTGGAATGCACAGGTGAGCACAAGCCCTGCGAGCGGTCCGGCAGACATCCTCGTCATCGACGATGATGCGATCCTGCGCGACCTGGTGACCGACTGGCTGGAAGGGGCGGGCTACCGGGTACGCAAGGTGCACGACTGCTGCGCCGGCGTGGCCGAGCTGCAACGCGGCGCCGCTGCGCTGGTGGTCACCGACATGTTCATGCCCGGCGCCTGCGCGGTCGAGGCCATCCACGAGCTCAAGCGGGAGCATCCGGGGCTCGCCCTCATCGCGGTGTCGGGACATTTCAATTCCGGCCAGGGGCTCACCGCCGACGAGGCGCTGGCCGCGGGCGCCGACCGCGCCTTCGCCAAGCCGGTCAAGCGTGCCGAATTCCTGCGCGCCGTGGCCGAGCTCATCGGCGCGCCGGCCCGCTAGCGCGGGATGCCCGCGCCAAGCCTGCGTTCGGCGCTCGCCGGCATTTCGCTCACCCGCGCGCTGGTCGGCCTGGGCATGCTGCTGGTGGCGATCAACGTCGCCTCCGCGATCTGGGACGTGCGCTCCAGCCGCGAGCTCACCGAGCGCCGCGCGCAGCGCGACTTCTCCAACCTCACCAGCCTGCTCGCCGAGCAGACCGCGGCGTCGCTGGAGTCGGTCGACCTCATCCTGCGCAACGCGCAGCGCGCCAGAGGCGCGCACAACGTGGCCGGCGCGGTGCCGCGCCTGCGCGACGAGCTGGTGCGCGTGCCTCAGCTTGCCGAGATCCTGGTGTTCGACGGCCAGGGCGAGATCGTGGCGCGCACCAGCGAGCTGCCGACCATCGACCCCGACCTCGCCGGCAAGGCACTGTTTACCGCGCACCTGGACGGGGGCGCCGACCGGCTGTTCCTGAGCGAGCCCTACCTCGGCGGCCCGGTGGGCACCAGCTGGCGCTTCGTGATGTCGCGCCGCCTGGAAGGTCCGGCCGGCGGCTTCGGCGGGGTGCTCGCGGCGGTGCTGGAAATCGAGACCTTCGACCGGTTGTACCGCACCATCGACCTGGGCGACGGCGGGTTCCTGACGCTGCTGTCGATGGACGGGCGCGTGGTGACGCGCATTCCCGATCCGCCGGACGTGCGCGGGCGCACCCTGCAGCACGACGAGATCTTCGGTGCGGTAAGCCGCGGCGGCCGCTTCGAGGGCTGGACCGACAGCCCGATTTCCGGACAGCGGGTGCTGCTGTCGGCTTCGGCGGTGCGCGGCTTCCCGATGTTCGTGGCGAGCGGCAGCACCGAGCGCGCGGTGTTCGCGCCCTGGCGCGAGCAGACGCGTCTCATCGGCTTGCGCACCTTGCTCACCTCGGGGGCGATGCTGGCGCTGATCGCGCTGGCCGCCTGGGGCCTCGCACGGCGCGAGCGCGCCCTGCGCGAAAGCGAGAAGCGTTTCCGCGCCATGATCGAGCACAGCTCCGACGCGGCGGTGCTGAGCCACCCCGAGAAAGGCATCCTCTATGCCAGCCCTTCGCTGGAGCGCATGCTCGGCTACCGGCAGGAGGAGATCCAAGGGGGCCAGGCGTACGATTATCTGCACCCCGAGCATCGCGCCGAGGCCCTGCGCCGGCGCGAGGAGCTGCTGCGCACGCCGGGCAAGGTGCTCAGAAGCGAGACCCTGGTGCGGCACCAGGACGGCTCCTGGCGCTGGACGGAAAACACCATGAGCAACCTGCTGCACGAGCCGAGCGTGCGCGCGCTGGTGCTCAACCTGCGCGACATCACCGAGCGCAAGCAGGCCGACGCCGAGCGCGCCCGCCTGGAGCAGCGGCTGCGCCAGGCGGAAAAGATGGAGGCGGTCGGGCGGCTGGCCGGCGGCATCGCGCACGACTTCAACAACATCCTGGGCGGCATCCTCGGCTACGCCGAGATGCTGGTGGAAGGCGCCGAGCCCGGCTCGCCCCAGCAGCGCTATGCGCGGAACGTGCTCACCGCGGCCAGCCGCGCCGGGGCGCTGGTCGAGCAGATCCTGTGGTACAGCCGCAGCCAGCGCGGCAAGCGCGTGCCGGTGCAGATGGAGCGCATCGTGGCGGAAACGCTCGACCTGGTGCGCGGCTCCCTGGCCGCAGGCATCCGCCTGGAGACGCGGCTTCCGGCGAGCTCCCTTTTCGTGGTCGGCGATCCGACCCAGCTGCACCAGATCATGATGAACCTGTCCACCAACGCCTTGCATGCCATGGGCGAGCGCGGCGTCCTGCGGGTGACGCTCGAGGCGGAAGAAGTCCTGGAGCAGCGCGTGTTCGCGCACAGCACGCTGCACCCGGGCCCCTATGCGCGCCTCACCGTGGAAGACACCGGCAGCGGCATGGACTCGACCACGCTGGCGCGCCTGTTCGAGCCGTTCTTCACCACCAAGGAAGTCGGCAAGGGGACCGGCCTGGGGCTATCGCTGGTCTACGGCATCGTCACCGACTCCTCCGGCGCCATCGACGTGCAGAGCGAGCCGGGCCGGGGCAGCCGCTTCGTGATTTACCTGCCGCGGGTCGACGCGCCGGTCCTGGCGGACGACGAAAGCGAAGCGCCGGTACCGCGCGGCCAGGGCGAGCGCGTGCTGGTGGTCGACGACGAAGCAGCCCTGGTGGCGCTCGCCTCGGAAGTGCTGAAGCGCCTGGGTTACGAGCCGGTGGCGTTCTCCGACGGCGCCGCTGCGCTTGCCGGCTTCGACGCGGCGCCGCAGCGCTTCGATGCGGTGATCGCCGACGAGGTGATGCCGGGACTGACCGGCACCGAGCTCGCGCGCCGGTTGCGCGAGCGGCGCGCCGACCTGCCCATCCTGCTGGTGAGCGGCTACATCGGACCGATGATGACCGAGCGCGCCCGGGCGGCCGGTGTGGACGAGATCCTCAAAAAGCCGGTGCAATCGCGCGAGCTCGCCGCAGCCCTCGCGCGCGTGCTTTCAGGCGTAACAAAGATGCAACCGGCCGGCAACATCCGCGCGGTAACCTGAAGGCAGGCCGACTGATCCTTCGATTTCACCTGTAACCGTCCGCCCGGGCGGCGCGAAGCCCCTTTTCTTTCAGTTGTAGCGCCGGCGAAATCGTGCCGAAGCCTGCGCGCGCGACGATGCTTGCATGAAACTCCTCCTCCTTGCCTTAGCCCTCGGCGCTCCGCTCGCCGCGTACGCGGCGCCGTATGCGCCGCAGGAATTCGATTTCAGCGAGCTCTCCTCCGGAATGATCGAGCAGGTGCGCGAAGTGCCGCGCGACCTCCACGCGTTCGAGGAGGCCATCGAGCACAAGATCAACCCGGAAGTGCGCCGCGAGCTCGTCATCCGCCTGGACGACGGGCGCCTGCTCACGCTTCTGGAAGGCGCGCGCGCCTTCGAAGCGGGCCAGCGCGTGCGCGTCATCGCGGGGCGCCTGGAGCGCGAATAGCGCAATTTCGCTTGTAACGGCGCATTTGCACCATGAAACCGCCGCGACATCCACCGGCGTCAAAGTGATACCTGCAGCTCAACTCAACCCAACTACTGAAGGAACAGAACCATGAAACGCCTCATCGCCGCCGTATCGCTCGCCGTGCTGTCCGTCCCGGCGCTCGCCGTCGAAGTCACCGCGCCGTACGACCAGAACCTGGTCGACCGCGCGCTGCCCAACATCCAGACCTCGGCGCCTGCCGAACGCAACGCCAACGTCTGGGCGAACGACCCGAGCTTCATCGCTCCGGCGCAGTAACGCCGTGCCGAAACGAGCGGCTTGGCGGCGCGCCTCGCGCCGCCTCGCCGCCTCGCCGCTCCAGCGGGGTGGAGCGGGTGAAGGGAATCGAACCCTCGTATGCAGCTTGGGAAGCTGCCGTTCTGCCATTGAACTACACCCGCCTGCGCGGAATCATACCCAACTATGGGACTGATCCAACGCGTCGTCGGTATCCTCCTCGGCCTGGTTTTCCTGGTGGCCGTTTTCGTGTTTGCCTCGCTCGCCTTGGGCATCCTGCTCGCCGTCGGCCTGGTGGTCTGGGGCTGGCTGTGGTGGCGCAGCCGCTCGCCGCTGAAGAATGGCCGCGGGGCGGGCGGCGCGGTCGTGGAAGGAGAGTATCGCGACCTCACGCCGCCGAGCCGCATCGACGGGCGCGACAAGCCGTTCTAATTGTCCCTAGCGTCTTTGCGGGCATGGCGCCGTGCGATTTCGATCGCCGACGCGCATACCGCAAGCCAGGCGATGCCGGAAAGGTAGCCCCCCAGGACATCGCTGAAGTAGTGCACGCCGAGGTAGATGCGGCTGAAGCCGACGGCGAGCACGATGATCGCGGCGCCGGCGACGATGAACGGCGCGGGCGTGCGCCCGAAGCGCAGCACCAGGAGGTAGGCCACCATGCCGTAAGCCACCATGGCGCCCATGGCATGGCCGCTGGGAAAGCTCCAGCCCAGCGCCGTCGCCCAGGGCGCGTCGAATTCCGGGCGGGCGCGCTGGAACGCCGCCTTCAGGGCGAGGTTGAGCAACCCGCCGCCGGCGAATGCCGCCGCCCAGCCGGCCAGCAATACGCGGCGACCGCGCAACGCGAGCCCGAGCCCCACGCCCACCCCGATCGCGGCGATCAGCCATGAGTCTCCCAGACGCGTGACGAGGCTTAGCGCCCCGGCGCCCAGCGGCGTGGCATGCCGGTTCATCGCCACCGCGAGCGCCCGGTCGAAGGCATCCCAT
Source organism: uncultured bacterium (assembly GCA_965233185.1). Classification (GTDB taxonomy): domain Bacteria; phylum Pseudomonadota; class Gammaproteobacteria; order Burkholderiales; family SG8-39; genus SCGC-AG-212-J23. The sequence goes on from CBDDSA010000016.1 coordinate 25,347, forward strand.
TCCTCCCGCTCGAGGATTTCGTCGGCGAGGCTGCCGAAGGCGAACACCGCAAGGAAGCACACGGCGATGCCGGCCAGCAGATGCGTGCTGAGATAGCGATACGGCGCGAGGCGACGTGCCACGAACCCCACCGCTTGCCAAAGGGGCTCCTCGTAGCGCTCGATGCCGCGCCACAAGGCGAAGCCGAAGCCCAGCAGTCCTGCGAGCGCAACCAGGAACACTTCCACGGCATGCATCCCGAGCCACTGCGCCGCTTCGTCCATCAGAAGGCATAGTCGACGCCCAGCAGCAGCGTCGAGTCGGTGGACTGGCGCCCGGGCGCCGGCCGTCGCTCCCAGTCCACATTGAGCTGCGCGGTGGCGTTGAGGCGCTCGACCAGCGGCAGCCGCACGCCGGTCTTGGAGCGCACCACGACCCCATCGGTATCTTCGAGGTTCCAGAAGCCTTCCTGCTCGTGGAAAAGCCGCAGCCGAGCGTTCCACGGCGCGAAGCTTGCCTTGATACCCCAGCCAAGCGCCGGATACTCCTCCGGCGCGCCCAAGTAGCGCTCGACGCTCACATAGTCCAGGCCGCCGCGCATCGACAGGTCAGCATCCGCATCCTCCAGAAGCTGCAGGCCGTAGCCGGCGCCGGCTGCCGCGCGGTAGTCGACATCCTTCGCGCGGTCGTGCTCCAGGGACGCGCGCACGTAAGCAAACCGGCGGGCATCGAGGAAGCGGTCGTAATTCGCACCGGCCAGCCAGGCCGTGTTCGTCTCCGCGGGCGGCTCGGAGCGCCGCTCGATCCGGCCGGTGAGGTTGTAGCGGTATTCCTGCGCGCGCGCGGTGAAGTCCGCGTCCAGGTGGACGTGGTCGCTGTCGGCGTTGCCGCGCGCATAGGCCGCGGACAAGAGGCCGCGGCCGGCATAGACGATGTCGCGCGGGCTCTTGTAGGGTCGGGGGTCGAGCGTCGCCACCTCGAGCGGCCCGATCTCGTGCAGCTCGCCGGCGCTGTCCAGGATGGACACGGAATGCACGTCGCTCAGGCGCACCGAGATTTCGCCCGCGTACTCGGTGTCCACGACCAGGCGCTCGCCCGCGCGCGACTTCACCTCTCCGGTGATGCGGTCACCGTTGGACAGGCGGATTTCGTCGGCCAGCGCGGGCCAGGCGAGCAGGCACAGCAGCGCAATTCGCAACCACATTCCTGGCTGTATCATAAAGCCTATGATCCGCGTGACCGTGAACGGCAAGGCGCAAAGTTTCGAGCAGCCACTCGAGATCGCCGCGCTGCTCGCCCGGCTGGATCTATCTGGCAAGAAGATCGCCGTGGAGCGAAACGGCGAGATCGTGCCGCGCAGCGCGCATGCGCGCACGCTGGTCGCCGACGGCGACCAGCTGGAGATCGTGGTGGCGGTGGGCGGAGGCTGAGGGATGAAGGACGCATTGACGATCGCCGGGAAGAGCTACGCGTCGCGCCTGCTCGTGGGCACCGGCAAGTACCGCGACTTCGCCGAGACGCGCGCCGCGGTGGACGCCTCCGGCGCGCAGATCGTCACCGTAGCGATCCGCCGCACCAACATCGGGCAGAACCGCAACGAGCCGAACCTGCTCGACGCGCTGCCGCCGTCGAAGTACACCTACCTGCCCAATACGGCGGGCTGCTACAGCGCGGCCGACGCGGTGCGCACGCTGCGCCTCGCCCGCGAGCTGCTCGACGGCCATGATCTGGTCAAGCTGGAAGTGCTGGGCGATGCGCATTCGCTCTACCCCAACATGCCGGAGACGCTGCAGGCGGCCCAGACCCTGGTGAAGGAAGGCTTCAAGGTCATGGTGTACTGCTCCGACGACCCGATCCAGGCGCAAATGCTCGAATCGATCGGCTGCGTCGCCATCATGCCGCTCGCCTCGCTCATCGGCTCGGGGATGGGCATCCTGAATCCCTGGAACCTGCAGCTCGTGCTCGGAAAGGTCAAGGTGCCGGTGCTGGTGGACGCGGGCGTGGGCACGGCCTCCGACGCGGCGATCGCCATGGAACTCGGTTGCGACGGGGTTCTCATGAATACCGCCATCGCCGCCGCACGCGACCCCGTGCTGATGGCCGGCGCCATGAGGAAGGCGGTCGAGGCCGGGCGCGAGGCGTTCCTCGCCGGGCGCATGCCGAAGAAGCTCTACTCGGCGACGCCGAGCTCCCCGACCGAGGGAAAGATCGCGCCGAAGGCTGCTTGAACCGCCCAGTTCGCAGTTACGTGCTGCGCCAGGGCAGGACCACCGCGGCGCAAGCGCGCGCCCTTGAAACCCTTTATCCGAAGTACGGCCTGTCGTTCACCGGTGAGCTGCTGCAGAACCCCTTCGGCAGGAACGCGCCGCTGGTGCTGGAGATCGGCTCGGGCATGGGCGAGACCACGGCCATCATCGCCCACGCGCGCCCCGATATCGACTTCATCGCGGCGGAGGTGCATGGACCCGGAGTGGGCAGCCTGCTCAACCGGATCGCGCAGGAGGGCCTCGCCAACCTGCGCGTGATCCGCCACGACGCCACCGAGGTGCTCGAGCGCATGGTCGCCGACGCCTCGCTCGCGGCAATCCATGTCTTCTTCCCGGATCCGTGGCCCAAGAAGCGCCACCACAAGCGCCGCCTGGTGCAGCCGCCGTTCGCCGCGCTGGCGGCGCGCAAGCTCGCGCCCGGCGGCGTGCTGCACGCGGCTACCGACTGGCCGGAGTACGCCGCGTCGATGGAGGAGGTTCTTTCGAGGGAGCCGCTGCTGCAGCCCGCGGCAGCCGGATTCGTACCGAGGCCGCCTACGAAGTTCGAAGCGCGCGGACGCCGCCTGGGCCATCCGATCCGCGACCTTTACTACCGGCGCCGGTAGGCAGGAACAACCCGAGCAGCTCGTTCAGAAAGCGCTGCCCGCGCTCGGTCGGCGCGATGCGCTTCCAGTCTCGCGCGAGCAACCCGCGACTTTCCGCTTCGCCGAGCTGCTCTTCGATGAGGACCAAGGGCACTCCGGTGCGCTCGCTGAACAGGCGCGGCTCGAAGCCGTGGACCAGGCGCAGCGCGTTCAGCATGAATTCGAACGGCAGCTCCGCGGGCGGCACGGTTTTGTCCAGGCTGCCTGCCTTGTGCATGTACTCGCGCGGCTGCTTGGCGCGCTCGTGGCGCGTAATGCGATCCGGAAAGCTGATTTTGCCGTGCGCGCCGGCGCCGATGCCCAGGTAATCGCCGAACAGCCAGTAATTCAGGTTATGGCGGCAGCGGTGCCCGGGGCGCGCGAAGGCGGATGTCTCGTAGTGCTCGTAGCCCGCGGCGCCGAGCGCGTGCTCCGCGGCGAGCTGCATGTCGGCGGCGGCATCATGCTCGGGCAGTTGCGGCGGCCTGCGGTAGAACACGGTGTTGGGCTCGATGGTGAGCTGGTAGGCCGACACGTGCGGCGCGCCGCACGCCAGCGCCTGCGCGAGGTCGGCGCCCGCCATCGCCGGGGTCTGCCCGGGCAGGCCGTACATCAGGTCGAGGTTGACGTTGTCGAAGCTCGCCAAGGCCGCGTCGATCGCGTTTCGCGCTTCCCGGGCGGAATGGATGCGCCCCAGCGCCGCGAGCATGCGGTCGTCGAAGCTTTGCACGCCGATCGAGATGCGGTTCACGCCGGCGTCGCGGAAGCCGCGAAAGCGCGCCGCCTCCACGGTGCCCGGATTGGCCTCGAGCGTGACCTCAACCTGCGGGTCGACCTGCAGGCGGGCGCGTACGCCCGAAAGCAGCGCGTCGATCGCCTCGGGCGAGAACAGGCTCGGCGTGCCGCCGCCAATGAAGATGCTCACGATGCGCCGGCCCCAAACCGCAGGAAGATGATTTTCGATGTCACGAAAGAGCGAGGCGAGATACTCCTGCTCGGGGAGGGCACCGGTACGTTCATGCGAGTTGAAGTCGCAATACGGGCACTTGCGCACGCACCAGGGGATGTGGGCGTAGAGGGCGAGCGGCGGCAACGCGGCGAGCTTCACCGCGCCTGCGCGCTCAAGCGCGATCGGGGTCACGCAGCAGCTCCAGCAGCCTGGCAAGCGCCTGCCCACGGTGGCTGATCCGGTTCTTCTCGGCCGGGTCCAGCTCGGCGGCGGTCATGCCGAGCTCGGGCAGCAGGAACAGCGGATCGTAGCCGAAGCCGTTTGTCCCCCGCGGCGCCAGCGCGATCTCGCCGCGCCAGATGCCCTCGGCCACGAGCGGAAGGGGATCGCCGGCGTGGCGCACGAGAATGAGGACGCAGGCATAGTAAGCCGCCCTATAGTCCTGAAGCAGGGAAAGCAGCTTCTCGTTATTCCGGGCGTCCCGCTGCTCGCGAGGGCCATCGCGGCCCGCATAGTAGGCCGAGTGCACGCCCGGCTTGCCGCCCAGCGCCTCGACGCACAGGCCGGAATCGTCGGCAAGCGCCGCCAGGCCGCTGGCCCGGCTCGCGTGCCGCGCCTTGGCCAGCGCGTTTTCGAGAAAGGTCTCGTGCGGCTCGTCGGCCTCGCCGATGCCCAGCTGCGACTGCGGCACTACGTCGATGGACAGCGGCGCCAGCAAAGCGCCGATCTCCCGCAGCTTGCCGGGGTTGGCGCTGGCGAGCACGAGCCTCACAGGCCCAGCGCGCGTTTCTGGTGCTCGACCAGCCGGGCGATGCCGCGCTGGGCGAGCGCCAGCAACGCGTCCATCTCGAGGCGGGAAAACGTCGCGCCTTCCGCCGTGCCTTGCACCTCGACGAAGTTGCCGGCGCCCGTCATGACGACGTTCATGTCGCAGCCGCAGGCGGAGTCCTCCGGGTAGTCCAGGTCGAGCACCGGGGTGCCGTTGTACACGCCGACCGACGCGGCCGCGACGAAGTCCCGAAGGGGTTGCTTTTCCAGAAGCTTCTTCTGCTGCAGCCAGGTTATTGCATCGTGCAAAGCCACAAAGCCGCCGGTGATGGCGGCGGTGCGCGTGCCGCCGTCGGCCTGCAGCACGTCGCAGTCGATCTCGACCGAGCGCGACCCGAGCGCGGACAGGTCGGTGACGGCGCGCAGGGCGCGGCCGATGAGGCGCTGGATCTCCTGGGTGCGGCCGGATTGCTTGCCGCGCGCGGCCTCGCGGTCGGTGCGGGTATTGGTGGAGCGCGGCAGCATGCCGTACTCGGCGCTTACCCAGCCGCGCCCGCTGTCCTTCAGAAAAGGCGGCACGCGCTCCTCGACGCTCGCGGTGCACAGCACGCGCGTGTCGCCGAATTCGACCAGCACGGAGCCCTCGGCGTGGCGGGTGAAGCCGCGCTGGATGCGAACCGCGCGCAGCTCGTCCGGGGCCCGGCCGCTCGGCCTGCCGCTCGTGCTCATTGCTGCTGGGGCGGCGTCTTGCGCAGCGCGGCCTTGATGTCGTCGATCGCCTTCTCGATGTCCTCGTCGGACATGCGCAGGAAGTCGGGATCGGTGGCGGTGAAGTCCTGCACGTCGGTGGGGAGCTCCTGTGCCGGGATGGTGGGCGGCTCGTCGGCGGGAACCACCTCCTCCTCGCCCCAGGCCATCGCCAGCACGCTCACATTATCGCACTGCGGTCCGGCACGAACTTCGGCAAGGTCGGCAAGCTCCGGGATCGCCTGCTTCAGCTCCCGTGTGACGAGCGCGTGGAGCAGCTGGCGCTGCGTAAGCGGGCCCCACAGACCGTCCGAGCAAAGCAGGACCAGGTCGTCTCGCTTCAGGCGCACCCGCTCGACCGTCTCGGGCCGCGGCGCCTGCAGGCTCCCCAGGCACTGCAGCAGGCGGTTGCGGTCCGGGTGCGTAGTAATCGCTTCCTCGCGGATCCGTCCGGCGTCCAGCAGCTGCTGGACCACGGTATGGTCCCGCGTGCGCTGCAGGATGTTGCCGCGGCGCACCAGGTACAGCCGGCAGTCGCCGACATGCGTCCAGTAAGCGTGGCCATCCTGCACCACGCAGGCGACGATCACGGTGCGCGGCGTATCGGGAAGCTCGAGGCGCTGCGCCTCGCGCAGGATCGCGGCATGCGCACCGTTCATGCTGTGCGCGAGGAACACCTCCGGCGCCGCCAGCAGCGGCCGCCCCCCGCGCGAAAAGGCGCGGGCGAAGTCCTGCCCCGCCACCTGGGCGGAAATCTCGCCATGCAGTTGCCCGCCCAGGCCGTCGGCCACCACCATGAGCAGCGAATGCCCGGTGCGCCAGCAACCCAGGCGGTCCTGGTTCATCTTGCGCGCGCCGATGCGCGTTTCCTGGGCGATGGTGCAATTCAAAAGAAGGTCCCCGTGAATCGGAGCACGGCGTCCCTTATGCCGTGCAGCATGGTGGGCTTGCCGTGGTAGTCCGGCAGCTTCTCGCCGAGCAGCGCTTTCTGCAATGCGAACACGCTCTGCGGGCGCTCGAGGTGGTCCAGGCGCAGGCACCAGTCGATGGTGTCGAGCAGCTCGGCCGAGTACCTTCCGGACCAGGCGCGACGCGCGGGCACCAGCGCGTCGCTTTCCAGGCGCTGGTCGGCAGGCTGCGGCGCCGCGCCGGCAAGCGAAGCGTACATCGTGGCGCCCACGGAGTAGACGTCGCTCCATGGCCCGAGCAACTCCCGCCGCGTGTGCTGCTCGGGGGAGGCGAAGCCCGGCGTGTAAGTCCGCGGCAGGTGCACGCCGTCGCCGGAAATCGTCTGGCGGGCGGCGCCGAAATCGATCAGCAGGGGCGTGCCGTCGTTGCGGATGTAGACGTTGCCGGGCTTGATGTCCAGGTGCATCAGCTTGTTCGAGTGCACTTCGCGCAATCCGTTCAGCAGCTCGGCGAACGTGCTGCGGATCCAGCCCTCTTCGAGCGCGCCGCGCCGGTTGCGCACGTGCTCCTGAAGCGAGCGGCCCCGCTCGTAGCGCATTACCAGGTATACGGTGTCGTTGGCGCGAAAGAAGTTCAACACCCGCACCACGTTGGGGTGGGACAGGCGCGCGAGCGCGCGGCCTTCCTCGAAAAACCCGCGCATGCCGTGGTTGAATTTCACCGGGTCGTCCTCGGCAATGCGGTATTCCTTGATGGCCACCGGCGTCTCGTTCTCGTCGTGCGCGAGGTAGACGAACGAGAACCCGCCGGCCGCCAGCATGCGCAGGATGCGGTAGTTCTCGAGCCGCGTGCCTTCGGGCAGCGGCGGGTTGGCGAGCGTGGGCATCTGTCCTATCATAGCGTTCACCAGCGCGCTCCACCGCGCGCCGCGTCTGCCGCGCTGCACACTTTGTCACAACCGATCCAGAGCATGACCGGTTACGCCGCGGCGTCGGCCGAGTCGCCGCGCGGCAGGCTTTCAGTGGAGCTGCGCTCCGTCAACGCCCGCTTCCTCGACCTGCAGTTGCGCGTCGCCGACGAGCTGCGCGCCCTCGAGCCGGCGCTGCGCGAGCTGGTGACGGCGCGGGTGTCTCGCGGCAAGGTGGACTGCCGCCTGTTCCTCAATCCGACCGGGGCGGCGGACGTGCCGCAGCGGCTGAACGCGCAGGCGCTCGAGCAATTGCGTGAGCTGAGCGACGAGGCGCGCCGCGCCTTTCCGGATGCCGGCCCTTTGCGCCTCGCCGATGTCCTGCGCTGGCCCGGCGTAATCGCCGAGTCGCCTGCCGATGACGACGCCATGCGGCGCATCGCGACCGATACCTGCCGTCGCGCGCTCGAGGACCTGGTGGCGACGCGCGTGCGCGAGGGTGCCAAGCTTGCCGCAAGCGTCCTCGAGCGGGTTGCGGCGATGCGCGAGCGCGTCCAGCAGGTGGCGCCGCTGGTGCCGCAGTCGGTCGCGGCCTATCAGCAGCGCATTGCCGAGCGCCTGCGCGAGGCCATCGGCACGGCCGAGGATGAGCGCATCCGCGCGGAAGTGGCGCTGTTTGCCGCCAGGAGCGACGTCGACGAGGAGCTCGAGCGCCTGCGCACCCACCTTGCCGAGGTGGAGCGCGTGCTGCGCGCCGGAGGCGCGGCCGGGAAAAGGCTCGACTTCATCGCCCAGGAGCTTAACCGCGAGGCGAATACGCTCGCCTCAAAGGCGGCGAGCCAGCCGGTTTCCGACTGCGCGCTCGAGCTCAAGCTGCTGGTCGAGCAGGTGCGCGAGCAGGTGCAGAACATCGAATGAGGGGTAGCTTGTTCGTGATTACCGCCCCGTCGGGGGCAGGCAAGACTTCGCTCATCAGGGCGCTGCTCGAAGACGAGCCGGACCTGCGCCTGTCGACCTCGTACACCACGCGCAAGCCGCGCAGCGGGGAGCTGCCCGGGCGCGAATACCACTTCGTGGACGAGCCGACGTTCCTCGACATGCAGGCGCGCGGCGAGTTCCTGGAAAGCGCCGAGGTGCATGGCAATCGCTATGGAACCTCGAAGCACGCGCTCGAGGACACTCTCGAGAAGGGCCAGGATCTGATCCTGGAGATCGACTGGCAGGGCGCGCGGCAAGTGCGCGCGCTGTATCCGGACTGCGTCGGCATTTTCATCCTGCCCCCGTCGATGGCGGAGCTCGAACGGCGGCTGCGCGGACGCGGGCAGGACGCGGAGAGCGTCATCCAGCGCCGCCTCGCGAATGCCCAGGCCGAGATAGCGCACGCCGGCGAGTTCAAATACGCTATAATTAACAAGGACTTCAATACGGCACGGCAAGAGCTCGCGCGGATCGTCCGCAGCGAGCGCCGAGCGCACTGACCCGGAAGCGAGACATGGCCCGAATCACCGTCGACGATTGCCTGAAACGCATCAGTAACCGCTTTCACCTCACGCTTGCGGCCACGTATCGCGCGCGCCAGCTGGGCGCCGGCGCTTCCCCGCTGGTCGAGCCCAACCGCGACAAATCCACCGTGATCGCGCTGCGCGAAATCGCCGCCGGCAAAGTGGGCGCCGAAGTGCTGAAGAAGAACCCCGGCGCGCCTTCAGCACCTGCCCTGTAAGAAACAGACGGGGTCGGGTAATCTGACCCCATGGCTGCCGTAGCACCCCTGCTGGACCAGAGCCGCTTCGGCTACCTGAAGCCGAAGGACGTGGCGCGCCTCGCGGACGCGTATCGCTTTTCGGAAGCCGCGCACGCGGGCCAGAAGCGCCAGTCGGGAGACCCCTACATCTCGCATCCGCTGGCGGTGGCCGAGATACTCGCCGAGTGGCACCTCGACGGCCAGACGCTCATGGCGGCGCTGCTGCACGACGTCACCGAAGATACATCGGTCACCAAGGACGAGATCTCCGACACGTTCGGCCGGCCGGTCGCCGACCTGGTGGACGGGGTATCCAAGCTGGACCGCATCGAGTTCCAGTCGGCCGAGGACGCGCAGGCCGAGAACTTCCGCAAGATGCTGCTGGCCATGGCGCGCGACGTGCGCGTCATCCTGATCAAGCTCGCCGACCGCCTGCACAACATGCGCACGCTCGGCGCGGTGCCGCCGGCCAAGCGCCGCCGCGTGGCCCGCGAGACGATGGAGATCTACGCGCCGATCGCCAACCGGCTGGGGTTGAACACGCTCTACCACGAGCTGCAGGAGCTGTCGTTCATGCACCTGTACCCGCTGCGCTACTCGGTGCTTGCCAAGGCCACCAAGGCGGCGCGCGGCAACCGGCGCGAGATGATCGGCCGCACGCTCGAGGCGATCAAGAAAAAGCTTGCCGACAGCGCCATCCCGGCCACGGTGCAGGGGCGCGAGAAGCACGTGTACTCGACCTACCGCAAGATGATCGAAAAGCACCTGTCGTTCTCCGAGGTGCACGATATTTTCGGCGCGCGCGTGATCGTGAAGGACGTGCCCGCCTGCTACCTGGCGCTTGGCGCGCTGCACTCGCTCTACAAGCCGATCCCGGGAAAGTTCAAGGACTACATCGCTATTCCCAAGGCGAATGGCTACCAGTCCATCCACACGGACCTGATCGGCCCCTACGGCGTGCCGGTCGAGGTTCAGGTGCGCACCGAGGAGATGAACCACCTGGCCGAGTCCGGCGTCGCCTCGCACTGGATGTACAAGGACGACTCCGACAAGCTTTCCGAGCTGCAGAAGCAGACGCACCGCTGGCTGCAGTCGCTGCTGGAGATCCAGTACCAGTCGGGAGATCCGCACGAATTCCTGGAACACGTGAAAGTGGACCTTTTCCCCGACGAGGTCTACGTGTTCACGCCCAAGGGCCGGATCCTGTCGCTGCCGCGCGGGGCCACCGCGGTGGATTTCGCCTACGCGGTGCACACCGATATCGGCAACCGCTGCGTTGCCGCCAAGGTGAACGGCGAGCTCGTGCCGCTGCGCACCGAGCTGCGCAACGGCGACCGGGTGGAGATCATCACCGCAAGCCACGCCAAGCCCAACCCCGGCTGGCTGCAGTACGTGCGCACCGGCAAGGCGCGCTCGAACATCCGCCACTTCCTGAAGACCATGCAGTACGAGGAATCGGCCGGGCTGGGCGAACGCCTGCTCGACCAGGCGCTGCGCTCGCTGAGGAGCTCGCTTGCCGAGGTGGACGACGCCTCCTGGGAGCGCGCGCTGCGCGACGGCGGCATCCGCTCGCGCGGCGAGCTGCTTGCCGACATCGGCCTGGGCAAGCGCCTGCCCGCGGTGGTGGCGCGCCGGCTGGTGAAGCGCCCCGAAGGCGGCGACGAGCCCTACCCGGCGGGCAGCGTCACCATACGCGGCACCGAAGGCATGGCCGTGCAGCTCGCCTCGTGCTGCCGGCCCATCCCGGGCGATGCCATCGTGGGGTCCATCAAGAAAGGCCAGGGGCTGGTGGTGCACGCCTCGGAATGCGCGAGCATAGTGCGCTCGCGCAAGAAGGAGCCCGAGCAGTGGATCGACGTGGAATGGGATGCGCGCACCTCGCGCCTGTTCCAGGCGGCGATCAACGTGGCGGTGGAGAACCAGCGCGGCGTGCTCGCCAAGGTGGCCTCGGAGATCGCCGAAGCCGGCTCCAACATCGACGCCATCAGCATGGAGGAGGATCGCGCCATGTTCACGATCATGCGCCTGGTGCTGGAAGTAGCCAACCGCCAGCACCTCGCGCGCGTCATGCGCGCCCTGCGGCGCCTGCCGGCGGTGAAGCGCATCTCGCGCATGAAGGAGTAGCTAGTCCCATACCGTCTGCGAGGATCCGCGATGCAGGTAACGGGCGTAGAGTTTGAGAGTGGTCTTGGCGCAGAGGTCGGGTGTGCTGTGGTGCTCAGAGCCCGATAGCTAGTCGGACCGGAGATCCCGCGCGCAC
>CBDDSA010000017.1:0-5249 GCA_965233185.1 uncultured bacterium
CGCGCCGCTTGACGATGTGCTCCAGCGCCTGGCGCAAGTACTTCAGGCGGTGCGGCGCGCCCATGATGTAGGGGTGCACCACCAGCGCCATGACGCGCGCCGAGTCCCTGCTGTCGGCGTAGATCTGGTCGAACTGGTCGATCGCCCGGTCGGCGTACTCGGAGGCCTTGTGGTGCTGGATGAGCATCATGGCGACGTCGTTGCATTCCTGCGTATACGGCACGCTCACCAGCGGCCGCGACCCGGTCTTCAGCCACACCGGCTGGTCGTCCAGCACCCAGTCGCAGACGTACTCGTAGCCCTGCTCGGCCAGCAGGTCGGGCGTGTCCCACGTCTCGGTGAGGCCCGGCCCCAGCCAGCCGCGCGGCGCGCGACCGGTGAACTCGCGAATGGCCGCGGTGGTCTTGCGGATGTCTTCGCGCTCGTCCTCCACCGCCTGCATGTTGCGCTGCGTATAGCCGTGCCCCATGAACTCCCAGCGGCGCTCCAGCGCCGCGCGCGAGATGGCCTCGTAGCTGCGGATCGCGGTGCCGTTGATGGCGAGCACCGCGCGGATCTTCAGCTCGTCGAGCAATTCGAGCATGCGCCAGAACCCGACGCGGTTGCCGTACTCGTGCCAGGCCCAGTTCGGGATGTCGGGCTTGGGCACGCCGCCCGCCGGCGGCGTAAGCACCGTGCGCGGCATCGGCCGCTCGATGTCCCATTCCTCGCCGTTGACGATGGTCCACACCACCATGCGCGCGCCGTCGGGCAGGCGCAGCGGCGCGCGGCCCGCGATGGGCGAGTACGCCAGCCGCTCGTGGGGCTTCATGCGCCCTCCACGATGACCAGCTCCACTTCTCCTGCGCCGCTCCGGCGAAACGCCGCCGCCTCGCGGTACTCCGCCGAGTCGTGGCAGGCCACCGCCTGCTCGAGCGACGGGAACTCGATCACCACGAAGCGGTGGAACTTCTCCGGTCCCTCGAGGATCTTGAAGCGCCCGCCGCGCGCCAGCACCTTGCCGCCGTACTTCGCCAGGATTCCCGGCACCCGGTCGGTGTACTTCTTGTACTGCGCCGCATCGTTGATTTTCGACCGCGCTACCCAGTAACCCTTCATAGCCCTCTCACTCCGTCATACAGAAGCCGGCTGCCCGTCACGAACAGCAGGACATAGAGAATGCGATAGAACCAGCGCGTGTCAATGCGCCGCTGCAGCCAGACGCCAACGAAAATGCCGGCGATGCCCAGCGGCACGAGCGCAAGCGACGTGGACAGGATCGCTCTGTCGAACAGCCCGAGCCACAGGTAGGGCAGGATCTTCGCGTAGTTGAGCGCGGCGAAGAACACGAGCGAGGTGGCGACGAAGGCTTCCTTGTCCAATTTCTGCGGGATCAGCCACACCATCGCCGGCGGGCTGCCGGCATGAGTGATGAAGCTGGTGAACCCCGACACCGTTCCCCAGAACCACCCGGCGGCGGTGCCGGGCTTGCGGGTGAAGCGCTTGCGCGGATAGAGCGTCCAGGCGAGAAAGCCGAGCGCGGTCGCGCCGACGATGATGCGGATCCAGTGCTCGCTCATGACGTGGAAGGTGAGCGCACCCACCACGCAGCCGGCGAAGCCGGCGCTCACCAGGATGCGCATCGCGCGCCGGTCCCACTTGCCGAGGTAGCCGCGAATACCGGCGATGTCCATGAGGCACAGCACCGGCAGCATGATCGCCGCGGCGGTGGCCGGCGCGATGACCACCGCCATGAGCGGCGTCGCCACCGCCGCGCCGCCGCCCGTGCCGCCTTTCGAGATCCCGGTAAGGGCCACCGCGGGAATGGCGAGCGCCCAGAACCAGGGATCGTCGATCAATTCGCCTTGATCCCGGCGGCCTTGATCAGGCGGGCGTTGGTTTCGAGCTCGGCGGCGATGAGGGTCTCGAAATCGCGCAGCGACAGGGTGAGCGGGTCGGCGCCCAGCTTGCGGATGCGCTCGTTGATGTCGGGAGACTGCACCGCGGCATTGATCTCCTTGTGCAGCCGCTCGACCACCGGCCGCGGGGTCTTCGCCGATACCAGGGCGCCGATCCAGAAGTTGTAATCCGAGTCCGGGTAGCCCGCCTGCACGGTGGTCGGCAGGTCCGGCATGAGCGAGCTTCTCTGCGGGCCGCTCACCACATGCGCCTGCACTTTGGCGGCGTCGCGCATTTTGTGCGCCTGGAAGATGAGCGCGAAGTAGCAGTCGGCGCGCCCGGCGACCACCTCGGTGAGGGCTTCGCCGGCGCCCTTGGTGTGGACGTTGGTCACCTCGAACCCGGCCGAGAAGCGAAAGCGCTCGAGCGCCATGTGCGTCGCGCTGCCCACGCCCGCGGTGGAGCACACCAGCTTGCCCGGCTGCGCCTTGGCGGCGCCGACGAACTCCTGCACGCTCTTGTAGCGGCCCGGCGGGGTGATCAGCACCGTCGGGATGGTGGCCACCATGGCCAGGGGCTGCAGCTCCTTCGGATCCAGCCCCGGGTTGAGCAGCGTCGATACCGTGAACGCCGAGGCGTACATCATGATGGTGTGGCCGTCGGGCTCGGCCTGCTGCGCGACGTAGCGCGCGCCGACCAGCCCGCCGGCGCCCAGGCGGTTCTCCACGATCACCGGCTGCCCGAGGCTTTGCGAGAGCCTCTCGGCCAGCAGCCGGGCCATCGTGTCGGAAGCGCTTCCCGGCGTCACGCCGGAGATGAAGCGCACGGTCTTGCTGGGAAAGCTCTGCGCGGCCGCGAGCGAAGCGCACAACAGCAGCGTCACGAACAAGGCAAGTCTTTTCATGGGGGCTCCTCCTCAGGAGAACGCCATCATAGCCCCGGCCGCAGAAATCGGGGTCAGAGCCCGATTTCCAATTCGGGCTCTGACCCCGATTAGCTTCGGGGCAGGCCGAACCGGGCTGCGAGCCAGTCGGCGCAGCGGCTGCGGTACCGGTAGGGCCGGTTGTTCGCGTTGTGCCCCCCGTCCTCCACCATGATGAGCTCCACCGGCCCGGCGACGCTCGCCGCCAGGCGCTCGGCATGCGCCGCCGGCACCAGGCGATCCTGCCGCCCGGCGACGATCAACAGCGGGCAGTCGATGCGCCTCGCGCAATCTTTCAGGGTCAGTGCGGCCGCGCGTTTCCTGGCTTCCTCCGGCGTTTTGGCGTGGCTGCGAGCGCGGAAGGTTTCCCGCGTGAGCTCGGGCAGTGCGTCCCAGATTTCCGCCCAGTCAAACGGGCCGGACAAGGCGATGCAGGCCCTGAAGCGCTTCTCGAACGCCGCGGCGCGCGGCGCGTAGTAGCCGCCGAGGGAGACGCCCCAGATGCCGATGCGGCTGGCGTCGAGGTCGTCGCGCCGTTCCATCCAGTCGACGACTTCCGAGGCCGCGTGCTCGTAGTCGCCGCAGATCGGCACCTCGTACTCCGCCTCGCCCTGCCCGGGGCCGTCGAACGCGAGGACGGCGATGCCGCGCGCGAGGAACGGGTCCTCGTACGCGTGCAGCTCCTCCTTGGTGGAGTCCAGCCCCGGCGCCATGACCAGCACCGGGCAGCGGCCAGGCGATGCGGGCTTGCGCAGCACCGCCTTGTACTTGCCGATCGCGACCCGCTCGCCCGGCGGCCGCATGAAGGGCAGCGCCGCGGTGTAGCACTCCACCGCCTTCATGTGGGCGGCGCGCATCTGCGCCGGATCCTGCACGAACACGAACTTGGCGAAGTGGTAGTAGATGGCGGCGCGCACGAAGTGCTCCCCGGCCGTCAGCAGGAAACGATTCCTCAACGATTCTTTGCCGAGCCCTTCGTGGATCCTGGCGCGCGCCGACCAGGCGGCGCACCAGTCTTCCCAGCGCTGGATGGAGGCCGTGACTTCCTCGAAGTCGGAAAGCATCACGCCGTTCGAGACGAACCTCGGCGCCCAGTGCGAGATGGCCGAAGCTACCCGGGAATCCGCCAAAACGTGGTCTGTCCCTGTTTTAGACTTTGCCCAGCGCCTTGAGGATGCGCTCCGGCGTGAACGGCATGGCGGTCACGCGGGCGTTGAGCGGCGCGAGCGCGTCGTTGATGGCGTTCATCACCGCGGCCGGCGCGCCGGCGGTGCCGGCCTCGCCCACGCCCTTCGCGCCTAGCTGCGACTGGCGGGTCGGGGTCTCGAGGTGCCGGCACACGATGTCGGGCATCTCGAGCGCCATGGGCACCAGGTAATCGGCCATGTTGCCGTTGAGCAGCTGCCCGTCAGGGCCGTACAGGCATTCCTCGAAGAGCGCCGCGCCGATGCCCTGCACCACGCCGCCGCGCAGCTGCTCGTCGACCAGCATCGGGTTGATCACGGTGCCCGAATCCTCCACGCACCAGTGCTTGAGGAGCTTCACGAACCCGGTGTCCGGATCCACCTCGACCAACGAGGCCTGCATGCCGTTGGTGAAGGTGAAGCCGTACTGGCGCGGCGTGTAGTGGCGCGTCACCGTGAGCTCGGACTGGAAGTCGAGCGGCAGCGTATCGGGGCGGAAGTAGGCGACCCGGCCGAGCTCGACGAGCGGCAGCTTGGATTCCAGCGTCAGCTTGTGCACGATCTCGTCGTTCAGGATATCGAGCTCTGCTTTCTCCATCTTCAATATCCGGGAAGCGACTTCCAGGATGTTGGCCCTGAGGGCACGGCCCGCGAGCAGCACCGCCTCCCCGCCGATGCCGGCGCCGCGCGAGGCCCAGGTGCCGCCGCCGTAGGGCGTGACGCCGGTATCACCCGTTATTACTTTTATCTTTTCAAGAGAAACGCCGACTGCGCTCGCCGCGATCTGCGCGAAGATCGCCTCCGTGCCCTGGCCCTGCTCGGTGACGCTGCAGAGCACCGTCACCATGCCGGTGGGCTCCAGGCGCAGCGTCGCGCCGTCCTGCGCCGAGATGCGCGCCCCGCCGACGCCGTAGAACGCCGGCGAGGGATTCGTCACCTCGATCATCGCGGCGAGCCCGATGCCCCGATAGACGCCTTTTGCTCTCAACTGCTTTTGCTCATCCCTGAGCTTCCGGTAGTCCATGGTCTTCAACAGCAGATCGAGCGCCTTGTGGTGCGAGAGCTGCTCGAACTTGATGCCCGAGGGGAAGGTGTACGGATAGGCGTCGTCCGCGATTAAATTCAGCTTTCTGAAGTCCGCGGGATCCATGCCCAGGCGCTGCGCCGCGAGGTCGACGATGCCCTCGGTCAGCGCCACCGCGATCGGGTGCCCGACGGCGCGGTACTGGCAGGTGACGTTCTTGTTGGTGAACACCACGTTCATC
>CBDDSA010000018.1:0-2645 GCA_965233185.1 uncultured bacterium
CCGGCACGCAGGCGCGGCAGGCGTCGCAATGCGGGCGGTAGGTGAAGATGCCGCTGCGGCGGAAGCCGGCCTTGACCAGGTCGCCGTAGAGCTCGGTGTTGATCAGGTGGCTGGGGGTCGCGACCTGCGAGCGCGCCATCCGGTCCGGCAGGTAGCTGCACGGATACGGCGCCGTCACATAGAACTGCAGTACGGCATGCGGCAGGTCGTTAAGTCTCGACATTCACCTTCCTGAATCTGTGCCCCACTGTCCTACGGGCTCGGGGTAGTTTACCAGCGCCGCCAGCTTGCGCAGGAAGTCCCGCCGCGGGATTTCGCGGGCGCCCAGCGACTCGAGCAGCGGCGTGCGCATCTGGCAGTCGATGAGCGGAAAGCCCTTTTCGCGAAGGTGTGAAACAAGATTCACCAGGGCGACTTTCGAGGCGTCGGTGGCGCGGGAAAACATCGATTCTCCGTAGAACATCCGCCCCATCGCCACCCCGTAGAGGCCGCCGACCAGATCATCCCCGCGCCAGGTCTCGAACGAGTGCGCGTAGCCGGCGCGATGCAGCGCCAGGTAGGCGCGGCGCATCCCGGCGCCGAGCCAGGTGCCCGGCTCGCCGTTTCTCGGCTCCGCACAGTGCTTCAGGACCTCGGCAAAGGCCGTATCGATGCGCACTTCGTAGCCCTTGTTTCGCACGCTCTTGCCGAGCGAGCGCGAGACCTTCAGCTCCTCGCAACGCAGCACCATGCGCGGGTCGGGAGACCACCAGAGGATCGGCTCGGCGCCGGAAAACCAGGGAAAGATGCCGCGGCGGTAGGCTTCGAGCAGGCGGGGCAGCGACAGGTCGGCGCCTGCGGCGAGCAGGCCGTTGGGATCCTTCAGCGCCCGCTCGACCGGCGGAAAAGGGTCAGTGCGCTCGAGCCACGCTAGCACTGCCTCATCAACACTTTACTTGTTGTTTGCAGTAATTCTCCAGAGCCTGGACCACGCAGCCGCCCTGCACGGTTTCCTTCGCCCGGGCGCCGTGCTCCATCTGCAGGCGGAACGCATACTTCTGGAAGAACTCGTTGAACATCTCGCCGCCGAGCGTGCCGGTGGCTGCGATCTCATCCGTCCTTGAATCCCAATCCAGAAGAATGGCCGCAAGCGGCTGCGGCGCCGGGCCGGCCACCACGCGCGCGCCTTCGGCCGGGTCGTACTGGCTGTGCTCGGAGCAGCAATGGATGACGTTGGCGTGCTTGTTCCCGGCGCCCTTGTCGGTGCGGAAGCTGATGAAGCTGATGTCGCGCGTCGGATAGGTGAGCTTGTGCGCGCAAATGGCGGAATAGGCGACCACCGCGCGCGAGGCGCCGACGCCGCCTTTCCATTCGTAGGTCTGGTTGTCGGCGGTCTTCAGCGTGGCGCCGGGCTTCGCCGGGCGGCCCAGGTTGAGGAGGAAGCAGGGCGTCGAGGCGTACGGGTAATGGAAGACGAGGGTGCGGTTCGCCGGCACCTGCGCCGCCCGCAGCGGCCTGCCGCCGGCGTCGAGCAGCCGGGCGCGCGTATAGAGCTGCGGGCGGACGTCGGCCGCGAGGCTGCCGCTGCCGATGCCGGCTGCCGCCGCGCTGCAGAACTGCAGGAACCGCCGCCGCTCCATCTACAGGTTGTAGCCTTTCTCGTTGTGCAGCACCGTATCGAGACCCTCGGTTTCCTCGTCTCCAGCAACCCGCATTCCTACCACCGCGTCGGTGACCTTGAGCAGGACCCAGGTGAGCACCCCGGACCACGCCGCCACGGCGAGCACGCCGGCGAGCTGGACCAGGACCTGGCCGCCCATCGTCTGGCCTTCGGCATAGCCGGCGCCGCCCAGCACGCCGGCGAACACGCCGGTCAGCACCGTGCCGAGGATGCCGCCCACGCCGTGCACCGGGAACACGTCGAGCGAGTCGTCGACCGCGAGGGCGCGCTTCATGTAGCTGGTGGCGAGGAAGCAGATGACGCCGGCCGCGGCGCCGATGATGAGCGCGCCCATCGGGCCGACGAAGCCCGAGGCCGGGGTGATGGTGCCCAGGCCCGCCACCATGCCGGTGACGATGCCCAGCACCGAGGGCTTGCCGTATTTCGCGGTCTCGCAGACCAGCCACGCGAGCGACCCGGCCGCGGCGGCGATATGCGTCACCAGCATCGCCATGCCCGCCGCGCCGTCGGCGGCGAGCGCGCTGCCGGCGTTGAAGCCGAACCAGCCGACCCACAGCATGCAGGCGCCGGTCACGCACATCGTCATGTTGTGCGGCGGCATTGCCGTTTCGGGGAAGCCGCGGCGCCGGCCGAGCACCAGAGCGCAGACGAGCGCCGCCATGCCGGCGTTCAGGTGCACCACCAGGCCGCCGGCGAAGTCCATGACGCCCATCTTCTGCAGCCAGCCGCCGCCCCAGACCCAGTGCGCGACCGGCAGGTAGACGAGCAGCAGCCACAGCAGGCTGAAGACCAGCATGCCGGAGTAGCGCACGCGCTCCGCGTAGGCGCCGACCACCAGCGCCGGCGTGATGATGGCGAAGGTGAGCTGGAACATCGAGAACACCGACTCGGGAATGGTGCCGCTCAGGGCCTTCGTGTCGACCCCGGCCATGAAGGCCTTGGAGAGGCCGCCCCACCAGGCGTTGCCCTCGCCGAAGGCGATGCT
>CBDDSA010000019.1:0-5045 GCA_965233185.1 uncultured bacterium
CAATCGGGCAACGCGTATTACTCGGTGCGCAGCTGCGCCCTCGCGCGCACCGGCCAGCCGACGGCCGTCGCAGGCCTCGCGCCGCGCCTGCGCGCCGAATGCGAGATCGATCTCATCACCATCATGGACCGGGCCGCCAAGGCATGAGGCGCGCCGCCCTGGCACTGCTGAGTTTCGCCCTGCTGGCGCCGAGCGGCGCCGGGGCGCAGGAATTGGAGCGGCTGTTCTTCACCGCCGAGCAGCGCGACGCGCTCGATGCGCGGCGCAAGGCGCGCCTGCCCGACAAGCCCGCCGCCGTCGCGGCCTCGCCCACGACGCGCGTTGACGGTTACGTGGTGCGCTCCAGCGGCAAGTCGACGCTATGGCTCGACGGCTACGCGGTGCGCGACGGCAACCAGCCCGAGGGTCTGGGCCTGAACGTGCGCCGCGGCAGCGACCCAAGCCGCGTCACCGTGGTGGTTGGCGAAGAGCGCCGGCGCGTCGACATGCGCGTGGGCGAGACGCTCGATCGCGGCAGCGGCGAGGTGAAGGGCGTGATCGGCAATGGCGAGATCCGCATCCGGCAGCGCGGTGCGCAGGACCGCTAGCCTGCCGCCGCCGCGCCGGCAACGCGGCGCTGCGCTTATTCTGTTCGCGACCGTGCTGGTCCTCGGCGTGGCCTGGTTCGCCGTCGGCGCGCTCGGCAAGGCGGCGCCGACGACTGCGAGCCGCGACATGCGCACGGGTCATGCGCTGCAGAAGGGGAAACAGGCGCTGCTGTCGTATATCGCGCAGCACGCGGCCCGCGACGACACCTCGAGCCCTGGTCAGTTGCCGTGCCCGGAATCGCTGACACTCTCCAGCCCCGGCGAGGCCAGCTCCAGTTGCAGCACCTCGGCGGTGGTAGTGGGTCGATTGCCGTGGAAGACCCTCGGCGTCGATCAATTACGTGACGGCGAGGGCGAACCGCTGTGGTACGTCATGCGCGGTTTTCGCGACGCGCCAATCAATTTCAACACCGCAGGCCAGCTAACCTACAACGGTAGTCTGGTGGTCGCCATGATCATTGCCCCCGGGCGACCAACCAACACGGCCGCGCTGGCCGGCACCCTGGCGAACTGCTCCAAGCAGAACCAATTGGTCGCCACCCGCAATACAGCCCCTCTCAATGCGGCGAACTTTCTCGAATGCGGAATAGCTACCGGCACCCTCGTTTACCCCGGCGACTCGCAATGGACCAACGATAGGGCGATCTCCATCACGCAGGCCGAATGGGCCGACGCCATCGCCGGACCGGTGGCCGACCGGATGCAGCGCCAAATCGCGCCGGCTTTGGAGGATTACCGCAATACAACTTCGAACAACAGTTGGGGCCAGCGATTTCTGCCGAATCCCTCCACATTCAACACGCCACCCGAAAACGACGACTACTGTGGCGACAACGACTTGGCCCAAGGCATGCCGCCCACCATCACCGTCGCTGCGTCGAAGGCTTCAGGAATCTGTGTCACCGACTGGGCCAGCTACAGCGTCTCGGGGCTGGGAACACTACTCTCTGTAGGCGGTTGCTTCGGTTTCCCTGCTGCCTCCCCCCCTGTCGTGCGCTGCGATTTCACCGTACTCCTTGGCGGCTTTGCGTCCCCGACGATCAATATCACTGCACCGAACATCGGCTATAGCTTTCGGTACGTCGATACCTCGAAGATCACGATCCAGGTTAACGGCGCGCTCGGGCCGTACCCGACCGCCAATACTGGAAACTACAATGGTTCGGTGTCCGGGTCTAACGGAAGCGGCACCTTCAGCTTCGAGGTGTTCTTCCCGTTCCTCACAATCGCCAGCTCGGTGAGCATCAGGATTCCGTATCCGGAGGATGCGTTGCTCGCCGATACACGTAGCGCCTGGTACATCAACAACGGCTGGGCGCGCTTCACCTACTACGGAGTAGCGCGCCCTGCAACACCCAACCCCGGGAATTGCTTTCCTGGAGGAAGCACTTTTTCGACAAGATGCCTAACCGTGGAAGGAATGGCCGCCCCGAACAATGACAAGCGCTTCGTGCTTGCACTAATAGGCCCGCGTGCCATCGCCCCCCAGACCTGGACCAACAATGGTCCCGACGACTACCTCGAGGTGGAGAACGCCACGCCCGCCGATCGAATCTACGAGGTGCGCACGGTGAATTCCTCGTTCAACGACCGGCTCGCCGTCTGTCCATTCAAGTACCAGAACCAGAGCGGGGCCGACGTGGTGCTATGCAACTGAGATCCGCCGCCCGCGGCTTCACGCTGACGGAACTGGCGGTCGTGTTCGCCATCGTGGCGCTTCTGATCGGCGGCGCCATGATGACGCTCTCCGCGCAGATCGAGGAGCGCAATCGCATCGAAACGCAGCGGCGGCTGGATGCCGCCGTGGAGGCGGTAGTCGCATTCGCCATCGTGAACCGGCGGCTACCCTGCCCCGCAACCGCAGGCACCACCGGCGATGAATCGTTGTCCAGCGGCACCACGGCGACAGGCGGCACCTGCAGCACCAATTACGGCGGCTTCCTCCCAGGCAAATCCGTCGGGTTCCAGCCTGTGGATGGGTTCGGTTACGGTGTGGACGTATGGGGCAATCGCATCCGATACGCCGTTGCCAATCTCATTACCGGCTGCACGGGAACACCTTCCAATCCCCATTTCACGTCGCTGGCAAACCTGAAGGCGAACGGCGTGAGCTGCCGCCCGAACGACCTGGACCTGTGCGTGACCTCGTCGGGGACGAACAGCACTTCCTGCAACACCGCGGTTCGCGCGGCGACGACCGAAACCATCGCGTTCATCGTCTATTCCACCGGCAAAAATGGTGCAGTCGGTACCGCGTATGGCGCCGACGAGGCGGAGAACACAGACAACGACCGGGTGTTCGTGAGCCGGACGCCGTCGGGCGCCGATGCGGCGAACGGCGCGTTCGACGATTATCTGGTCTGGGTGCCGGTAGGCGTCGTGTACGCCAAATTGATCGCCGCCGGCGTCCTGCCCTAGTACCGCTATTCCCATGGCCGAATCCACCAGCCGCACGCTGGTCTGCAGCGTGCTCTTTCTCGACATCGCGGACTACTCGCGCAACGCGGGCGACACGCAAGTGCGCCAGAAGCAGGCGTTGAACATGCTCATCAGCGAAGCGCTCGAGCGGGTGCGGCAATGGGACCGGGTGATCCTCGACACCGGTGACGGCGCCGCAGTCGCGTTCATCGGCGATCCGGAGGACGCGCTGGTCGCGGCGATCGCCATGCGTGCCGGCGCGGGCACGCTGCCGGTGCGCATGGGAATCAATCTGGGGCCCGTGCGCCTGGTCAAGGACCTGAACGGCCAAACCAACGTGGTCGGCGACGGCATCAATGCCGCGCAGCGGATAATGAGCTTTGCCGAGCCCGGCCAACTCCTCGTGTCGCGCAGCTTTCACGACGTGCTCGCCCGGTTCTCCGACGAGCACGCCCGGATGTTCACGCGCGAGGGCCTGCGCACCGACAAGCACGTGCGCGAGCACGAGGTGTTCGCGGTGGTGGGTGGAACAACACAGTCCCCCAAGCCGAATCCGGATTCGGCCGCGCGCATCTTCGACGCCGGACCGCACCTCATCGTCTCCGGCTACAACCAGGCCAAGGTCGCGCAGGCGCTCGACGGCCTGTCGCGCAAGGGCGCCCGCCTCATCTCGCCGATTACGCAGGTGGGCGAAAAATGGATGGCGAGCTGCGAGCATCCAGAGGCGCGACTCGCCGAATGCCGGGTGGAAATGCTCGGCTACACGCGCATCGTCTCAGGGCCCACCCGCCAGGCGGTCGCGGCGAAGGTCGACGAGCTTTTGCGCACCGGCGACCGGCTGGTGCGCGACATCGAGCAGACCGAGGACGGCTGGACGGCGGTGTGCGACACCAGCGCGGGTTAGGGAGACGCGCGCCGCAACGCGAAGCACACCTCGCCGTCGCGATTGGCCTCCAGGCCAAGCGCATAGCCCAGCGGCTGCGCCTGTCGGGCAGCCTGGTACAGGCCGATGCCCAGCCCGCCATCCGAGCGCACGGGATCCCTGAACAGCACCGCCGCGACATCGGCCGGCACCGCGCTGCCGCTGTCGCAAACGTGCAAGCTACCCGCCTGCAGCGTGCAGCGCACGCGCATTCCGGGCTGCGCGGCCCGCTTGGCGAGCGCGTTCTGCAGCAGGTTGTCGGCGACGCTGTCGAACAGCGCCCTGGGCAACTCGCCTTCCTCCTGCGGATCCGCGCCGAACTCTACGCCGCGATCCTCGTACTGGCGGCGCAGGCTGTCCCACCACTCGGCGGCCGGCACGCGCATGTCGGGATCGGCCGCCGGATGCTGCAGCTTGTCGTGCGTGGGCGCGAGGCGCTGCGTGACCGCCGGCAATTGGCGGCGCATGAGCGCCAGCGCCTCCGGCGATTCGCCGCGCTCGGCCCCCGCGACCGAGCACAGCACGTTCAGCGATTGCAGCAGGTTCTTCACGTCGTGCGTGACGCGCGCGCCGGTCTCGTGCACCGCCTGCATGTAGCTCGCCTGCTGCAGCGCGCGCTCGCGCAACTTGGCCAGATAGAACTCCCCGAGAAGCTGGCCGAGCAGGCGCAGGTGGCCGTGCAGCGCCGGGCTCGTGCGGTAGCGCGAATAGATGGTGAGCGCGAGCTCCCGGTTGGCGAACTCCACCGCGTAGGGCGTGCGCTCGCCCGCCTCGCCGCGCTCGGCGCCGGAGCGCCATGCCGCGCCTTGCGCCGAAGGCAGCCGCGAAAGCGCGGCCACCGCCTCGGCGAGAAAGCGCTCGGGCCGCGGCTCGGCCTGCGACAGTTGGGCAAGATACTGCAGCCATTGTTCGATCGGCAGGCCGATCGAAAACAGGTAGCGCGAGACGAACACATTCAATCCCGCATAGCCGGTACGCGGATTCCACGCCACGCCGATCGCCAGCAGGATGCCGGCGATCACGAATACGATGTAGGTCAGCGCCTCGAGGTATCCGGTGCTCCCGAGCGTCATGAAGGCGAAGCTGCCCAGGATGACGACGCCGAGCATCAGCATCAG
>CBDDSA010000020.1:0-34487 GCA_965233185.1 uncultured bacterium
CCCTCTGAGCTGCTCGAGCAGCTGCCCGCCGCCGGGGTGGGAAAGAAGCAGCCCCGCGTCTCCCTCAGCGGGCAGGACCACTCGCACCTGCTCGAGTAATTGCGCAAGACGCTCGGCTCTGCGAACACCAAAAACAAGATCACGCTGACCCGCAAGCAGACCAGCGAGATCCGCAAGACCGACGCGACCGGCAAGTCCCGCACCGTCCAGGTCGAGGTGCGCAAGAAGCGCGTCTTCGTCAAGCGCGATCCGGCCGAGGTGGCGGCCGCCGCGGTGGCCGCCGAGGCGCCACCGCCGCCCCCGCCGCCGCCGGCCGCGGTGGATTCGAAAGAAATCGAGCTAAGGGAAGAAGAAGCGCGGCGCCAGCAGCAGCTCGCCGAGCTGCAGGCGGCGGAGCTGCGCGACAAGCAGGAGCGCGAGAAGAAGGAAGCCGAGCAGAAGGCGGCCGAGCAGCAGAAGGCGGCGCAAGCGCCCGCCGCCCCCACCACGCTGCATGCCCCCAAGGCGGCCGACGCCAAGACCGACAAGAAGCCGAAGAAGGCCAAGCCCACCACCGTGCTGCGCGACGACTCGGCGCGCCGGCGCACCATCAAGACGCGCGGCGACGCCGGCGGCGGCGTGGGCGGCTGGCACTCGCGCGGCGGCCGCCATCGTCCCTCCGGCGGCGGCGGCGACCAGACCAGCTTCGCCCAGCCCACCGAGCCGCTGGTTCGCGAGGTGGCCGTGCCCGAGACCATCACCGTGGGCGAGCTCGCGCACCGCATGTCGGTGAAGGCCGCCGAGGTGATCAAGGCGCTGATGAAGCTCGGCACCATGGCCACCATCAACCAGGTGCTCGACCAGGAGACCGCGCTCATCCTGGTGGAGGAAATGGGCCACAAGCCCAAGGCCTCGAAGCTGGACGACCCGGAGTCCTACCTGGTGGCGGCCGACGAGCATGCGGCCGATCTCAAGCCGCGCCCGCCGGTGGTTACCGTGATGGGCCACGTCGACCACGGCAAGACTTCGCTGCTCGACTACATCCGCCGCACCAAGGTGGCGGCCGGCGAGGCGGGCGGCATCACCCAGCACATCGGCGCCTACCACGTCGAGACCCCGCGCGGCGTGGTCACCTTCCTCGATACCCCAGGACACGAGGCGTTTACCGCGATGCGCGCGCGCGGCGCCAAGGCCACCGATATCGTCGTGCTGGTGGTCGCGGCCGACGACGGCGTGATGCCCCAGACCATCGAGGCGATCAACCATGCCCGCGCGGCCGACGTGCCGCTGGTGGTGGCGATGAACAAGATCGACCGGCACGAAGCCAATCCCGACAAGGTGAAGCAGGACCTCCTCGCGCACGGCGTGGTGCCGGAGGAGTACGGCGGCGACTCGCCCGTGATTCCGGTGTCGGCCAAGACCGGGCAGGGCATCGACGAGCTGCTGGAGCAGGTGCTGCTGCAGGCCGAGGTGCTCGAGCTCAAGGCGGCGCCGGATGCGCCGGCCAAGGGCGTGGTGATCGAGGCGCGCCTGGACAAGGGGCGCGGCCCGGTCGCGACCCTGCTGGTGCAGTCGGGAACGCTGCGCCGCGGCGACATCGTGCTCACCGGCGCGGTGCACGGGCGCGTGCGCGCCATGCTGGACGAGAACGGCAAGCCGGTGCAGGCCGCCGGCCCGTCCATCCCGGTGGAAATCCAGGGCCTGTCCGAGGTGCCCAATGCCGGCGAGGACATGATGGTGATCGGCGATGAGCGCAAGGCGCGCGAAATTGCGCTATTCCGCCAGGGCAAGTTCCGCGACGTGAAGCTCGCCAAGCAGCAGGCCTCCAAGCTCGAGAACATGTTCGGCCAGATGGGCGAGGGCGAGAAGAAGGTGCTCACCCTGGTCATCAAGGCCGACGTGCAGGGCTCGCAGGAGGCCCTGGTGCACGCGCTTACGCGCCTTGCCACCGAGGAAGTGAAGGTTACGGTGGTGCACGCCGGCGTCGGCGGCATCACCGAGTCGGACGTCAACCTCGCCATGGCCTCGCGCGCGGTGCTCATCGGCTTCAATACCCGCGCCGACGCCACCGCGAGGAAGCTGATCGAGTCCTCGGGCGTGCAGGTGCGCTACTACAACATCATTTACGACGCGGTCGAGGAGATCAAGGGGGCCCTGTCGGGCATGCTCGCGCCCGAGCGCAAGGAATCCGTGCTCGGGATGGTGCAGGTGCGCCAGGTGTTCCGCATCAGCAAGATCGGCACGGTCGCCGGCTGCTACGTGCAGGAGGGCCTGGTCAAGCGCAGCGCACAGGTGCGCGTGCTGCGCGACAACGTGGTCATCCACACCGGCGACATCGACTCGCTGAAGCGCTTCAAGGACGACGTGCGCGAGGTGAAGGCCGGCTTCGAGTGCGGCATGTCGCTCAAGAACTTCAGCGAGCTGAAGGAGGGCGACCAGTTCGAGGTGTTCGAGGTGGTGGAGGTCGCGAGGTCGCTTTGAAGAAAGGACAAGGTCGTCCGCAGAAGCTCGGCGACCTGATCCAGCGCGAGCTCTCGCTGCTGGTGCAGCGCGAGCTGCGCGACCCGCGCGTGGGCATGATCACCCTCACCAGCGTCGACGTGTCGCCCGACCTGTCGCACGCCAAGGTGTTCTTCACGATCCTGAACAAGGACAACCTCGACGAGGCGCGCCAGGGGCTCAAGCGCGCCGCCGGGTTCCTGCGCTCGCAGCTCGCCCGGCGCATCAAGATCTACACCACGCCGGAGCTGCGCT
This sequence comes from uncultured bacterium, assembly GCA_965233185.1. Classification (GTDB taxonomy): domain Bacteria; phylum Pseudomonadota; class Gammaproteobacteria; order Burkholderiales; family SG8-39; genus SCGC-AG-212-J23. The sequence goes on from CBDDSA010000020.1 coordinate 2,734, forward strand.
TCGAGTACGACGAGTCGGTGGAGCGCGGCGACCGCCTGTCGCGCCTGATCGATTCCACCCGGGCGAAGGAATGAGCGATGTGACCTCGGGCGCCCTGCTGCTGGACAAGCCGCTGGGCATCAGCTCGAACCGCGCGCTGCAGGAGGCGAAGAAGCTGCTGCAGGCAAAGAAGGCCGGCCACGCCGGCACGCTGGATCCCCTCGCCTCCGGGTTGCTGGTGCTGCTGTTCGGCGAAGCCACCAAGCTCGCCGGGCCGCTGCTGGACGACGACAAGGAATACCTGGCGGAGGTCAAGCTGGGGGAAAAGACCAGCACCGGCGACGCCGAGGGCGAGGTCCTCGAGCGCAAGGACTTCCGGGGAGCCGAAAGCGACATCGGCGCGGTGCTCGCGGCCTTCGTCGGCGAGATCGAGCAGGTGCCGCCCATGCATTCGGCGCTCAAGCGCGCCGGCGTGCCGTTGTATGCGCTGGCGCGAAAAGGCGAGAGCGTGGAGCGCGCCGCGCGCAAGGTGCGCATCGGCGAGATCGAGCACCTGGGCTTCCGCGCGCCGCGCCTGCGCCTGCGCGTGCGTTGCAGCAAGGGCACCTATGTGCGCACGCTGGCCGAGGACATCGGCGCAGCGCTCGGGAGCTGCGCCCACCTTGCCTCGCTTCGGCGCACGGCCTGCGGGCGCTTTCGCGTCGAGGACGCCGTGACCCTGGAGGCGCTGGCGGCCATGGCGCCGGGGCAGCGGGCGCAGCGCCTGCTCGGGCTGGACGAGCTGCTGCGCAGCCTGCCGCGCGCCGAGCTCGACGCCGGACAGGCCGCGCGCTTTCGCAACGGGCAGACTCTTAAGGCCTTTCCGGGCGAGGGGCTGCACGCGGTGTACGGGGCGGGCGAGGTGCTCGGCCTGGGGCAGGCGCACGCCGGCGTGCTGCGGCCTTTGCGCCTGCTCGCGACGACATCGCAAGCGGCTGATAATCATCGAAAAACCTTGTGACCGGCGGGGGCCATCGGGTAGAATCGCCGGCTCACAAAGTGGAGAAAGTGCGAAATGGCATTGCAGGTCGCGCAGAAAGCGCAAGTCGTCAAGGACTACCAGCGCTCGGGCAACGACACCGGGTCGCCGGAGGTGCAGGTGGCGCTCCTCACCGAGCGCATCAACGGGCTCACCGAGCATTTCAAGACGCACAGCAAGGATTTCCACTCGCGGCGCGGCCTGCTCAAGCTCGTGAGCCAGCGCCGCAAGCTGCTCGATTACCTCAAGCGCAAGGACGCGGACAAGTATCGCGGCCTGATCGAGCGGCTGGGCCTACGCAAGTAATCCTTCCGATGTCGTAACACCGAGCGCTCATCGTGATCGATGGGCGCTTTTTGCTTTTAAAGGACCCCCTTTGAATCCGACCAAGAAGACGTTCACCTACGGCAGCCACCAGGTCACCCTCGAAACCGGGGAGATCGCGCGCCAGGCGCACGGCGCCGTAGTCTGCACGATGGACGACACCGTCGTGCTCGCCGCGGTCACCGCGGCGAAGGAAGCCAAGCCCGGGCAGGAATTCTTTCCGCTCACCGTCGATTACGCCGAGAAGACCTACGCCGCGGGCAAGATCCCGGGCGGCTTCTTCAAGCGCGAGGGCCGTCCCTCCGAGAAGGAGACGCTGACCTCGCGCCTCATCGACCGGCCCATCCGGCCGCTGTTCCCGGACGGCTTCTACAACGAGGTGCAGGTCGTCGCCCAGGTGCTGTCGCTCAACCCCGAGGTCGACTCCGACATTCCGGCGATGATCGCGGTGTCCGCGGCGCTGACCCTCTCGGGCATCCCGTTCAACGGCCCGATCGGCGCCTGCCGCGTCGGCTACGTGGACGGCCAGTACGTCCTCAACCCGACCATGAGCCAGCTGAAGGAGTCGAAGCTGAACCTGGTGGTGGCCGGCACCGAGCAGGGCGTGATGATGGTGGAGTCCGAGGCGCTCGAGCTGCCCGAGGACGTGATGCTCGGCGGCGTGGTGTTCGGCCACGAGCAGATGCAGGCGGCGATCAACGCCATCAACGAGCTGGCCGAGGTGGCGGGCAAGCCCGCGTGGGAGTGGGCTGCGCCGCCGAAGAACGACGCGCTGATTTCCCGGGTCGCCGAGCTCGCCGAGGCGCAGCTGCGCGCGGCATTCGGCATGAAGCAGAAGCAGGCGCGCAACACGCGCCTCAACGAGATCCGCAAGGCGACCATCGACAGGCTCGCCGCGGACAACCCCGATCTGGATACCAACGAGGCGAAGGACATTTTCTTCAACCTCGAGTCGAAGATCGTGCGCAACCAGATCCTCGACGGCGAGCCGCGCATCGACGGCCGCGACACCCGCACCGTGCGGCCGATCACCACGCGCGTCGGCGTGCTGCCGCGCACCCATGGCTCGGCGCTGTTCACCCGCGGCGAGACCCAGGCGCTGGTCACGGTCACCCTGGGCACCGGCCGCGACGAGCAGATCATCGACGCGCTGTCGGGCGAGTACCGCGAGCGCTTCATGGTCCACTACAACATGCCGCCGTACGCGACCGGCGAGACCGGCCGCTTCGGCTTCACCAAGCGGCGTGAGATCGGCCACGGCCGCCTCGCCAAGCGCGCGCTGGTCGGGCTGCTGCCCTCGCCCGAGGAGTTCGGCTACTCGATCCGCGTGGTCTCGGAGATCACCGAGTCGAACGGCTCCTCGTCGATGGCCTCGGTGTGCGGCGGCAGCCTCGCGCTGATGGACGCCGGCGTGCCGATCAAGGCGCACGTCGCCGGCATCGCCATGGGGCTCATCAAGGAAGGCAACCGCTTCGCCGTGCTGTCCGACATCCTCGGCGACGAGGACCACCTGGGCGACATGGACTTCAAGGTGGCGGGCACCGAGACCGGCGTCACCGCGCTGCAGATGGATCTGAAGATCGAGCCGATCAACAAGGGCATCATGAAGGTGGCGCTGGACCAGGCGCGCGAGGCGCGCCTGTCGATCCTGCAGATCATGCGCCAGGCGATCGAGGGCTCGAGGAGCGAGCTGTCCACCTTCGCGCCGCGCATCATCAAGATCAAGATCAACCCGGACAAGATCCGCGACGTCATCGGCAAGGGCGGCGTGGTGATCCGCGGCATCCAGGAGGAGACCGGCACCACCATCGAGATCGAGGACGACGGCACCATCTCCATCGCCTGCGTGGCGGCCGAGGGCGGCGAGGCGGCGCGCAAGCGCATCCAGGACCTCACCGCGGACGACGAGGTGGGCAAGGTCAACGAGGGCCGGGTGCTGCGCCTGCTCGATTTCGGCGCCATCGTGCAGCTCATGCCCGGGCGCGACGGCCTGCTGCACATCTCCCAGATCAGCCAGGAGCGCGTCAACGCCGTGTCAGATCACCTGAAGGAAGGCCAGATCGTGAAGGTCAAGGTGCTCGAGGCCGACGACAAGGGCCGCGTGCGCCTGTCGATGAAGGCCGTCAACTCGCAGGAACAGACGGCCAAGCAAAACGCCTGAGAATTCGGGGTCAGGGTCGTAATTCGGAATTCGGGGTCAGGGACGTAATTCGCCGAAGTGCTTCGCGCATCCTTGAATTACGACCCTGACCCCGAATTCGTTATTTCGCGACCTGGCGTTCCCTGAGCTCGTCGAGCGTCTTGCAGTCGATGCACAGCGTCGCGGTCGGGCGCGCCTCCAGGCGCTTCAGGCCGATCTCGACGCCGCAGCTGTCGCAGTAGCCGTACTCGTCGGCGTCGATGCGCGCGATGGTCTCGTCGATCTTCTTGATGAGCTTGCGCTCGCGGTCGCGGTTGCGCAGCTCGAGCGCCATGTCGGATTCCTGGCTGGCGCGGTCGTTGGGATCGGCGAACACCGTGGCCTCGTCCTGCATGGTGTGCACGGTGCGGTCGATCTCCTCCGAGAGCTCAGACTTGAGGGTCTCGAGGATCTTGCGGAAATGCGAACGCTGCTTCGCGTTCATGTACTCCTCGCCCTTTTTGGCGGCATAGGGCGTGAAGCTTTTTCTGGTCAGTTCTACGGCCATCGAAGAGCCGTCCTGGGCGAAAAATGAAAGGCATGCTTTGTAGCAGAAAAGGACCCCTTGCAGCAAGCATAAAAATTGCTCCCGCGCTGCGCCGGGAGTATCATTTGCGGCCGTTTGCGGGGTGTAGCGCAGCCTGGTAGCGCGCTTGCTTTGGGAGCAAGATGTCGCGAGTTCAAATCTCGCCACCCCGACCAGCACAAAGCACCTCGCGCGCGGGCGGGGCGTCGAGATACAGCGTCAGGTTTTGCCCGGCTAAGCTGCCCGTAGCTCAACCGGATAGAGCACCAGCCTTCTAAGCTGGGGGTTGCGCGTTCGAGTCGCGCCGGGCAGGCCAGAAATGCGAGCAGGCTACGGTGACCGTAGCTCAAAGGTAGAGTCCCGGATTGTGATTCCGGTTGTTGTGGGTTCGAATCCCATCGGTCACCCCATCTTTACGGCGGTACGGCGTTTGCATGTCGTGCCGCATGGTGCGCCTCTTCCTCGCCCTAGCACTGCTCTGCGCCAGCCAGGCGGCGCTCGCAAGCGCTTGCGGCTCGCGCATCGATCGCGGCGTCATGGAGCGGCTCACCGGCGAGCTGCAGCAGGGCGTGTTCGGGCTGGCGGCCTACGGCGAGTCGCTCGCCAGCAGGCCTGAGGCGAACCGGGTGGAGCACCTGGTGCAGCAGCTCATCATCCTGCACGAGCGCCTGGGCCGCACGGTGATGCTCGCCGAGATCCGCGACGCCATGCGCCACGAGGGCGAGAAGTCGCTCGTGCAATTCAAGCTGTCGCACGAGGCGAGCCTGCTCAGGCAGATCAGCAGCCGTGCGCGCTCCGGCCTGTCCGAGACGCTGGAGGGCCGTGCCGGGATCGCCCAGGGCGTGGCGAAGCTGCAGGACGCGATCGAGCGCGCCCAGGCGCTGTTCGCGATGTGCGATTCACCGATGTAGGACGAAGACTTCGTCCTGCGGCCAGATGAGCGGCGCCTGCCTGAAGCGCCGCTCCACCGCCCTGCGGCGGTCGCCGACTTCGCACACCAGCACGCCCCCCGCCGCAAGCTGCGCGGGCGCCTCCTCGACGATGCGCGCGACGAGATCCAGGCCGTCGCGGCCCGCGGCGAGCGCAAGGCCCGGCTCATAGCGGTATTCGGGCGGCAGCCGCCGCATCGCCGCCACGGTGACGTACGGGGGATTCGAGACGATGACGTCGTAGTTTCCTTCCTCCAACCCGGAAAACAGATCGGAACGCACCAGGCGCACGCGCCTTTCCAAGCCATGCCGGCGGACATTGATGCGCGCCACCGCGAGCGCCGCCGCCGAGACGTCGGCTGCATCCACGCGCGCGCGCGGAAAGGCGCGCGCCGCGAGGATCGCCAGGCAGCCCGAGCCCGTGCACAGGTCGAGCACACGGCGCACGGGACCGGGGTGCGGCTTCTTTGCGAGAAGCCCGGCGATGTGCGAGCGGGGGATGATGACGCGCCGGTCGACGTAGAACGGCACGCCGTCCAGCCAGGCTTCCTTCAAGAGGTAGGCAACCGGGATGCGCTTGTCGATTCTCTGCCTGACGAGCTTTTCGACTTTGGCCGGGTCGGCTTCGCGCTCCAGGGAGGCATCGAACGGCAAGCCCAACCCTCTCAACACGAGATAGGCCGCCTCGTCGCGGGGATTGTCGGTGCCATGGCCGTAGTGCAGCCGCGCCGCGCGCAGCCGCGCTTCGGTCTGCGCGATCAGCGCGCCCAGCTTCAAGGCAGCAGCGCGCGCAGCGTCTCGAGGTAGATCGCGCAGAGCTGGTCGAGCGCGTCGAGCTCGATATGCTCGTTCAGCTTGTGGATGCTGGCGTTCACCGGGCCGAATTCCACCACTTCGGGGCAGATGTCGGCGATGAAGCGGGCGTCGGAAGTGCCGCCGGTGGTGGAGAGCTCCGGCCGGCGGCCCGTATGCTTCTCGATGACTTCAGAGACGACTTCGATAAGGCGGCCGCGCCGCGTGCGGAAGGGCTTCCCGCCCAGCGTCCAGTCGACCGCGAAATCCAGGCCGTGCTTCTTCAGCACGTCCTCCAGGCGGGACTTGAGGCCCTCGGCGGTGCTTTCGGTGGAGAAGCGGAAGTTGAAGTCGACCACCACGGTATTCGGGATGACGTTGGTCGCGCCGGTGCCGCCGTGGATGTTGGAGACCTGGAAGCTGGTCGGGGAGAAGTCGGCGTTGCCGCGGTCCCATTCGGCGCCGGCGAGCTCGGCCAGCGCGGGTGCGAGGAGGTGGATCGGATTGCGCCCGAGCTGCGGGTAGGCGATGTGGGCCTGCAGGCCGCGCACGGTAAGGCGCCCGGAGAGCGACCCGCGGCGCCCGTTCTTGATCATGTCGCCCAGGCGATCGACGCAGGTGGGCTCGCCCACGAGGCAGTAATCGATGGTTTCGCCGCGCGCCTTCATGCGCTCGACGATGCGCACGGTGCCGTCGAGCGCCGGCCCTTCCTCGTCCGAGGTCAGCAGGAAGGCGATCGAGCCGGAATGGCTCGGCCTTTCCCGCACGAAGCGCTCCGTGGCGCCCACGAAGGCGGCGATGGAGGATTTCATGTCGGCCGCGCCGCGGCCGTACAGCTTGCCCTCGCGCATCGTGGGCACGAACGGATCGGAATGCCACTCGGCGAGCGGCCCGGGCGGCACCACGTCGGTGTGGCCGGCAAAGCACACCAGCGGCCGCGCGGCGCCGCGCCGCGCCCACAGGTTGGTGACCTCGCCGAAGGCAACGGACTCGCAGCGAAAGCCCGCGTCCTCCAGGCGCCGGGCGATTAGCGCCTGGCAGCCGCCGTCTTCCGGGGTGACCGACCTGCGGGCGATGAGCTCGCGGGCGAGCTCCACCACCTGCAAATCAGGCATTCGCGTCGATCTTGAAGTCGTTGAACGTGGCGCCGCTGCCGCCGGACAGCATGCCCTTGTTTTCTTCCTCGCCGGGCTGCGCCGCCGGCGCCGCCCCGGCGCCCGACAGGCTGAGCTCGCCGGCGGTGGCCTGGTTGATCAGCCACAGCATGTTGCTCGCCGAGTCGGCATTGGCCATCGCCTCGTCCTGCGTGATCCTGCCGTCCATGAACAGCTTGAACAGGGCCTGCTCGAAGGTCTGCGACCCCGGCGCCAGGCTTTTCTCCAGCGCCTCCTTGATCTCGCTGATCTCGCCCTTCTCGATCAGCTCCGAGATGTTGCGCGTGTTGAGCAGCACCTCGCTCGCCGCGACGCGCGCGCCGGTCTTGGTGCGCACCAGGCGCTGGGAGATCACCGCCTGCAGCGCCGCCGCCAGGTCGAGCAGCAGGCTGGGGCGCGTCTCGAGCGGGTAGAAGTTGATGATGCGGTTCATCGCGTGGTAGCTGTTGTTGGCGTGCAGCGTGGCGAGGCACAGGTGGCCCGACTGGGCGTAGGCGAGGGCCATCGCCATGGTGGCCTTGTCGCGGATCTCGCCGATCAGGATGCAGTCGGGCGCCTGGCGCAGCGCATTGCGCAGCGCCACCTCGAAGGCCTTGGTGTCGGTGCCCACCTCGCGCTGGTTGATGATGGACTTCTTGTTCTGGAAGATGAACTCGATCGGATCCTCGAGCGTGAGGACGTGGCCGGACTTGCGCTCGTTGCGAAAATCGATCATGGCGGCAAGCGAGGTGGACTTGCCCGAGCCGGTGGCGCCGACCATCAGGATCAGCCCGCGCTTCTGCATGATCACTTCCTTCAGCACCTCGGGCAGGCCGAGGCTGTCGAGCGGCGGGATCAGGTTCGGGATGTAGCGCACCACCACCGCGGGCGCGCCCTTCTGGCGAAAGGCGCTGATGCGAAAGCTGCCCAGGCCCTCCAGCGCCACCGCGGTGTTGAGCTCCATCTCGTCCTCGTACTCCTTGATCTGGCGCTCGGTGAGGATCTCGTAGAGGAGCTGGCGCACCGTGTCGGGGGTCATGATGGCCTGGTTCACCGGGACCGCGACGCCGTTGATCTTGATGTTGATCGGCGCGCCGACCGAGATGAAGATGTCCGAGGCCTTCTTGTCGGCCATCACCTGGAACAGCCGTTTCATCGCTGACATGCCCTAATCCCCCCGCAGCAGTTCGTTGAGGCTCGTCTTGGCCCGCGTCTTCGCGTCGACTTTCTTCACGATCACGGCACAGTACAGGCTGTAGCTCGCGTCGGGCGAGGGCAAAGTGCCCGAAACCACGACCGAGCCGGCCGGCACGCGGCCGTAGGACACCTCGCCCGTGGCGCGATCCAGGATGCGCGTGCTCTGCCCGAGGAACACGCCCATGGACAGCACGCTGTTTTCCTCCACGATCACGCCTTCGACCACCTCCGAGCGCGCGCCGATGAAGCAGTTGTCCTCGATGATGACCGGATTGGCCTGCAGCGGCTCCAGCACCCCGCCGATGCCCACGCCGCCCGACAGGTGCACGTTGCGGCCGATCTGTGCGCACGAGCCCACGGTGGCCCAGGTGTCCACCATGGTGCCCTCGTCGACGTAGGCGCCGATGTTGACGAACGAGGGCATGAGCACCACGTTCTTCGCGATGTAGGCGCCGCGGCGCGCCGCCGCGGGCGGCACCACGCGAAAGCCGCCTTTTTCGAAGTCGAACGACTCGAACTTGGAGGGCACCTTGTCGTAGTGCCGGCCGTCCATGCGGCGGTTGTCCTCCAGCCGGAACGACAGCAGGACCGCCTTCTTGAGCCACTGGTGGGTCAGCCACTCGCCGCCCGATTTCTCCGCCACCCGCAGGCGCCCGGCATCCAGGCCGGCGAGCGCCTCCTCGACCGCCTCGCGCAGCGCGCGCGGCGCGTTGCCGGGGTTGAGCGCGGCGCGGTTCTCCCACGCCTCCTCGATCAGCTCCTTCATAGGCTGGCGGCGAAACGGGTCATGCGATCGACGGCCTCCACACATTGCTCCAGCGGCGCCACCAGGGCGACGCGCACGCGCCGGTCCCCGGGGTTGCCCGCGCCTGCGTCGCGCGCGAGGTAGCTGCCTGGAAGCACGAGCACATTGTATTCCGCGTGCAGCCGGCGCACGAACTCGGGGTCGGCGATGGGGGTTCTCATCCACAGGTAGAAGCCGCCCTGGGGCATGCCGGCCTCGAGGGGTTTCTTTATTCGCGGAAGAACTGCCTCGAACTTCCGCGCGTACAGCCGCCGGTTCTCCTCCACATGCCGCTCGTCGCCCCATGCCGCGATCGAGGCGTGCTGCACCGTGAGGCTCATGGCCGAGCCGTGATAGGTGCGGTAGAGCAGGAATTGCTTCAGCAGCGCCGCGTCGCCCGCGGCGAAGCCCGAGCGCATGCCCGGGCAGTTGGAGCGCTTCGACAGGCTGGAGAACACGACGAGCCTTTTGAAATCCGCTCTTCCGAGTTGGGACGAGGCTTCGAGTGCCCCCAAGGGCGCACGGTCGAAATAGATCTCCGAATAGCACTCGTCCGAGGCGATGACGAAGCCGTGCCGGTCGGAAAGCTCGAACAGCCGCTTCCAGGCGTCCAGGTCCATCACCGCGCCGCTCGGATTGGCGGGCGAGCACGCATAAACGAGTTGAACGCCGCTCCAATCCCGAACTTCCAGGAAATTTTCGCAGTACAGCGGGGTGGCCCCGGCAAGCAGCGCGGCGCCCTCGTAGATCTGATAGAAGGGATTGGGGCAGACCACCTTCGCGCCGGGCGCGAGCACCGTCTGCGCGAACGCGAACAGCGCTTCGCGCGTGCCGTTGACCGGCAGCACCTGCGTTTCCGGATCGGGCGCCGGGATGCCGTAGCGGCGCGCAAGCCACGCGGCCATCGCCCGGCGCAGCGCCGGCAGCCCCGCGGTCGCCGGATAGGCGGCGAGCCCGTCCAGGGCCTGGGTCAACGCATCCTTGACCAGGGCCGGCGTCGGATGCTTCGGCTCTCCGATGGACAGGTTGATGGGGCTGAACTTTTCGTTCGGCACCCCTCCGGCGAGCAGCGCGCGCAGCTTTTCGAACGGGTAGGGTTGAAGCTTTTCCAGGAGCGGGTTCACGCGGTCGCGCGCCAGCCCTTCTTGCGATGCTCGCAGACCACGCTGGTGTAGATGCCGCCGCGCACGTTGAACTTCGCTTCCAGCCGCATGTAGCGCGGCCGGGTGGCCTTCACCAGGTCCTCGAGGATGCGGTTGGTCACGGCTTCGTGGAAAGCGCCTTCGTCGCGGAACGACCAGAGGTAGAGCTTGAGCGATTTCAGCTCCACGCACAGCCGATCGGCGATGTAGTCGAGCGTGAGCGTGGCGAAGTCGGGCTGCCCGGTCATCGGGCAGACGCAGGTGAACTCCGGAATTTCCATGCGGATCCGGTAGTCGCGCTCGGGCGCGGGATTGGCAAACGTTTCTAGGCGCTTGCTTGGACGGGAGGGCACCGGGAGCGCACGGAAAATCGCGGGAAGCGAGCGGCGCAGATGGTATCATTTTTTGCGTGCGACTCACGCAAATAAAGCTTTCCGGATTCAAGTCTTTCGTCGATCCCACCTCGATTCGCGTGCCCGGCCAGCGGGTCGGCGTGGTGGGGCCCAACGGCTGCGGCAAATCGAACGTGATCGACGCGGTGCGCTGGGTGCTGGGCGAGAGCCGCGCCGCCGCGCTGCGCGGCGACTCGATGCAGGACGTGATCTTTAACGGCTCGGTGAACCGCGCGCCGCTGGCGCGCGCCTCGGTCGAGCTGATGTTCGACAATTCTCAAGGGCGCGCCAGCGGCCAGTGGTCGCAGTACGCCGAGATCTCGGTGCGCCGCGTCCTGCAGCGCGACGGCGAGTCGAGCTACTACATCAACGGCAGCCACGTGCGCCGGCGCGACATCACCGACATGTTCCTCGGCACCGGCCTGGGGCCGCGCGCCTACGCCATCATCGAGCAGGGCATGATCTCGCGCGTCATCGAGGCGAAGCCCGAGGAGCTGCGCGTGTTCCTGGAGGAGGCGGCGGGCATCTCCAAGTACAAGGAGCGCCGGCGCGAGACCGAGAGCCGCCTCGGCGACACGCGCGAGAACCTCTCGCGCATCACCGACATCCGCACCGAGCTTGGCGTGCAGCTCGAGAAGCTCGAAGCGCAGGCCCGCGTCGCCACGCGCTACAACGAGCTGCAGGGCGAGCTGCAGCTCAAGCAGCACCTGCTGTGGTATCTGCGCCGGCGCGACGCCTCGACCGAGCGCGAGCGCCACGCCCAGGAGATCGGCAAGGCCACCAATGCGCTCGAGGCCGAGAACGCCGAGCTGCGCAGCATCGAGTCGCGCGTCGAGACCGCGCGCGCCGCGCACTACCGCGCCGGCGACGGCCTGAACGCGGCGCAGGCGGCCCTCTACGCCGCCAATGCGGAGGTCGCGCGCCACGAATCCGAGCTGCGCCACGTGGAGGAGACGCGCCAGCGCCTGGAGAGCCAGCACACCGAGCGCCAGGCGCAGCTCGGGCAGTGGCGCGAGCAGCGCGCGCAGCTCACGCAGGCCCTTCACATGTGGGCGGCGCGCGCCGGCACGGCCAAGCAGAAGGTTTCTGACACAAGGACAAGACTCGAGAGCGAGAACCAGGCCCTGCCGCAGGCCGAGCAGGCGTTCCGCGGCGCGCAGGAGCGCCTGAACGAAGCGCGCAGCCAGCTCATGCAGGCCGAGAGCCGGCTGCAGCTCGAGCAGGCCAACCTCGCGCATCTGGAGCGCGGCCGGCAGGCGCTGGAGCAGCGGCGCGAGCGGCTGCGCGGCGAGCTGGAGACGCTGCTCGAGCCGGACACCGGCGCGCTGAGCGGGCTTGAGGCCCAGCTCGCCGAGCTGCAGGACGCGCTCGGCGCCGCGCAACAGGCCTGCGATGCGCTCGTCTCGGAAGTCGCCGGCCTGGAAGAAGAAAGGTCGGGTTTTGTGGAAAACCTGGCGAGCGCCCAGCGCGAGCACGCGGCGGCGGAGGCGCAGATTGCTACGCTGCGGCAGATCCAGGCGGCGACCGAGGACAACGCGCCGCTGCGCGACTGGTTCGAGCGCCACGGCCTGGGCGGCCTGCCGCCGCTGTGGCAGAAGCTGCGCATCGAGCAGGGCTGGGAAACCGCCGCCGAAGCGGTGCTGCGCGAGCGCCTGCACGCGCTGGAGCTGGCCGAGGGCGGCAGCCTGGATGGCCTGCTCGGCGATCTGCCGCCTTCGAAGGCGAGCCTTTTCGGCCGCGGCGCGGCGCAGATCTCCGGCGTTCTCGAAGGCTTTGAGCCCCTGGTTGCCAAGATCCATGTCGCCGATCCGGCCGTGTCGGGCGCCGTGGCGGACTGGCTGGCGGGCGTCTACGTGGTCGAGGGCACGCCGTCGGCCGCGCCGTCGGCCGAGGTTCGCGCCGCGCTGCCCGCGGGAGCCGCGCTGGTGAACCGCGAAGGGCACCAGTTCACCCGCCACACGGTGAGCTTCCATGCGCCGGACGCCGAGGACGCCGGCATCCTCGCGCGCCAGGCCGAGCTCGAGGCCCTCGAAGGACGCCTTTCCGGGCTGGCCGAGCGCCTCGCCGAGGCCCAGCGCAATCTCGACCATGCCGAAGGACAGCAGATCGAGCGCAATGCGGCGCTGGAAGCGGCGCGTGCGGAAATCAGCGCGCGCGAGAAGGCGCGGCACGATGCGCAGATCGAGCAGCTGAAGGCGGTGCAGGCGCAGGAGCGCTATCGCGAGCGCAGCGCGCAGGTGCGCGCCGAGCTCGAGCAGGTGGACGCCGAGATGGAAAGCGGCAACCAGGCGCTGGCCGAGTCGCAGGCCGCCCAGCAGCGCATCGGCGCCGACATCGCGACCGCGCGCGCGCAGCTGGAAGCCGCGCGCGCGGCCCACGTGGCGGCCGAGAGCGCGCTTGCCGATCAGCGCCGCGCCGTGCAGCAGGCCGAGCGCGAGGCGCAGGATGCGCTGTTCGGCGAGCGCGAGTGCGGCGCCAAGATCGCCGAGATCGACAGCTCGGTGAAGCTCATCGACCAGCAGATCGAGCGCGCCGACCAGGAGGTCGCGAGGCTCGGCCAGGAGCTCTCGAGCGACCCTATCCCCGCGGTGCGCGAGGCGCTGGACCGCGCGGTGGAAGCGCGCATCGGCTGCGAGGCCGTCCTCGCCGAGGCGCGCAACGCGGTGGAGGCGGCGGCGCTCGCCTTGCGCGAGCTCGAGGAGACGCGGCTGCAGGTGGAGTCACGCGTCGCGCCGCTGCGCGAGCGCATCGGCGAGCTGCGGCTGAAGGAGCAGGCCGCGCAGCTCGCCTTCGAGCAGTTCGAGACCCAGCTGCGCGAGGCGGGCGCCGACGAGGCGCGCCTTGCCGAGGAAGCCCAGGGCGCGCCGCGCCCGGCTTCCCTGCAAGGCGAGATCACGCGCCTCACCCAGGCAATCGGCGAGCTGGGCGCGGTGAACCTGGCCGCGCTCGAGGAGCTCGCCACCAGCCGCGAGCGCAAGGGCTACCTCGACTCGCAGGCCGCCGACCTCGAGGAAGCGGTGCATACCCTCGAGGACGCCATCCGCCGCATCGACAAGGAGACGCGCGAGCTCCTGCGCGAGACCTTCGAGAGCGTGAACCGCCACTTCGGCTCGCTGTTCCCGGTGCTGTTTGGCGGCGGCGAAGCCAAGCTGCTGATGACCGGCGAGGAGATCCTCGATGCGGGCGTGCAGGTGATGGCCCACCCTCCGGGCAAGCGCAACACCAGCATCCACCTGCTCTCCGGCGGAGAGAAGGCGCTTACCGCCATCTCGCTCGTTTTCTCGCTGTTCCAGCTCAATCCGGCGCCCTTCTGCCTGCTCGACGAGGTCGACGCGCCGCTCGACGACAGCAATACGCAGCGCTTCTGCGACCTGGTGAAGCGCATGTCGGCGCAGACCCAGTTCCTGTTCATCAGCCACAACAAGATCTCCATGGAAATGGCCGAGCAGCTGATCGGCGTGACCATGCCCGAGTCCGGCGTGTCGCGCGTGGTGGCGGTGGACATCGACGAGGCGCTGCGCATCCGGGAGGAGCTGGCCGCCTAGGGCGCATGACCGACCTGCAGCTCGGCTTGCTGGTCATCGGCGCCGCCGTCGTGGCGGTTGTGCTGGTCTATAACCGCCTGCAGGAGCGCGCCGTGCGGCGCGAGGCGCAGCGCAGCTTCGCCTCGGCGCATGCCGACGTGCTGGCCGGCGAGCCCGCCGGGCGGCGCGAGCCCACTTTCGCGCCCGCTGCTCCTCCCGCTGACGCGCGCATCGACTATGTCATCGAGGTGCGCGGGGTGCCCCTCGCCGAGCTCGAAACGTGCTTTGGCGCAAGGGCGAGCGTGTCAGACGCCCGCGTCGCGCTGCAGATGGTGAGCCGCCGCGGCGTCATCGGCGAGGCCGAGCTGCTCGAGTTCCGCGCGCAGGTGGAGAGCCTCGCTGCGCGCCACGGCGCCTCGGTGAGCGCCCCCGAGATGCGCGCGGCGCTGCAGGCCGCGAGCGAGCTGGATCGCGCCTGCGCGGACCTGGACATCCAGGTCGCATTGCATGTCGTGGGAATAGCCTCGAAGGAGGTGCCCGCGGCGCAGCCTTTCACCACCGAAGCGCGCGCCGACGGCGTCACCTTCCTGCTCGATGTGCCGCGCGCGGCCGACCCGGCCGCGGGTTATGCGGCCATGGTGGACAGCGCCCGGCAGCTCGGCGGCCGCCTGGTGGACGACAACGGCCGGGCGCTCGACGAGCGCTCGCTCGCCGCCATCGGCGAGCAGGTGCGCTCGGCGTGCGCGCGCCTCGCCAGCCTGGGCGTCGAGCCCGGCAGCCCGCTCGCCCTGCGCCTGTTTTCGTGAACCAGGCCAGCGAGCGCGCCGCGGCGCTGCGCGCCGAGCTGGAGCGCCACAACCGGCTGTACTACGTCGAGGACGCCCCCGAGATCACCGACGCGGAGTACGACCGCCTGTTCCGCGAGCTGCAGGCGCTGGAGGCCGCGCACCCCGAGCTGGCGCTGCCCGACTCGCCTACGCAGCGCGTGGGCGGCGCGCCGCGCGAGGAGCTCACCGCCGTGCGCCACGAAGCGCCGATGCTCTCCATCCGCACCGAGACCGACACGCAGGCCGACGGCGCGGCGAAGTTCGACGCGCGCATCCGGCGCGAGCTCGGGCTCGCCGCCGACGAGGCGCCGGTCGAGTACGCCGCGGAGCTGAAGTTCGACGGGCTGGCGATCAACCTGCGCTACGAGCGCGGCGAGCTCGTGCTTGCCGCGACGCGCGGCGACGGCGAAACTGGCGAGGACGTGACGCCCAACGTGCGCACCATCCGCAGCATCCCGCTGCGCCTGGAGGGCGAAGCGCCCGCAGTGCTCGACGTGCGCGGCGAGATCTACATCACGCGCGCGGACTTCGAGCGCATGAACGAGCGCCAGCGCGCGGCGGGCGAGAAAACCTTCGTCAACCCGCGCAACGCGGCGGCCGGCGGCGTGCGCCAGCTCGATCCGCGCATCACCGCGCGCCGGCCGCTGCGCTTCTCGGCGCACGGCTTCGGCCGCGTCGAAGGCTGGCGCGATCTGCGCACGCACGGCGAGCGGCTGGCGGCGCTGGAAGCCCTCGGCGTGCCGGTGGACCGGGAGCGGCGCGTGGTGCACGGCGCCCAGGGCTTGAGCGAATTTCACCGCAGCATCGGGGCGAGGCGCGCCGGGCTGCCCTTCGACATCGACGGGGTCGTGTACAAGGTGAACAGCCTGGCGCTGCAGGGCCGGCTCGGGTACGTGGCGCGCGAGCCGCGCTGGGCGGTGGCGCACAAGTACCCGGCGCAGGAGGAGACCACCGAGGTGGTGGCGATCGAAGTCCAGGTGGGGCGCACCGGCACGCTCACCCCGGTGGCGCGCCTGAAGCCGGTGTTCGTGGGCGGCGTGACGGTAACCAACGCCACGCTGCACAACGAGGACGAGCTGCGGCGCAAGGACGTGTGGGCCGGCGACACGGTGATCGTGCGCCGCGCGGGCGACGTGATACCCGAGGTCGTGGCCGTGCGAAGCGCGGGGCCGCGCAGCGAGCGCTTCGAGATGCCGCGCCGCTGCCCGGTGTGCGACTCGCCGGTGGTGCGCCTGCCCGGCGAGGCGGCGACGCGCTGCACCGGCGGGCTCTACTGCAAGGCGCAGCGCAAGCAGACCCTGCTGCACTTCGCCGCGCGCCGCGCCATGGACATCGAGGGGCTGGGGGAAAAGCTGGTCGACCAGCTGGTGGAGCGCGACCTCGTGAAGAACCTCGCGCAGCTGTACGAGCTCGACGCCGGCACGCTGGCGGGCCTGGAGCGCATGGGCGGGAAGTCGGCGGACAATCTGGTCAAAAGCATCGACCGGTCGCGCGACGCCGAGCTGCACCGCTTCGTCTTCGCGCTCGGCATCCCCGGCGTAGGGGAAGAGGTGGCGAAAATCCTGGCGCGCCATTTCGGCTCGCTGCCGGCGCTGGCGCAAGCCGACTGGCCTACGCTTGCGGCAGACAAGGAGGCGGTGCGCAAGCAGAATGCCCAGCTCAAGAAGCGCGGCGAGCCGCTGCTGGAGGTGCCGCTGGAAGGCATAGGGCCCGAACTCATGGACAGCATGCAGAAGTTCTTCCACGAGCCGCACAACCGGGAGGTCATCGAGCGGCTGGCCGCCGCGGTGCGCCTCAAGGAACCGCCCGCGCCCGCGGCTGCGGCCGCCCCGGGGACGGGCAAGACCTTCGTGCTGACCGGCAGCCTCTCCTCCATGACGCGCGACGAAGCGCAGGCGCGGCTGGAAGCCCTGGGCCACAAGGTGAGCGGCTCGGTATCCAAGAAGACCGATTTCGTGGTGGCGGGCGAGGAGACCGGCAGCAAGCTGGACAAAGCCCGCAGCCTTGGCGTAAAGGTGATGGACGAAGCGCAATTCCTGGAGTGGCTCAAGACACCGTGAAACTCAGAAAAGCCGTATTCCCCGTGGCCGGGCTGGGCAGCCGGTTCCTGCCGGCCACCAAGGCGAGCCCCAAGGAGATGCTGCCGGTCGTCGACAAGCCGCTCATCCAGTACGCGGTGGAGGAGGCGGCGGCGGCCGGCATCACCGAGATGATCTTCATCACCGGGCGCAACAAGCGTGCCATCGAGGACCACTTCGACAAGGCCTACGAGCTGGAAACCGAGCTCGAGCGCAAGAACAAGGAAGCGCTGCTCGACATGACGCGCTCGGTGCTGCCCGAAGGCGTGCGCTGCATCTATACCCGGCAGGCCGAGCCGCTCGGCCTGGGCCACGCGGTGCTGTGCGCGCAGAACATCGTCGGCAACGAGCCTTTCGCGGTGATCCTCGCCGACGACCTGATGGACTCGGAGCCGCCGGCCCTCGCGCGCATGGCGCAGATCTTCGCGCGCGAGAACGCCTCGCTCCTCGGCGTGGAGGAGGTGCCGCGCGACCAGACGCAAAGCTACGGCATCGTCACCATCGACGAGATGAAAGGCGACCTGGCGCGCATCCGCGGCATGGTCGAGAAGCCAAAGCCCGCCGACGCGCCCTCCAACCTGGCGGTCATCGGGCGCTATGTGCTCACGCCCCGCATCTTCGAGCTGCTCGCCGAGGTGACGCCCGGGGCGGGCGGCGAGATCCAGCTTACCGACGCCATCTCCAAGCTGCTGCCGCACGAGCGCGTCCTGGCGGTGCGCCTGCCCGGGCGGCGCTTCGATTGCGGCTCCAAGCTCGGCTACCTGCAGGCGACCGTGGAGTACGGCGTACGCCACGCCGAGATCGGCGAGGACTTCGCTCGCTACCTGAAGAACCGATAAACTTTAGGAATGCCCGACCTCAACGAGGCCTGGGCCTTCCTCGAGGACTCCGACCTGGTCGCGGGCGCTGAGGAAGTCCAGGCCGCGGTTCGCCGCGTCGCCCACGAAGTCCAGCAGCGTCTGTCCGGCGCCTACCCGCTGGTGCTCGCCGTCATGGGGGGCGCGGTGGTGTTCGCCGGCCAGGTGCTGCCGCTGCTGCGCTTTCCGCTGGATTTCGACTACATCCACGCCTCGCGCTACGGCGCGGCCACGCGCGGCGCCGGCGTGGACTGGAAGGTGTCCCCGCCCGGCCTGGCGAAGGGGCGCGCGGTGCTGGTTCTGGACGACATCCTCGACCACGGCGAGACCATGAGCGTGATCCGCGAGCGCCTGCTCGCGCTCGGCGCGACGCAGTTCTACTGCGCGGTGCTGGTGGAGAAGGTGCTGGACAAGCCCAAGCCGATCAAGCCCGACTTCGTCGGACTGCGCATTCCCGACCGCTTCGTGTTCGGCTGCGGCATGGATGCCAAGGGCTTCTGGCGCAACCTGCCCGAGATCCGGGCGATGAGGGACTGACGTGGCATCGCTTGCAATCATCGGCGGCAGCGGCCTTTCCAAGCTCGGCATCATGGAAGTGACCCAGCGCAAAGTGGCGCGCACGCCCTACGGCGAGCCCTCCGGCGCGCTGACCCTGGGGCGCATCCGCGGGCGCGACGTCATCTTCCTCGCGCGCCACGGCTACGGCCACACCATCGCGCCGCACGAGGTCAACTATCGCGCCAACCTGTGGGCGCTGAAGGACGCGGGCGCCGACACCGTGGTGTCGGTAGCCTCCGTGGGCTGCATCCGCAAGGACTGCTTCCCGGGCCAGCTCCTGCTGCCCCACCAGGTGATCGACTACACCTGGGGCCGCGCTTCCACCTATTTCGAGGGTGCCGGCGTGCCGGTAAACCACATCGACTTCACCGAGCCGTACTCGGCCACGCTGAGGAAAGCGCTCCTCAAGGCGGCCGCCGCCTGCGGCGAAAAGATCTTCGACGGCGGCGTGTACGCCGCCACCCAGGGTCCGCGCCTGGAAACCGCCGCCGAGATCAACCGCCTCGAGCGCGACGGCGCCGACCTCGTGGGCATGACCGGCATGCCCGAAGCCGTGCTCGCGCGCGAGATCAGCCTCGAGTACGCCACCATCGCCGTGGTCGCCAACTACGCCGCCGGCCGCGGCGACAGCCAGCGTGCCGTGCCGCTCGACAAGATCGGCGAGGTGCTGGACGAAGCCATGGGCCGCGTGCGCAAAATCATCGAGAAGCTCTGCGAGCAATGATCCGGGACGTGCTGCGCATGGGCGACCCGCGGCTTTGGCAGAAATCGCTGCCGGTCGAGGATTTCGATTCCGAAGATCTCAAAATCCTCCTGCGCGACATGCGCGACACCATGGCGCACCTCAACGGCGCCGGCCTCGCCGCCCCGCAAATCGGCGTCGGCCTGCGCGTGGTGATCTTCGGCGTGAAAGGCAACCCGCGCTACCCCGATGTCGGAGAAGTGCCCGACACCGTGCTCATCAACCCCACCCTGACCCCGTTCTCCGACGACATGGAGGAGGGCTGGGAAGGCTGCCTCTCGGTCCCCGGCATGCGCGGCTGGGTCCCCCGCTACACCAGGCTCAAGTACTCGGGCTACGACGAGCACGGCAAGCGCTTCGTGCGCGAAGTCTCCGGCTTCCACGCCCGCGTCGTCCAGCACGAGGTCGACCACCTCGACGGCGTGCTCTACCCGATGCGCATAAGAGACTTCACGCGCTTCGGCTTCAACGAAGCGCTGTTTCCGGGGCAGGAGCTGCCGGTCGAAGACTAGAGCAGCGTGATATATGCCGTGGGCGGGTGAGCGGCGCAGCGCGTAGCATGGACAAAACGCTCTTCCGGGAGGCTTTTCCATGCTACGAGCGACCTGCCTGTACGCCGCGGCGCTGCTGGTCTGCAGTGCGGCGTTTGCCCAGGACTACGGCGGCACCTACACCGCCAAGAATCCTTCGGGCGGCACCGTCACCCTGACGCTCGCCCACGAAGGCGAGCAGCGGGTGAACGGGACGCTCACCGGCCACGGAAGCACCAGCCTGGAAGTACGGGCGCGCAGCGCTGACGAAGAGCTGCGCGGCACGGCCGGCAACGCGTTCGGCATGCTCTATCTGACGGGCCGCCTCAAGGGCGAGGATCTGAGCCTCGTGCTCACCGAGCCGGATGTGGGCGGCAAGCCCAACCCGAAGCGCGCCACCACGCTGCGCCTCGCGAAATTGCCGGTGAAGATTGCGCCGCAGGGCGGCAGGCTGGGCAATGCGCTGATGCAGAACGCCTGGTGCAGCTCCGCCTACACCATCAGCGGCCAGGTGAGCAAAGAGCGCCTGCAGTTCAGGTCGGACGGCGTGATCAACCAGGCGCCCGGCAAGCTCGCACGGTGGCGCGTGCAGAACGAAATCCTGGAGTTCTCCCGCGACGGCACGCGATGGGCGCGCGAGCCGCTGCAGCTCGCGCTGAACTCGAGCGGCTCCCCGGTGCTTCGCGGCTATGGCAAGGAATACCTGCAGTGCGACTAGCCGCGCCCTTGGCTGGTGATTGAACCCGCCATGCCGCAAGACCACTACCAATACGACACGTCCAACAGGTTTCAGCGCGAGCCGGGACTGTCCCGTTTCATGGGCGCCGCCTCGGGCTACCGCGGTCGGCTGCTCCAGGCAGGCTTGATCGCATTGTGGGGCCTCGCTGCGATCGCGCTGGTACTGGTCCTTTATTGGTGAAGCCGAGCAGCGCTCAGCGCTCGGCGAGGAGCTCTTCGAGCTTCATCGGGTCCATCGGCTTGGCGAAGACCAGCTCGCAGCCGGCGTCGAGCGCCTTCTGCCGCACCTCGTCCATGGAGCGCCCGGTTATCGCGATGATCCGGGTGTTGGCCAGATCGGGCTCCCACTTCAGTTGCCGCGCGATGTTGTAGCCCTTGAAGTCGGGAAGACCGATATCGAGCAGGATGACTTCGGGTCGGAAGCGTCTTGCAACATCCAGGGCGGCAAACCCGTTGATGGCGAACTGAACGTCGTGGCCCATCATCCTTATGAGCGCAGCCATGGAGTGCACGGCATCGAGGTTGTCCTCGACGATCAGCACGCGGCGCTTCGGCTCCCGTACGGACTTGAGGCTGTGGATCGTCCCCATGCGCTCCCCTCCTGCGGAATGACGTGTCTAGTTATTTGAATTGACATCGCATCATAGCCGCGCCAAGGGACAACCCTAGCAGGGCCCGGCTGTCATCGTCTCCTGATTTTCATGTCACCGCTAAGCGACATGCAGACTTAGCGGTCCTCGGGCCCTACGGATCGCAGGTGGCGAGGCTGCCGTTCGCCGGATTCCAGCTGGTCCACCAGAACCTGCTTTGCCAGAGCCATCACAAGGCGCTGGCGCTCGAGCGTGTGGCCACGGGGGTACTCGTGGAGTGTGAGCGCGGCTTGCTGCTCAATCTGCTCAATCTTGGCTATGAGCTCTTCAAGCTTGAGGCGGCGGTGCGCGGCAGTTTTGCGGACGGAGCCCATAACGCCTCGTGATGTTTCCACGGGTGACGGAATCAGGAAATCGGCCGCTCGGTTGCGCGCATGCTCCGAGCGGCCCTGCGTGCCGTGGTTCGCTACACCCCGAGCGCCTCGAGCGTCTGCCGGTCGGCGCGGCCGGTGACCGCCAGGTTCTCCTTGCGCTGGAATTCCATGAGCGCGGCGCGGGTGGCGCGGCCCATGATGCCGTCGGCCGAGCCGGGCCGGTATCCCCGCTCGGCGAGCTTGCGCTGCACTTCGCGGATCGTGTCGCGGGAGGCGGGGGCGGTGCTGCCGGCGGAAGCCGCGCCTTCCGCGATGCCGAGCGCCGACAACGTGCGCGAATTGAGGCGCCCGCTGGCCTGGATGTTCTCGGACTTCTGGAATGCGCGCAGGGCGTTGCGCGTGGTCTCGCCGAGCTTGCCGTTCGGCGCGCCGGCTTTATAGCCGCGCGCGTTCAGCGTTTGCTGCACTTTCCGGATGATCTCCGGACTGTATCCGAGCGTGCCGCCAGATTCCTGCAGGCCGAGCGCGGCCAGGGTAGGGCTATCGAGCTTGCCGGTGGGCTGCAGCTTCTCCGAGCGCTGGAAGTTCACCAGCGCGGCCTGCGTTTGCGGGCCCATGCGGCCGTCGACGCCGCCGGTGCGAAAGCCGCGGTCGTTCAGGGTCTTCTGCACCTGCCTGACGGTCTGCGAATCGACGAAAGGGGAATCGGCAGCCGACGCCGTGGCCATAGCCACGGCCGCCAGCGCCGCAACGAGCAGCGAATAAATGAGTTTCATGATGAAGCCTCGCTCCATTGATTGGACCCTTTCCATAGAGCAAGCGCTGTTCCCTTATTGCGGCGCAATAGCGCCAGGGCTAAGCGCGTGCCCGGCCTAGGAGGTCAAATGCTGAACAAGCCACCGTGCGTGGGGCGGTAGACCTTTGAGATCACGCACGCAGATAAGATGCTCGCGCCGGGCCCAAGCATCGCTTAGCGCCACGACGCGCAGCCCGAGCGGCCTGCCAAAGGTCCTTGCGGCGATATTGGGCAGGATGCCGATACCAAGGCCGGCCTGAACCATCCCGCACATCGCCTCGAAGCTCCACACCTGCACGCGTAGCCGCAGGGGCCGGTTAGCAGCGGTTGCGGCCGCGATCAGGGCTTGGCTTATGGAGGTACTGCTTTCCAGGCATGCGAAGTCGTAATCAAGCAAGCGCTCGAAGGCAATGCTTCGAACGCGAACAGGATGCGACTTCGGCAGCAACGCAACCAGCTCGTCTCTCCGGTAGGAAAAGGTTTCCAGACCTTCGGTGGGCGGCCCTTTGACGCTAATACCGATGTCGGCGGCGCCTTGGGCGATGGATTGAACAATGGCGAGGCTGCGCTGCTCCTCGAGCTCGAGACGAATGTCCGGAAATTTCGCGGCGAACGAGGCGAGCTGCGCGGGCAGAAACTGGGTCAGAGCGGACGTGTTGGCGTGAAGGCGGATGCGGCCCTTGATACCGCTCGCGTATTCGGCCAGTTCGGCATTGAGGCGCCCGACGTTCTGCAGGATCTGTCGCGCATGCACCGCAAGCGCGGTGCCGGCGAGCGTCGGTTTCACGCCTCGGCTGGAGCGCTCGAGAAGCGAAACTCCGAGCATCTTTTCGAGATGCGCGATACGGCGGCTTGCTGCCGCCAGCGCGAGGTGCGAGCGCTGCGCGGCCTTACTGAGGCTGCGCGACTCCACTGCGTGCAGAAAGAGTGAGAGCGAAGCTAGGTCAGGAATGATCATTCATCCGCTTGTCGCGTTCGCAGACGGCGAAAGCCGGCTTGTCGAAACGGCAATTCCCGCCAGCTATTGTTGGGGAATAATCTTCCACGGAGTGTGTGTCGGGCACGACACTCCTCATGATAGACCTACACCAACGCAGTTCAGGAGGAGCCAATGAGACCGAAAACCCAGTTCCTGTCGCGGTGCCGAAGCGGATCAAGCTTCTTCCTTGCGCTGCTCCTGCTATTCCCGCTTTTCGGCACTGCAGCAGACAAAGGTGCCGGCACGGAGGGCCGAGATTGGGTCCAAGGAGAGCTGCCGCCCATTACCTCGTCTGCACGCTATGACTACCATCAGGAAGATTTCTTCTTTACGACGCGGGACGGCACGCAGCTTGGCGCGCAACTCCTGTTGCCCCAGGGCGTTCCGGATGCTCCCAAGGGATGCGTGCTGAGTGCGGATGGATACGGACGTCCCAACCCGGATGCCGACCTGGTGGACCTGGCCAGACGCGGCTACGCCGGGCTCCACGTCAGGCTGCGTGGCTCGGGAAACTCCGGCGGCGAAGCCAATCTTTATAACGAGTTCGGGAATGACGGTTACGACATCGTCGAATGGATGGCGAAGCAACCGTGGTGCAATGGCAAGGTCGGCATGGTTGGCACCTCATTGCTCGGCATCAGCCAGCTCCTCACGGCGAAGGAAGTGCCGCCGTCGCTCAAGGCAATCATCCCGGTCGTCGCTTGCGGCAACTGTTACGAGTATCTGTGGTATCCCGGCGGCATGCTGCCGGGTCCGGGCCGCATAGCTCGCGGACCCGCGGAGTACGGCACCGCCGCAGCGCACCGTGATTTCGACGAGTTCTGGGTCTCACGCACGACGACCGAACGGGACCATCGGAACCTCGCAGGCGATGGCATCTCGGCGCTCGTGATGGCGAACTTCAACGACTACATCTCGCCGGCGAGCATCAAGGCGTTTGAGGAGATGGTCGCGGGCCGCCACATGATCATCATCGGCGGGGGTGCTCACAGCACGCCAAGACCGACGCTCGTCCCGTACAGCGTTGAAGAGTACCGGGCGATGTGGATGGACCGCTTCCTCAGCGGTGTGGACAACGGCTTCGATAAGAACCACCGGGCGCTGATCTACGTCCAGGGCGTCGATCAATGGCGCCTGGAGAAGGCTTGGCCGATCCCGGACACAAAGACCGCGAAGCTTTACCTGCGCAGCCTGCAGAGCGGCTCTGCCGTGAGCCTGAACGACGGTTCCTTGCGTTCAGATGGCCCTGCGGTCAATGATCCATCCGCATCGATCAGCTACTCGCCGATGACCGGGCCCTTTCTGGCCACGCGACGCAGCAGCGGGTCGGGCACGTTTAAGGGAGATCAGCGGGCAGACGAAGCGAACGTCCTGACCTGGACCACGCAGGCGCTAGAGGTGCCGACCGAAGTTACCGGACGGAGCAAACTTACGTTCTGGGCCGAAGTCGGCGGCACCGATGCCGATTTCGTGGCGCAGATCACCGACGTCGCGCCGGACGGGAGCTCGACCCAGGTAACCGTCGGTTACCTTAACGCTTCCCATGCGCATGATCGCTCGGCCCCGACTCTGCCTCAGCCTGGCGTCATCCAGAAATACGAGATGGAAATCTGGCCCACGTCGTACGTTTTCCAGGCTGGGCATCGCATCCGGCTCGATCTTGCCGGTGGGCCTAAGTCCGGCGCAGCGGGGTACGTTCAAGGGCCCGGGGAGAGTCCATTCCCCGCTCTCATTACTATCCACCAGAACCGCATCCGCGCTTCCCACCTCGAACTGCCCATCATAGGTACGGGTTGGAAAGGGCTTACGGCAGCGCGCTAGACCGCAACTAAGCGATACAACTTAAGGCCGGCGATTTGCTTCGCCGGCCTTTTCTTTGACTTCCTACCGCAGTGCTGTTTCCAAGGCAGGAACGGCGGGCTGGAGGCTGAGCTCCTGGAGGAGATCCTGCTCCAGCTGCAGCACTCTCTTTGAGTTGCCGAGGGCTTCGCCAGAGACCAGGAACACGTCCTCGGCGCGATCGCCCAGGGTGTTGATGCGGGCGGTGTGCAGGTTGAGCTTGTAGCGGGCGAGGGTGCGGGCGAGGCCGTAGAGCAGGCCCGGGCGGTCGCTGGCGACGATGTTGAGGGCGTGCAGCGAGCCGCGCTCGTCGGGGCGGATGTCCACCGAAGGCGAGATGGGAAAGTGGCGCACGCGGCGCGAAAGGCGGCCGCCGCGCGGCGGGCCGAGCGGGACCTCGGACTGGACTTCCTCGGCAAGCTCGGCTTCGATGAGAGCGATCATGTCGCGGTAGTGCAGGCCCTGGCCCTGCCCCATGACGAGGAACGTGTCCAGGGCGTAGCCGTTACGCGTGGTGTGCACCTTCGCTTCGACGATGTTGAAGCCGGCGCGCTCGAAGTAGCCGCAGATGCGCGCGAACAGGGACTCCCGGTCCGGGGTGTAGATCATCACCTGCAGGCCCTCGCCGAAGGGCGCAAGGCGCGCCTTCACCACCGGCTTGGGCGTATCCACCCGGTAGTGCAGGCTGCGCGTGTGCCAGGCGATTTCCTGGGCGTCGTGGCGCAGGAAGTAGGCGGTGTCGAGCTGCGCCCACAGGCGGTCCTTGACCGCGTCGGACAGCGCGTAGAGGCGCAGCAGGCGCGTCGCCTCGGCCTGCTTCTCGGCGAGCGCCGCGTCGCGCGCCAGCGGCTCGCCGGTCAGCACGCGGCGCGCGGCGCGGAACAGATCCTCCAGCAGCTTCGCCTTCCAGGCGTTCCATACCTTGGGGCTGGTGCCGCGCACGTCGGCCACCGTCAGCAGGTACAGCGCGACCAGCCGCCGTTCCGTGCCCACCTGCTCGGCGAAGGCGCGCACCACTTCCGGGTCGTGCACGTCCTGCTTCTGCGCCACGTGCGACATGGCGAGGTGCTTCTCGACCAGGAACGCGACCAGCTCTTCGTCCTCCCGGGAAAGGCCGTGGGCCTTGCAGAAATTGCGCGCGTCCCTGGAGCCCAGCTCGGAATGGTCGCCGCCGCGCCCCTTGGCGATGTCGTGGTACAGCGCGGCGACGTACAGCAGCCAGTGGCGCTCGAAGCCGCTCATGAGCTCGCTGCAGAGCGGGAACTCGTGCGCGAATTCCAGCATGGTGAAGCGGCGCAGGTTGCGCAGCACCATCAGGATGTGCTGGTCCACGGTGTAGACGTGGAAAAGATCGTGCTGCATCTGCCCGACGATGCTGCCGAACTCCGGCAGGTAGCGCCCGAGGATGCCGTACTGGTTCATGCGGCGGAGCTCGTGCACGATGCCGCGCGGCTGCTGCAGGATGTGCAGGAACAGCAGGCGCGCGAGCGGGTCGCGGCGGAACTTCGTGTTCACCTGCCGGCGCGCGCGCCACAGGGCGCGCAGCGTGGGTGCGCTCATGCCGCGCAGCTCGTGATGCTGCATCATGAGCAGGAAGCTCTCGAGGATGGCGCTCGGCTCGCGCTCGAAGAGCTTCTCGTCGGCGGTCTCGAGCAGCTCTCCGCGGATCAGGAACCTTTCATTCAGGAATCTCGAGCCGGCCTGCTCGGGGAAAAGGTGCGCGCCGATGTTCTGCAGCACGATGGTGTTGAGCTGCGTCACGGTTTTCGCCGCCCGGTAGTAGCGCTGCATCATCGCCTCGCTCGCGCGCCGCTCGGGCGTGTCGCGGTCGCCGAACTGCGCGGCGAGCGCGCCCTGGAAGTCGAACACGATGCGGTCCTCGCGCCGCCCGGCGAGGTAATGCAGGCGGATGCGCATGTCCTGGAACGCCGCCTCGTAGCGCGCGAGCTGGCGCGCCTCGCCGCGCTCGATGAGGCCGTGCGCGACGAGGTCGGCCCAATGCGCCCCGATGCCCGCGGCGCGCGCGATCCAGCGGATGGTATGCAGGTCGCGCAGGCCGCCCGGGGCTTCCTTCAGGTTGGGCTCGAGCGCGTAAGGCGTGTCCTGGTGCTTGGCGTGACGCTGCTCCTGCTCGAGCTTCTTCGCTTTGTAGAAAGCGGCGGGGTCGACCGAAAGGGCACCGGCGAGCTCCCGGTACAGCGTTCTGCTGCCTGACAGGAATCTCGCCTCCAGCAGCGTGGTCTGGATGGTGATGTCGGCCGCGGCGGCCTCCACGCACTCGGCCACGGTGCGCACGCTGTGGCCGATCTCGAGGCCCGTGTCCCACAGGGTGGTGATGAGCCGCTCGACGCGCTCGCGCTGCTCCTGCGAGGCGTCCTGCGGCAGCAGCACCAGGAGATCGATGTCGGAGCAGGGGTAGAGCTCGCTGCGGCCATAGCCGCCGGTGGCGACCAGGGCGGCGCCGGCGAGCCCGGCCTGCGACCAGACCTCGCGTGTCGCGCGGTCGACCAGGCGCGCATGCCGCTGCAGCAGCGCCCGCGGGCTCGGATGCGCGAAGTACGCCTCGCGCAGCGCCTGGCGCTCGGCCGCGACTTCGTCGCGCAGCATCTACTGCCCGAGGACGGCGGGCTCGGCCATCGAGCCCGCGGAAACCGTCAGCACCTCGAAGCCGGTCGCCGTCACCGCCACCGTGTGCTCCCACTGCGCCGACAGGCTGTGGTCCTTGGTGACGATGGTCCAGCCGTCGGCGAGCTCGCGGATGCCGGCGCGGCCGGCGTTGATCATCGGCTCCACGGTGAAGGTCATGCCCGGCTCGAGCGGCATGCCGGTGCCGGGGCGCCCGTAGTGCAGGACCTGCGGCTCCTCGTGGAACTTGCGGCCGATGCCGTGGCCGCAGAACTCGCGCACCACGGAGTAGCCGTGCTTCTCGGCATGGGCCTGGATCGCCGCGCCCAGATCGCCCAGGCGCGCGCCCGGGCGGATCTGCTTGATGCCCAGCCACATGCACTCGTGCGTCACCTCCACCAGGCGGCGCGCCTGGATGCTCGGCTCGCCGACGCAGAACATGCGGCTCGAGTCGCCGTGGAAGCCGTCCTTGATCACCGTGATGTCGATGTTCAGGATGTCGCCCGGCTTGAGCACGCGCTCGCCCGGGATGCCATGGCACACCTGATGGTTGACTGACGTGCAGATGGACTTGGGAAACGGCTTGTAGCCGGGGGGCGCGTAGTGCAGGGGCGCGGGCACGGTTCCCTGGACCCGCACCATGTAGTCGTGGCACAGGTCGTTCAGCTTTCCGGTGCTGACGCCGGGCTTGACGTGGGGCGCGATGAAGTCGAGCACCTCGGAGGCGAGGCGACCGGCGATGCGCATCCGCTCGAGCTCCTCGGCGGTCTTCAGGACTACGGCCATTGATGCCTGATTATGCTAGAATTTCGGCCTGATTTGCGATGCAGCAAGTCAAATTTCCCGCGCCTTCCCGTTAGGGTGCTCCGAAGGGTGACTCCGAAGAGTACTGAAGCGCGCGGCAGACCCCAACCCTAAGGAGAGTTTTAGTGTCGGTCACGATGCGTCAGATGCTGGAGGCGGGCGTCCATTTCGGACACCAGACCCGCTACTGGAACCCGAAGATGGCGCCGTACATCTTCGGCCACCGCAACAAGATCCATATCATCAACCTGGAAAAGACCCTGGCGCTGTACCAGGAAGCGCTCAAGTTCGCGCGCCAGCTCGCCGCCAACCGCGGCAACCTGCTGTTCGTGGGCACCAAGCGCCAGGCGCGCGAGATCGTGCGCGAGGAATCGCTGCGCTGCCAGATGCCGTTCGTGGACTACCGCTGGCTCGGCGGCATGCTGACGAACTTCAAGACCGTGAAGCAGTCCATCAAGCGCCTGAAGGAGCTGGAATCGATGCAGCAGGACGGCACCTTCGAGCGCATGAGCAAGAAGGAAGCGCTCGGTCTGCAACGCGAGATGGAGAAGCTCAACCGCTCGCTGGGCGGCATCAAGGAGCTCTCCAGCCTGCCCGACGCGCTGTTCATCATCGACGTGGGCTACCAGAAGGGCGCGGTGGCCGAGGCGAACAAGCTGGGCGTGCCGGTGATCGGCGTGGTCGACACCAACCACAACCCTGCCGGCATCGACTACGTGATCCCGGGCAACGATGACTCCAGCCGCGCCATCCGCCTGTACGCGCGCGGCATGGCCGACGCGGTGCTCGAGGGCCGCAACCAGTCGCTGGAGGAAGTGGTCTCGGCCTCGAAAGACGAGTTCGTCGAGGTGGAAGAGGAAGAGGGCGGCCGGTAACGGCGCCCGGAGTCGCACGGCAAAAAGGGGCCCAGCGCCCCTTTTTTTCAAACTGCAAGGAGCTTGGCAAGGATGGCGGAAATCAGTGCAGGCCTGGTGAAGGAGCTGCGCGAGCTCACCGGGCTCGGGATGATGGAGTGCAAGAAGGCCCTCACCGAGGCGGGCGGCGACCTGAAGAAGGCCGAGGAGCTGCTGCGCATCAAGAGCGGCGCGAAGGCGAGCAAGGCCGCCAGCCGCATCGCGGCCGAAGGCGTGATCGGCGCGTGGCGCTCGGCCGATGGCAAGGTCGGCGCGCTGGTCGAGCTCAACTCCGAGACGGACTTCGTGGCGAAGAACGAGGACTTCGTCGCCTTCGCCAAGTCGCTGGCCGAGATCGTGGCGACGCGCAATCCCGCGAACGTCGACGAGCTCGCCTCGATCGACCTGCTGGGGACCACGGTGGAGGCCAGGAGGCAGGCACTCATCCAGAAAATCGGCGAGAACATGACCATCCGCCGCTTCAAGCGCGTGCAGGCGAAGGGGCAGCTCGCCCTGTACCTGCACGGCGCGAAGATCGGCGTGCTGGTGGACTACGAGGGCCCCGAGCCGGTGGGCACGGAGGTGGCGATGCACATCTCGTTCTACAAGCCCCAGTTCCTGTCGAAAAGCGAGGTGGCTGCCGACGTGGTGTCGCGCGAGCGCGAGATCCAGCTGGCGCGGGCGAAGGAGTCGGGCAAGCCGGCCGAGATCGCGGCCAAGATGGTGGAGGGCTCGCACAACAAGTTCCTGGGCGAGATCACGCTCATGGGGCAGCCGTTCGTCAAGGACGACAAGCAGAGCGTCGAGAAGATGCTGGCGGCGAAGAAGGCCCGGGTGCATGCGTATGCCTTCCTGGTGGTGGGCGAAGGCATCGAGAAGCGCTCGGACGATTTCGCGGCCGAGGTGATGGCGCAGGCGGGAAAGGCGCACTGACCGGGATGAGCGGCGCGGCGCAGCAGTGACTCCCAAGTACAAAAGGATTCTCCTGAAGCTCTCGGGCGAGGCCCTGATGGGGGACGATCCTTTCGGCATCAACCGCCAGACCATCGAGACCATCGTCGCGGAAGTCGCGCAGGTGTCGCGGCTGGGCGTGGAGATGGCGGTGGTGATCGGCGGGGGCAACATCTTCCGCGGCCTCGCCCCGGGCGCGGCCGGCATGGACCGCGCCACCGCCGACTACATGGGCATGCTCGCCACGGTGATGAACGCGCTTGCCCTGTCGGACGCCATGCGCCAGGCCGGCATCGCGAGCCGCGTGCAGTCGGCGCTCAACATCGAGCAGGTGGTCGAGCCCTACATCCGCGGCAAGGCGATCCGCTACCTGGAGGAGGGCAAGGTGGTGATTTTCGCCGCCGGCACCGGCAACCCGTTCTTCACCACCGACACCGCCGACGCCCTGCGCGGCAGCGAGAACAGCGCGGAGATCGTGCTCAAGGCCACCAAGGTCGACGGCGTCTACACCGCCGATCCCAAGCGCGACCCGCACGCCGAGCGCTATACGAAGATCAGCTTCGACGAGGCGATCGCGCGCAACCTGAGGGTGATGGACGCGACCGCGCTCACGCTGTGCCGCGACCAGAAGCTGCCGATCAATGTCTTCAGCATCTTCAAGAAGGACGCGCTGCGGCGCGTGGTGCTGGGCGAGGACGAGGGAACATTGGTTCACGTATGATGAGGAGGCCATGGTGATCACGGAGCTCAAGAAGACCACGGACCAGAAGATGGACAAGAGCGTGCAGGCCTTCAGGGCCGACCTCGCCAAGGTGCGCACCGGGCGCGCGCACACCGGAATCCTCGACCACGTGATGGTCGACTACTACGGCTCGCCTACCCCCCTCAACCAGGTGGCCAAGGTCACCCTGCTCGACTCGCGCACCATCGGCGTCACGCCGTTCGAGAAGAAAATGGCGCAGGCGGTCGAGAAGGCGATCCGCGACGCCGACCTCGGGCTCAACCCGGCCAGCCAGGGCGAGACCGTGCGGGTGCCGATGCCGGCGCTCACCGAGGAGCGGCGCAAGGAGCTCATCAAGGTGGTGCGCCACGAGGCCGAGAACGCGCGCGTCGCGGTGCGCAACCTGCGGCGCGACGCCAACACCCACCTCAAGGATGCGCTGAAGAAAAAGGACGTCTCCGAGAACGACGAGCGCGCGGCGCAGAACGAGGTGCAGAAGATGACCGACCGGCACATCGCCGACATCGACCGGCTGCTCGCCGAGAAGGAAAAGGAGCTGCTCGCGGTATGACGCACGAAAGCTCCACGCGGGCGATCCCGCCGGCGCTGGACGTGCCGCGCCACGTCGCCATCATCATGGACGGCAACGGCCGCTGGGCCAAGCGCCAGCACCTGCCGCGCATCGCCGGGCACCGCCGCGGCGTGGAGTCGGTGCGCGCCACGGTGCGCGCCTGCGGCGAGCGCGGCATCGGGTTTCTCACCCTGTTCGCGTTCAGCTCGGAGAACTGGCGGCGTCCGGCCGAGGAGGTGGCGCTGCTCATGCAGCTTTTCCAAGTCGCGCTCACCAGCGAGGTGGAGAAGCTGCACCGCAACGACGTGCGGCTCAAGGTGGTCGGCGACACCCAGCGCTTCGACGCCGGCATCCGCCGCGCC
>CBDDSA010000021.1:0-17050 GCA_965233185.1 uncultured bacterium
GGCTCCCTGTAAGTTGAGGATCGCAGTCGTCGATTACGGGATGGGCAATCTGCGCTCCGTGGCCAAGGCGATCGAGCATGTCGCTCCTCAGGCAGCGGTGGTCGTTACCGCCGATCCAGACCAGATTTCATCCTCTGAAAGGGTGGTCGTTCCCGGCCAGGGCGCCATGCGCGACTGCATGCGCCAGCTCGCGCAGAGCGGCGCGCGCGAAGCCGTGCTGGAGGCCGCGCGCCGCAAGCCGTTCCTCGGCATCTGCGTCGGCCTGCAGATGCTGTTCGAGCACGGCGAGGAAGGCGACACCGACGGCCTGGGCGTGCTGCCGGGCGAGGTGCCGCGTTTTCGCGTGCCGGGGCTCAAGGTGCCGCACATGGGCTGGAACGAGGTGGCGCAGGCGCGGCCGCACGCGCTGTGGTCGCAGATTGCCGACGGCAGCCGCTTCTACTTCGTGCACAGCTACTACCCGGCCCCGGGCGATGGCTCGCTGACCGCCGGCACCGCGGTGTACGGCAAGCCCTTTACCTGCGCGGTGGCACGGGATAACATTTTTGCCGTCCAGTTCCATCCGGAAAAAAGCCAATCCGCGGGCCTCCAGCTTCTCTCCAATTTCGTGCGCTGGCGCCCCTGATTCTTCACCCCTTGATGTGTTGGTAATTCCGGCAATCGATCTGAAGGACGGGCGTTGCGTACGCCTGAAGCAGGGCGACATGAGCACCGCGACCGTGTTCTCCGACGACCCGGTGGCGATGGCCAGGCACTGGGCTGCGCAGGGTGCGCGGCGCCTGCACGTGGTGGACCTGAACGGCGCCATCGCCGGCCGGCCCAAGAACGACAAGGTGATCCGCGAGATGATCGCGGCGGTGGGCGACACCATGCCGATCCAGCTGGGCGGCGGCATCCGCGACCTGGACGCGATCGAGGCTTACATTGACGCCGGCGTGACGTACGTCATCATCGGCACCGCCGCGGTCAAGAATCCCGGCTTCCTGTCGGACGCCTGCTATGCGTTCCCCGGCCACGTGATCGCCGGGCTGGACGCGAAGGAGGGCAAGGTGGCGGTGGAGGGCTGGTCCAAGATGACCGGCCACGACGTGGTGGACCTCGCCCGCAAGTTCGAGGAGTACGGCGTCGAGGCGATCATCTACACCGACATCGGCCGCGACGGCATGATGACCGGCATCAACATCGAGGCCACGCTGCGGCTGGCGCAGGCGCTGAAGACGCCGCTCATCGCCTCGGGCGGCCTGAACAGCGTGCAGGACATCGAGACCATCTGCGCGAAGCTGGTACCGGAAGGCGTGATCGGCGCCATCGCCGGGCGCGCGCTGTACGAGGGCAAGATCGACCTGAAAGCCGCGCAGGCCGCTGCCGACAAGGCCGTCGGGAAGGTTTGAGATGCCGTTGGCGAAGCGAGTGATCCCCTGCCTGGACGTGACCGCGGGGCGGGTGGTGAAGGGGGTCAACTTCGTCGCGTTGCGCGACGCCGGCGACCCGGTCGAGATCGCCGCGCGCTACGACGAGCAGGGCGCCGACGAGATCGCTTTCCTCGACATCACCGCGAGCTCCGACGAGCGCGATATCCTGCTGCACGTGATCGAAGCGGTCGCCTCCCGGGTGTTCATCCCGCTCACCGTGGGCGGCGGCGTGCGCAAGGTCGAGGACGTGCGCCGCCTGCTCAACGCCGGCGCCGACAAGGTTTCCATCAACACCGCCGCCGTGCAGAACCCCGCGCTGGTGAGCGAGGCCTCCGGCATCGTCGGCTGCCAGTGCATCGTGGTGGCCATAGATGCCAAGAAAAGCGGCGCCTCCTGGGAAGTGTTTACTCACGGCGGCCGCAAGGCAACCGGGCTGGACGCGATCGACTGGGCGCGCCGCATGGAAAGCGCGGGCGCCGGCGAGATCCTGCTCACCAGCATGGACCGCGACGGCACGCGCGACGGCTTCGACCTCGCGCTCACGCGCGCGGTGTCCGATGCGGTCGGCGTGCCGGTCATCGCCTCCGGCGGCGTCGGCAGCCGCGAGCACCTCGCCGACGGCGTGCTCGAGGGCCACGCCGACGCGGTGCTCGCCGCGAGCGTGTTCCACTTCGGCGACTTCACCGTGCGCCAGGCGAAGGAGCACATGAGATCGCGCGGCATCGAAGTCCGTCTATGAACCCGAATCAGGGACAGACCACGTTTCTGGACGAGGTGCCTTGGGATGCGCACGGCCTCATCGCCGCGGTGACGCAGGACCATGAAACACAGCGGGTGCTCACGGTGGCCTGGATGAACCGCGAAGCGCTCAAGCAGACCGTGGAGACCGGCCAGGCGGTCTACTGGTCGCGCTCGCGCAACAAGCTGTGGCGCAAGGGCGAGGAATCGGGGCACGTGCAGAAGCTGGTCGAGCTGCGCCTGGACTGTGACGCCGACGCGGTGCTGCTCAAGGTGGAGCAGGCCGGCGGCATCGCCTGCCACACCGGCCGCGCAAGCTGTTTTTTCCGCAAGCTCGATCACGGCAGATGGGTGGCGAGCGATCCGGTGCTGAAGGATCCCGCGCTCATCTACAACAAGGACAAGTCATGAAACCGGGCCTGGCAGGCACCCTGGAGCGCATCGCCGCGATCATCGAGGAGCGCAGGAAGGGCGATCCCGATCGCTCCTACGTGGCGAAGCTCCTTTCGCGGGACGAGGACGAGACCCTTAAGAAGATCGGCGAGGAAGCCACCGAGACCGTGCTCGCGGCGAAAGGCGGCGACCGCCTGCACCTCGTGCGCGAGGTCGCGGACCTGTGGTTCCACTGCATGATCCTGCTTGCGCGCCACGGCCTGGGGCCGGGCGACGTGCTGGCGGAGCTGCATCGCCGCGAGGGCATCTCGGGACTGGACGAGAAAGCGGCGCGCCAGCATGACAAGTGACCCGAACTGCATTTTTTGCAAGATCGTGCGCGGCGAGATCCCGGCGAACAAGCTGCACGAGGACGAGCACGTGCTCGCCTTCCACGACGTGCGGCCGCAGGCGCCGGTCCATTTCCTGCTGATCCCCAAGGCGCATGTGCCCAGCCTGTACGAAGCCGACATGAGCCAGCACGAGGCCTGGGCCCGCATGCTCGCGCTCGCCGGCCCGCTCGCGCGCCAGGCGGGCGCCGGCGAGGGCTTCCGCAGCATCGTCAACACGGGGCGGGTGGGGCATCAGGAGGTGTATCATGTCCATATGCACGTGTTGGGCGGGCCCGAGCCCCTGGGCCCCATGCTCACCCGCAGGAAATAGGAACAAGGAGACGGAATATGGGTTCGTTCAGCATCTGGCACTGGCTGATCGTCCTTGTGATCGTGATGCTGTTTTTCGGCACCAAGAAGCTGCGCAACATGGGCGCGGATCTCGGCGGCGCGGTGCGCGGCTTCAAGGACGGCATGCGCGAAGGCGGCGAGAAGCCGGCCGAGGGTGCGGCACCGCAGGTCACGGGCAAGACGGTCGAAGGCGAAGTGAAGGGCAAGACCGAGCACAAGGCCTGATCGGGGCCCGCGTCCGATTGCCACGAAAGGCGCCCCGGCGGGCGCCTTTTTATTCTCCGCCCGCGCATGTTCGACATAGCATTCACCGAGCTGATGATCATCGGGCTGGTCGCGCTCATCGTGATCGGGCCCGAGAAGCTGCCGCGCATGGCGCGCACCGTCGGCCACCTCGCCGGGCGGCTGCAGCGCTACGTCTCCGACGTCAAGGCCGACATCAACCGTGAGATCGAGCTCGACGAGCTGCGCAAGATGCGCGACTCGATGCAGCAGGCGGCTACCGAGATGCAGTCGTCGGTGCAAAGCGAGCTGCACAAGACCGAGACCGAGCTGAACCAGACCGTCGCGGACGTGAAGGAAAGCGTCGAAGAGAAAAAGCCCGCCGCATGAGCGAAGCCCAGGAAAGCTTCATGTCGCACCTGATCGAGCTGCGCCAGCGCCTGGTGCGCGCGGTGGGCGTGGTGCTGGTGGTGTTCATCGCTCTGTTCCTGTGGCCCGGCTCGGGCTACATCTACGACCTGCTCGCCGCGCCGCTGATGAGCGCGCTGCCGCAGGGCACGACCATGATCGCCACCGGCGTCATCACCCCGTTCATGGTGCCGGTCAAGGTGACCGCGCTCGCCGCGTTTCTCGTCGCGCTGCCCTATGTCCTTTTCCAGGCCTGGGCGTTCGTCGCGCCGGGCCTCTACGAGAGCGAGAAGAAGCTTGCGCTGCCGCTGGTGGTGAGCAGCACGCTGCTGTTCGTGCTCGGCATCGCCTTTTGCTACTACTTCGTGTTCGGCAAGGTGTTCTCCTTCATCCACGATTTCGCGCCGAAGTCGATCACCCCGGCGCCCGACATCGAGGCGTATTTCAGCTTCGTGATGACCATGTTCCTCGCCTTCGGCGTTACCTTCGAGATCCCCATCGTGGTGATCGTGCTGGTGCGCATGGGCATCGTGTCGATCGAAAAGCTGCGCGCCGCGCGCCCCTACGTGGTCGTCGGCGCCTTCGTCGTGGCCGCGGTCGTGACCCCGCCGGACGTGCTGTCGCAGTTCATGCTGGCGGTGCCCATGTGCCTGCTGTACGAGGCGGGCATCTTCATGGCGCGCTTCGTCGCCGTGCGGCCGCGCAGCGAAGAAGCGGAAAACCAGCAGCAGCCCACCTAAGCTATTCCGGGCGCGCCTGCGGCTTGGGGCGCCGGCCGATGGTGATGTCGGTGGCGAGCTCTTTGCCCTGGCGGCGGATCTTCATGCGCGCGCTGCCGCCCGGCGGCAGGGCGGCGATCAGGTTCAGCATCGAGGTCGGGTCGGTGACCGGCTTGCTCTCCACCTCCACCAGCACGTCGCCCGGCTTGACGCCGGCCTTGTCGGCCGGGCCGCCGCGCAGCACGCCGGCGATCAGCGCGCCGCGCGTGCTCGGCAGCCCGAACGACTCGGCCACCGTGGGCGTGATCTCCTGCACCTCGACGCCGATCCAGCCGCGCGTCACGCTGCCGCTCTTCACGATCTGCTCGAGCACCATCTTGGCCGTGGACACCGGGATGGCGAAGCCGATGCCCATCGAGCCGCCCGAGCGGGAGAAAATCGCGGTGTTGATGCCCACCAGATTGCCGCCGGCGTCGACCAGCGCGCCGCCGGAGTTGCCGGGATTGATGGCGGCGTCGGTCTGGATGAAGTTCTCGAAGGTATTGATGCCCAGGCCCGTACGCCCGAGCGCCGATACGATGCCCCCAGTCACCGTCTGGCCCACCCCGAACGGGTTGCCGATGGCGAGCACCACGTCGCCCACCTTAAGCGCATCGGAGGAGCCGAAAGTGATCGCCGGCAGGTTCTCCGCGTCCACGCGCAGCACCGCGAGGTCGGTTTCCGGGTCGTTGCCCACGACCTTGGCGAGCAGCTTCCTGCCGTCGTGCAGGGCCACCTCGATTTCGTCGGCCGCCTCCACCACGTGGTGGTTAGTGACGATGTAGCCGGTGTTGCTCACGATCACGCCGGAGCCCAGGCTCGAGGCGCGCTGGTCCTCGGCCGGCTGCTCGCCGAAGAAGCGCCGGAACAGCGGATCGTTGAGCAGCGGGTGGCGCGGCGACTGGATTTCCTTGGAGGTGAAGATGTTCACCACCGAGGGCTGTGCGCGCTGCACTGCGGCGTTGAACGAGCCGCCCGCCGACACCGCGGGCAGCGGGCCGGTGGTCGGCGCCTGCTGCACCAGCGCGAGCGGCGGCACGCCCCGTGCCGGCAGCCATTCCGGCCGGAACGTCGAGACCACGAAAAGAACCGCTACGGCGACCGTGGCGGCCTGCGCAAAGATGAGCCAGAGGCGCTGCATCGAGATTCGAAACAGTATACAAAAAAGCGCTGAAGATTTAAGCGGTTAGCCGCGAAATCGTAGACATTTCCAGGCACCGTCGCTAAAATCCCACGCTTTTGCCGTTTCCTGTAGTTATTTCCACGCCACTCCAACACAAGCCATCTTCATGAACGACAAAGCAAAAGTCGACAAGACGCGGCGCAACTTGGTGGTCGCCACCTCGGTCGTCGGCGGCGCCGCCAGCGTCGGCGCGGCGGTTCCGTTCGTCGCGAGCATGCTGCCTTCCGAGCGCGCCAAGGCGGCCGGCGCGCCGGTCGAGGTGGACATTTCGCGCCTCGCCCCGGGCGAGCTCGGCGTGTACGAATGGCGCGGCCGGCCGGTGTGGGTGATCCGCCGCACCAAGGAGATGCTCGATTCGCTGCAGGCGGTGGTGCCCAACCTCACCGATCCGCAGTCGCGCTCTTCCAACCAGCCCCAGTACGCCGAGAACGAGCACCGCTCCGCGAAGCCCGACATCATGGTGATGGAAGGCGTGTGCACGCACCTGGGCTGCTCGCCGCAGCTCAAGCCGGCCGACGCCAAGGCCGAAATGGGCGGCGACTGGGTGGGCGGCTTCTACTGCCCCTGCCACGGCTCCAAGTTCGACTACGCCGGGCGCGTGTTCCGCGGCGCGCCGGCGCCCACCAACCTGCCGGTGCCGCCCTATACCTTCGTCTCCGACTCGACGCTGGTGATCGGCGAGGACAAAGAGAAGAAGGGGGCATAGGGCATGGCGTCGCGACTGCAGGCTTTGTGGGGCTGGTTCGATTCGCGCATGCCGTCGGCGGCCGAGCAGTGGCGCATCCACGCCTCGGAGTACTACGCGCCGAAGAACTTCAACTTCTGGTACTTCTTCGGCTCGCTCGCGCTGCTCGTGCTGGTGATCCAGATCGTCTCGGGCATCTTCCTCACCATGCACTACAAGCCCGACGCGAGCCTCGCGTTCGGCTCGGTCGAGTACATCATGCGCGAGGTGCCCGGCGGCTGGATCCTGCGCTACATCCATTCCACCGGCGCCTCGGCGTTCTTCATCGTGGTGTACCTGCACATGTTCCGCACGCTGCTGTACGGCTCGCACAAGCAGCCGCGCGAGCTGGTGTGGATCTTCGGCGTGCTGATCTACCTCACGCTGATGGGCGAGGCGTTCTTCGGCTACCTGCTGCCCTGGGGCCAGATGTCCTACTGGGGCGCCCAGGTGATCGTGAACCTCTTCGGCACCGTGCCGTTCGTGGGCACGGCGCTCGCCGAGTGGATCCGCGGCGACTACGTGGTCTCCGACGCCACGCTGAATCGCTTCTTCGCGCTGCACGTCATCGCGTTCCCGCTGGTGCTGCTCGGCCTGGTGGTCGCGCACCTGCTCGCGCTGCACGACGTGGGCTCGAACAACCCGGACGGCGTCGACATCAAGAAGGTCAAGGGCCCGGACGGCAAGCCGCTCGACGGCATTCCGTTTCACCCCTACTACACGGTGAAGGACCTGCTGGGCGCGGTGGTGTTCCTCGCCATCTTCGCCTTCATCATGTTCTTCGTGCCGGAGATGGGCGGCTACTTCATCGAACACAACAACTTCATTCCCGCCGATCCGCTGAAGACGCCGCAGCACATCGCGCCGGTGTGGTACTTCACGCCCTACTACTCCATCCTGCGCGCGGTGCCGCCGATCTTCAACTCGCAGTTCCCCGGCGTGCTGGCGATGGGGGTGTCGGTGGTGATCCTGTTCTTCCTGCCCTGGCTCGACCGCAGCCCGGTGAAGTCGATCCGCTACCGCGGCACGCAGTGGAAGGTGTGGCTTGCGCTGTTCGTGGTGGTGTTCGTCCTGCTGGGCTACCTCGGCGTGAAGCCGACCACGGTGTGGGGCCAGTTCGGCTTCGATGCGTTTTTTCTCGACACCAAGGACGTGGCCACCTGGGTGGCTCGCGTCTGCACCATCATCTACTTCCTGTTCTTTCTCCTGATGCCCTGGTACACCGCGCGCGAAAAGGTGAAGCCCGTGCCCGAGCGGGTGACGGTATGAGAAAGCTGGCTTTTCTCCTTCTCTTGTTGCCCTGGGCCGCGTTCGCCGCCGAGACGGGGTACCGCCTGGACCCCTCGCCGCACGACGCGAACGACCTCGTCAGCCTGCAGACCGGCGCCAAGCTGTACATGAACTACTGTCTGGGCTGCCACAGCGTGCAGTACATGCGCTACAACCGCCTGGGCGACCTCGGGCTGACCGAGGAGCAGATCCGCGACAACCTGATGTTCACCGCCGACAAGGTGGGCGAGACCATCCGCATCCCGCTCGAATCCAAGCAGGGCAAGCAGTGGTTCGGGGTGGCGCCGCCGGACCTGTCGGTGGTGGCGCGCTCGCGCGGCGCCGACTGGCTCTATACATACCTGCGCACCTTCTACCGCGACCCGAAGACGGTCACCGGCTGGAACAACGCCGTGTTCGAGAACGTGGCCATGCCGCACGCGCTCTGGACCCTGCAGGGCGAGCGCGGCTACGACCGCGCCAAGGGCGCCTTCACCGAGATCAGCAAGGGCGCGCTTTCCCCGGTCGAGTACGACATGGCGGTGCGCGACCTGGTGAACTTCCTCGCCTACGTCGGCGAGCCGGTCGCGGCCAGGCGCAAATCCATCGGCATCGTCGTGCTGTTCGTGCTCGGCGTGCTGTTCATCTTCGCGTACCTCCTGAAGCAGGAATTCTGGAAGGACGTCAAGTAGGTCCGCAAGTCGGTGTCGATCTTTAGGAGCCGGAGTCGATCTCAATGATGCAACTTTACTCGGGGACCACCTGTCCCTTCAGCCACCGCTGCCGCTTCGTGCTGTACGAGAAGGGCATGGATTTCCAGGTCATCGACGTCGACCTGTACAACAAGCCCGAGGACATCGCGGTGATGAACCCCTACAACCGCCTGCCGGTGCTGGTGGAGCGCGACCTCATCCTGTACGAGTCGAACATCATCAACGAGTACATCGACGAGCGCTTCCCGCATCCGCAGCTCATGCCCGCCGACCCGGTGTTCCGGGCGCGCGCGCGCCTCATGCTGTACAACATGGAGGTGGAGCTGTTCTCGCAGATCGAGGCGCTCGAGGGCGGCAAGGAGAAGCAGGTCGACAAGGCGCGCCAGCACGTCGCCGACCGCCTGGTCGAGCTCGCCCCGGTGTTCACCAAGACCAAGCACATGCTGGGCGACGACTTCACCATGCTCGACGTGGCCATCGCGCCGCTGCTGTGGCGCCTCGACCACTACGGGATTAAACTCGGCAAGACGGCCGCGCCGCTGCAGAAGTACGCCGAGCGCATTTTTTCGCGGCCCGCGTTCATCGAGGCGCTGACGCCGAGTGAAAAGGTGATGCGGAAGTAATTTGAGCGAGATACCGACCAAGCCCTACCTGCTGCGCGCGCTCTACGAGTGGTGCGTGGACAACGGCTACACCCCGCACCTCGCCGTGAAGGTCGACTCGCGCACCCAGGTGCCGCAGGAATACGTGAAAAACGGCGAGATCACGCTCAATGTCAGTCCCAACGCGGTGCACAAGCTGCAGATGGGCAACGAGCTGGTGGAGTTCTCCGCGCGCTTCGGCGGCGTGGCGCGCCAGATCTCGGTGCCCATCACCGGGGTCTACGCCCTCTATGCGCGCGAGACCGGCCACGGCATGACCTTCGACATCGACGGCCCCAAGGCCGGCTCGCAGGTCAAAGGCGAGGCCGAGCCCCGCCTGCCGATCGTCAAGCCCCCGGCGTCGCTGCCCGCCCTCACCACCCCGGAGCCGCCCAAGGAGCCCTCCGCCGGCGGCAAGCCCACCCTGCGCCGTATCAAATAGCCGGATAATTCCCCGAAGTGCCGGTTTAGCTCAGTGGTAGAGCAACCGCCTTGTAAGCGGTAGGTCGTCCGTTCAATCCGGACAACCGGCACCAGAATTCGGGGTCAGGGTCGTAATTCAAGGATGCGCGAAGCGCTTCGGCGAATTACGACCCTGACCCCGAATTCTCCTGACCCCGATTTGCATCTTTGTGAAAGAAGTTGCATCCCCTTGCCTGTCGGGCGAGGGAGCGCAAAGATGCGCCATGGCCAGAGACCGCATCTACCGGCGCACCGCCGAAGGCCAGAAAGCGCTCATGGAGAGCACCATCGGCATCGCCGGCGGTGAGTACCGGCGCATCCTCGACCTGGTGTCCGAGGAGATGCACTACGACGCGCTGCGCTCCGCCCTGCCGCACTATTCCGACGGGGTGGTCTCGCGCTGGCTGCGCGAGCTTGAAAGCATGGGGCTGCTCGCCTCCTCCCCCGGCCACAGCGGCCAGGACCTGGACTTCACCGGCAGCTTCAACCTTCAGCAGGACGCGGCGAAAAGCTGATCTCGACGTCGCTGCCGGACAGCGGCTTGAGCTGCTGGCGCACCAGGCGCGGGTGGCTCGCCTTGATGGCGAGAAACGGCTCCGGGTGCAGGCGGTGGCGCGCCCAGGTCA
Source organism: uncultured bacterium (assembly GCA_965233185.1). Taxonomy (GTDB): domain Bacteria; phylum Pseudomonadota; class Gammaproteobacteria; order Burkholderiales; family SG8-39; genus SCGC-AG-212-J23. Next base: position 10,272 of record CBDDSA010000021.1, read on the forward strand.
CCACCACCGGCAGGCTCCAGTACTCCGTCCCCTCGTAGTGGATTTCCCAAGTGTAGCGTCCCGTGAGGTGCGGGGTCTTCGCGCCGACCACCAGCGACTTTCCGAGCAGCTCGCGCCGCGAGCGCGGCAGCAGGAAGCCGTTGCGCGACAGCGAAAGCGAGAACTCGGGGCAGATGAAGCCGAACTCGCGGTGCTTCAGCAGCATAAGAAAAGGGGGAGCATAAAAAAAGCCCGCCTAGGCGGGCTTTCCGGGTTTTTTGTCGAGCTTAGATCGGCTTGATGTTGGCGGCCTGCAGTCCCTTCGGGCCGCGCTTCACTTCGAACTCCACTTTCTGCCCTTCCTTGAGCGTCTTGAAGCCGCTCATCTGGATCGCGGTGTGATGCGCGAACAGGTCTTCGCCGCCCTCGGTCGGGGTGATGAAGCCGAAGCCTTTGGAGTCGTTGAACCACTTAACGGTGCCAGTTGCCATTGATCTACTTCCTGTGATGTGCCGCGACGATTCCGGGCGCGACGAAGCCGGGCATGACGATCAAGGAAGTGATTTGAGAGCCACTACGGACGCTGCTGAATGCGGCGGGTGAGGGTGGACAAATACGCTGCCTTTGAATCACTGCGGGGGCGATGTTATCACTTTTTTCGTGACGCAGAAGCGGCGCTTTTGTGCGTCGGCAGCGGCAGCGCAGTCTGGTATTTAACTTGCTTCAGCGCGAAGCTCGATTTGATGTTGCCCACGCCCGGCACGCGCGACAAAAATTCCAGGATGAAGCGCTCGAACGCGGGCACGTCGGGCACCAGCACGCGCAGCAGGTAGTCGGCGTCGCCGGTCATGAGGTAGCACTCCATCACCTCGGGCCGCTCGCGCACCGCCCGCTCGAACGTCTCGAGCGCCGGCTCGATCTGCTTTTCCAGCGTCACCTGGACCAGCACGCTCACCGTGAGCCCGAGCTTCTTCGGGTCGAGCAGCGTCACGTAGCGCTCGATCAAGCCCCGCTCTTCCAGCGCCCGCACGCGCGCGAGGCAGGGCGAAGGCGAAAGGTTGACCGCTTTCGCGAGGTCCACGTTGGACAGGCGCGCGTCGTGCTGCAGGCGCTCCAGGATCTTCAGGTCGATGGCATCCATGCCGGCATAATATGCCGCCGTTTGGCGACTTCGCAGTAAAAATCAGAAGCAAATGCTTGCAAAAGGCGGTTACAGTGCCACGATGACCGACCTGTCCGACATCGTCTCCTCCACCTTCTGGCGCGTCAACGCGCCCGACGCCGATCCGCTGGAGACCCGCGAATGGCTCGAGGCCTTCGACGCCCTGGTCGCCGCCGAAGGCCGCGAGCGCGCCACCTTCCTTTTGCGGAAGCTTCTCGACCATGCGCGCGCACGACGTGTGCCGCTCCCGCCGGTGCTGAACACCCCGTACAAAAACTCCATCGCGCTCGCGCACCAGCCGCAGTTTCCCGGCAACCTCGAGCTCGAGCAGCGCCTCTCCGCGATCGTGCGCTGGAACGCGCTGGCCATGGTGGTGCGCGCCAACCGCGCGCACGCCGAGCTCGGCGGCCATATCGCGAGCTACGCCTCGGCGGCGGACCTGTTCGAGGTCGGCTTCAACCACTTCTTCCGTGCGAGCGACCTCGTGTATTTCCAGCCGCACTCGGCGCCCGGGGTGTATGCGCGAGCATTCCTCGAGAACCGCCTTTCGGAAGAAAATCTCTCGAACTACAGGAGAGAAACCGGCGGCAAGGGCCTGTCGTCCTACTGCCATCCCTACCTGATGCCGCAGTTCTGGCAGTTCCCGACCGGCTCGATGGGCCTGGGCCCGCTGAACGCGATCTACCAGGCGCGCTTCATCCGCTACCTGGTGGACCGGGGATTGCTCGAAAAAAAGGACACGAAGGTATGGGCATTCGTGGGCGACGGCGAGATGGACGAGCCCGAGTCGCTCGCCGGCCTGTCGCTCGCGGCGCGCGAGGGCCTGGACAACCTGGTGTTCGTGGTGAACTGCAACCTGCAGCGGCTCGACGGCCCGGTGCGCGGCAACGGCTCGATCGTGCAGGAGCTGGAAGGCCTGTTCGCCGGCGCCGGCTGGAACGTGCTCAAGCTCCTGTGGGGCTCGGACTGGGATCCGCTGTTCGCGCGCGACGAGGACGGGGTGCTGCTCAAGCGCCTGCACGAGACGGTCGACGGCGAGTTCCAGACCTACGCCGCCACCGACGGGCGCTTCAACCGGGAGCATTTCTTCAACAAGACCCCGGAGCTGCGCGCGCTCATCGCCGACATGAGCGACGAGGACATCGACCGCCTGAAGCGCGGCGGCCACGACCCGGTGAAGATCCACGCCGCCTATCACGCGGCGCTGCGCCACAAGGGCCAGCCCACCGTGATCCTCGCCCAGACCAAGAAAGGCTACGGCATGGGCCTGTGGGGCCAGGGCAAGATGGGCACCCACCAGCAGAAAAAGCTCGACGACCAGGCGCTGCGCGAGTTCCGCGACCGCTTCGCGCTGCCCCTGTCGGACGACGACGTGGCGCAGCTGCGCTTTTTCCATCCGGGTCCGGACAGCCAGGAGATCAAGTACCTCGAGGCACGCCGCAAGGCGCTGGGCGGCTACCTGCCTTCCCGCAACAGGGATTGCCCGAAACTGGCCGTACCCAACCTGACCGTTTCTGAGCGAAATCAGTCCACCACGATGGTGTTCGTGCAGCTGCTCACCCAGCTGCTCAAGGACGCGAGGCTCGGGCCGCGCGTGGTGCCCATCGTGGCCGACGAGGCGCGCACCTTCGGCATGCAGACGCTGTTCCGGCAGGCCGGCATCTATTCCGCGGTGGGCCAGCTCTACGAGCCGGAAGACCACGACGAGCTGCTGTACTACCGCGAGGCGAAGGACGGCCAGATCCTGGAGGAGGGCATCACCGAGGCCGGCGCGCTGTCGTCCTGGCTCGCCGCCGCCACCGCGTACTCGACTTACGGCCTGCCGATGCTGCCGTTCTACATCTACTACTCGATGTTCGGCTTCCAGCGCGTCGGCGACCTGGTGTGGGCCGCGGCCGACTCGCGGGCGCGGGGCTTTCTCGTCGGCGGCACCGCCGGGCGCACCACGCTCGCCGGCGAAGGCTTGCAGCACCAGGACGGCTCCTCGCATCTCATCGCCTCGACCATTCCCAACTGCCGCGCCTGGGACCCGTGCTTCGGCTACGAGCTCGCCGCGATCGTCGAAGACGGCGCGCGCCGCATGCTGGAAGCGCAGGAGGACGTCTTCTACTACGTCACCGTGGCCAACGAGAACTATCCGCACCCGCCGATGCCTTCCGGGGCGAAGGACGGCATTTTGAGGGGCATGTACCGCTTGCGGGAAGGCCCCGAAGCGCAACTGCTCGGATCGGGCCCGATCTTGCGCGAAGTGCTCGCGGCGGCCGAGCTGCTGGAGAAGGACTGGGGCGTGAAGGCCGGCGTGTGGAGCGTGACCTCCTTCACCGAGCTGCGCCGCGACGGCATGCAGGTGGAGCGGGCCCGGCGTCTCGGCCGCGAAGCCGAGAGCTGGGTCGAAAGCTGCCTCAAGCCCACCGCCGGCCCGGTGATCGCGGCGAGCGACTATGTAAGCGCGGTCGCGGACCTGATCCGGCCCTACGTGCCGCGCAAATACGTCGCGCTGGGCACCGACGGGTTCGGCCGCAGCGACACGCGGGCGGCGCTGCGCGCCTTCTTCGAAGTGGATGCCAAGAGCATCGTCCTCGCGGCCCTCGCCGCGATGGCGCACCCCTCAGTCGCGCGGGCGCGGCAGGTCTACGGCGTCGACGACGCTCTCCTCCCGCCTTGGCAGCGGTAAGGGTTTATTGGTTTCTTGGATCACGGGAGGAGGTAACTGCAGCACGTGCTCGCGCTGCTCCCCCATGCGCATGCGCTCGTAGGGGCGTAGCTGGCGGGCGATCTCGGGATCGGGGCTGAGCGGCTGCCCCGCATGCGGGGGGAGTTGCCCGTAATTGGAGAAGTCAGCGGAGCGCCGATCCAGCTCGATTAGGGCGCGCTGGACTTCCTGCTCGTGCGGCTGCTGCGCGAGGCAGGCGAGCGGCAGCAGCAGCGCGGCGGCGCCGAGCCTCACCGCACCTCGGCCGTGGCGCTTTCGCGCAGCGCGGCTGCGAAGTCGAGCACGGTGCGCGCCAGCGTCGAGCGGTCCTCGACGGTGCGCATCACGGTATTGGCGGCGAGCACCTGGATGCCGAGCGAGCGCACCGATTCCGCGTAGGCGAGGTCTTCGCGGTCGATGACGAAGCCGTCGATGAGCTGCAGGTACTCCGCCGCGGCGGTGAGCACCGAAGGTTCCTTGCCCAGGTCGCGCATCAGCTTGCCGGCGCTGCCGCGCAGCGCCTTGCCGCCGACGATCGGCGTTACCGCGATGACCGGCACGCCGCGGCGGCGGATAAGCGCGCGCATGCCGCCCACTTCGAGGATCGGGCGCACGCCGTGGTAGGGGTTGGCGGGGCAGATGACCACCGCCTCGAGGTCCGCCGCGTGCAGCGCGTCGAGCACTTCTTCGGAGGGCCCGGCGTCCGCGGCGCCCATGTACTCGAAGCGCTGCGCCGTGGGCTCGCAGCCGTGCGTGTTGTGGTATTCCGGGTAGCTCATCGTCCCCTGGTCGGTGACGACATGGGTGCGCACCGGCGCATCGCTCATCGGCAGGAGCCGCGCGCCGACGCCGAGCTGCCGGCAGAAGTCCTGCGTGATCTCGGTCAGGCGGCGATCGTGCGCGAAGTTCTCGGCGCGCAGCAGCGCGGCCGCGAGCGACTTGTCGCCGAGCATCGGGCGGTCCGGCCCGCCTAGCACTTTAAGCATGCCGTGCACCGCGCGCGTTTCGCCTTCGGGCTCCCAGCCGGCGGTGCTCGAGATGCCGGCCAGGGTGTAGAGCAGCATGTCGAGATCCGGCGAGAACGGCAAGCCGAGGTGCTCGTAGTCGTCGCCGGTATTGGCGATGATCGCGAGGTCGCGGCCGCGCAGCCGATACAGGCCGTCGGCGAGCTTCGCCCCGCCGAATTGCGCCGCCAATGCCACTACTGTCCCCATGGCCGTAGTGTACCCTCGCGCGCGTGATTTATCCGAAACTCATCCTGATGGCGGTGTTCTGGAGCGGCGTGTTCCCCGCGATCAGCATCCTGCTGCAGAGCATGGGACTTTTCACCTCGGTGTTCCTGCGCTTCGCGTGCGCGGCGGTGGTGCTGGTCTCGCTGCTGTGGCTGCGCGAGCGGCGGCTGCCGCGCCTCTCGCCGCGCGAGCTGGTGCTCGTCGTCGGCCTGGGGATGCTCGGCATCACAATCTATAACACGCTGTTCACCGCCGGCCTCGCGCTGGTGGAGGCAAGTCGCGCGGCGCTCATCGTGCCCACCAACCCGGCGTTCACCGCGCTCTTCGCCGCGCTGCTGCTGCGCGAGCGCCTGGGCCGCACGCGCGCCGCCGGCGTCGCGCTGTGCGTGCTGGGCGCGCTGTGGGTGCTCGCGCGCGGCGACCCGCGCGCTTTCGCCAGCCTGCACTTCGGCGTGGGCGAGCTGATCCTGGTGCTGTGCATCTTCATGTGGAGCGCCTACACCCTGCTCGGGCGCGTCGCGCTGTCGACGCTCTCGCCGCTCGCGCTCACCGCGTACGTCATGGCCGCGGGCTCGATCCCCCTTGCGCTGCCCGCTTCCATGGAAGGCGCGCCGCTCGCCCGCGTCACCTGGGAAGGCTGGGCGGCCTTCGGCTACCTCGTGCTCTTTGGCACGGTGATCCCGTTCCTGTGGTTCTACGAAGGCGTGAAGGCGCTGGGCGCCGCGCGCGCCTCGCAATTCATCAACCTCGTGCCGCCCCTGGCCGTGCTCGAATCCGTCTGGCTGCTGGGCGAATCGCTCTCCCCCGGCATCCTCGTCGGCATGGCGCTCGTCGTCGCGGGCCTGTATCTGACGAATAAGCCTAAAAGGTCTTAAAGGGCAGAAGCGAGCTGCGCCCCTTCGAGCATGGCGCGCTCCGCATCCAGCTCGCCCGCCTCTTTGGCGCCGCCGATCAGATGAAAATGGGGACGTACCCCATTTATGCCGTTTATGCGGCGCGGGGTTTGGCCGGCGCAGACGATGATCGTGTCGGCCGGAATAAGCACCGGCTGGTCCTCGTGCACGATGTGCAGCCCGGCGTCGTCGATCTTCGTGTACGCCACGCCCTTCATCATGCGCACGCCGTTGCGCGCGAGCTCGGCGCGGTGCACCCAGCCAGTGGTGCGGCCCAGGCTGTGGCCGAAGGGGCTGGTGGAGCGCTTGAGCATGGTGATGGCGTGCGGCGCAGGCGCCGTTTTTCCGTCGACAATTTTCCCCTCGAAGGTGAAACCCCAGTGCGCCGCAAAGGCATCCGCCTCGAGCGGTGCGCGGCTGCCGCGCTCGAGAAGATACAGCGCCACGTCGAAGCCGATGCCGCCCATGCCGATGATCGCCACCTCGCGCCCGGGCTGCACGCGGCCCGCCAGCACGTCGACGTAGCTTGCGACTTTCGGGTGCCCGATGCCCGGGATCTCCGGCCGGCGCGGGTCGATGCCGGTGGCGAGGACCACCTCGTCGAAGCGCTCGAGTATTTCCATGGCAGGCGATTCATTGAGCAGTACTAGCGCGCCCGCCCGCTTCAGTCGTTCAGCAAAATATGCCACCGACTCGCCGAACTCCTGCTTGCCCGGAATGCGCTTGGCCAGGTTGAACTGGCCGCCGAGCTGGGCGTCGGCCTCGAACAGCGTGACCGCGTGGCCGCGCTCGGCCGCGGCCGAGGCGCACGACAGTCCGGC
>CBDDSA010000022.1:0-26362 GCA_965233185.1 uncultured bacterium
CATGGCGTTGATGGTGAGGTCGCGCCGGCGCAGGTCGTCCTCCAGCGTGACGTCGGGCGCCGCGTGCACGGTGAAGCCCTTGTAGCCTCGCCCGCTCTTGCGCTCGGTGCGCGCCAGGGCGTACTCCTCCTTCGTTTGGGGATGCAGGAACACCGGGAAATCCTTGCCCACCGGCTTGAACCCCTGGGCGACCATCTCCTCCGGCGTCGCGCCGACCACCACGTAGTCCCGGTCCTTCAGTGGCAGGCCCAGCAGCTCGTCACGCACCGCGCCGCCGACGACGTACGCCTTCACTCGTACATGTCGAACTGCGGAATCGATTCGGCTTCGCGCTCGGCGGCCGCGATCCACTCCTGCATGGCGGGTAGCGCGAGCATCGCTTGCGCGTACGCCGGGTTGGACACCTGCACGTCGTAGGTGCGAAACCGCAGCACCACCGGCGCGTACATGGCGTCCGCGGCGCTGAACGGCCCGAACAGGAACGGCCCTTTGGCCTGCGACCAGATCTCGTCGATGCGCCGGATCTCGCTCAGCACCTCGGGGGTGCGGCCCTTGCCCGGATAGCGCTTGCGCACGTTCATGCTCATGTGCGTGCGCAGGTTGGCGAAGCCCGCGTGCATCTCCGCGGACACCGAGCGCGCCTGCGCGCGCTGTGCCGGATCCATGGGCCAGACGTTGGGGTGCTTTTCGGCGAGATATTCCAGGATGGCGAGGGAGTCCCAGACGAGGATGTCCCCGTCCTTCAGGATCGGCACCTTGCCGGCCGGCGAATGCTTCAGGATCTCCTGCCTCGCGCCCGGCCCGTACAGCGGTATTCGGTTCACATCAAAGGAAAAAGAGAAAGCCTTGAGCGCGATCCAGGCGCGCAGCGACCAGGACGAATAGTTGTAATTGCCGATGACGAGAATCATCCAGGCCCCGCGGCGACGCGCCCGCCGTCCTTGATCGGCGTGGCGAAGCTGTATTCGATGTCCCAGGGGAAGTGGATCCACTTCGTCTGCTTGAACTCCTTGACGAACGTGTCGACGATCGGCCGGCCGGCGGGCTTGGCGTACAGCGTGGCGAAATACGCCTTGGGCAGGAGCTGGCGCACCGCCTGCGCGGTGCGACCGGTGTCGACCAGGTCGTCGATCAGCAGGTAGCCCTCGCCGTCACCGGGCACCCCCTTGAGCACCTTGACGCTGCCCTGCACCTGCGCGGCGGAGCCGTCCGCCGCCGCGTCGTAGCTCGTCACGCAGATCGTGTCGACCAGGCGGATGTCCAGCTCGCGCGCCACCAGGGCGGCCGGCACCAGGCCGCCGCGCGTCACCGCGATGATGCCTTTCCACGGGCCCTTGGCGTGCAGCACTTCGGACAGGTAGCGGGCGTCGCGGTGCAGCTCCACCCAGGAGATGATGATTTCGTCTTCGTAGGGGACCCGAGCCATGGCCGATTCTATCGATTTGACTGGCCGCGGAAAGCCCAGCCGGTGAAGCGCGCCTCGATCATGGCGGTGCCCGCATAGAGCAGGATGCCGAGCACCGCCAGCACCAGGAGGCCGGCGAACACGATCGGCACTTGGAAGGCGGCCTGCGCATCGAGCATCAGCTTGCCGATGCCCTTGTTGGCGCCGACGGTTTCGGACACCACGGCGCCGACGAAGGCGAGCGTGATCGCCACCTTGAGCGAGCCGAAGAAGTACGGCAGCGAGCGCGGGATGCCGACCTTGCGCATGATGTCGAGCTTCGAGGCGCCGAGCGCGCGCAGCACGTCCTCCAGCTCGGGCTCGGTGGTGGCAAGCCCGGTCGCCACGTTCACCACGATGGGGAAGAACGAGATGAGAAAGGCGGTCAGCACCGCCGGGATCTCGCCGATGCCGAACCACAGGATCAGCACCGGCACCACCGCCACCTTGGGCACCGAGTTGAAGCCGATCAGCACGGGATAGATGCCGGCGTACAGCGCGCGGTGCCAGCCCACGCCGATGCCCAGCAGCAGCCCGAACACCGTGGCGATGAGAAAGCCGGCGAGCGTGGTCCACAGGGTGACCCACGAGTTGTCGATGATCGGCGCGCGATACTGCCACAGGGCGCCGAACACGTCGGAAGGCGCGGGCAGGATGGTCAACGGGATGTCCAGCGATCGGCAAAGCAGCTCCCAGAGAGCGAAAAGGGCAATCGTGAAGACGGTGGGCGAGATCACCTTGATGGCGAAGTCGCGCCGGTCCATCAGTGCTTTCCGATCCGCGCGCGCAGCTCGTGCACGATGTCCTGGAAACTCTGGGTATACGTAACCTCCAGGTCGCGCGGCCGCGGCAGGTCGACCGCGCAGCGCTGCACCATGCGCCCCGGCCGGTTCGACATGACGTACACCGTGTCGGCAAGGAACACCGCTTCGCGCAGGTCGTGAGTGACCAGCATCACCGTGACCTTGCGCGCCGCCTGCACGTCGCGCAGCACGCACCACAGCTCCTCGCGCGTGAAGGCGTCGAGCGCACCGAAGGGCTCATCCAGCAGCAGGATCTCCGGCTCGTGGATCAGCGCGCGGCAGATCGAGGTGCGCTGCTGCATGCCGCCGGAGAGCTCCCACGGATGCTTGTCGGAGAAGCCGGCAAGGCCCACCGAGTCGAGCAGGCTTTTCGCCTTCCCCGAATACCGGTCCCTGGAGAAATCCCGCCGGTAGGGCTGCACGATCTCCAGGGGCAGAAGCACGTTCTCCAGCGCGGTGCGCCAGGGCAGGAGGTTGGAGTTCTGGAACGCCATGCCGACCGAGCGTAGCGGCCCGCTGATCGGCTTGCCCTCGAGCGTCAGCTTGCCCGTCGCCGGCGGGTGCAGGCCCGAGATGAGCTTCATCAGCGAGCTTTTGCCGCACCCCGAGGGGCCGACCACCGCGATGAACTCGCCGCGCGCGATGTCCAGGCTGACGTCTTCAATGGCCCTGACCGCGGCGGCGCCGCGGCCGTAGGCCATGGAGACGTGTTCTAGCTTTACCAATTACTTGACGAGGCGCTGCTCCCTGGCGGGCAGGAACTGCGCGGTGAAGATGTCGGCGGCCTTGGGCCTGTGGGTGTACTGGAAGGTGAGGCCGATCTGCTCGATCGAGCGCTCCAGGCGCTTCATGTCCACCGCGCCCAGGCCGTTCCTGCGCACGTCCGGGGTGACGAAGTTCTTCTCCAGCGAGAGCTTCAGGCGCTCCAGCTCCACGTCGCGCTTGGCGATCGGATTGCGCTTCATGAGCGAGTCGATGGCCGATTCCGGGTCGCGCAGGGTCTCCTGGATGCCGCGGATGGTGGCGCGCACGAAGCCCGACACCAGCCTGGGCTGATGGCGCATCACGTCGGGGTTGGCCAGGATCGCGTTTCCATAGAGATCCACGCCGTGCTCGCGCATGTGCAGCACCACGATGTCCTCTCCCTTCACGCCGTTGGCCTTCAGGTTCATGTAGGAGGAGAACCAGAAGCCGGTGATCGCGTCGACCTTGCCCTGGGCGAGCATGGGCTCGCGCACCGGGAAGCCGATGTTCTCGATCTTCACCTTGGAGGCGTCGATGTTGTTCGCCTGCACGAAGATCGGCCACTGCGCGTAGGCGCCGTCGGGAGCCGGCGCGCCCAGCACCTTGCCCTCGAGGTCCTTCGGCTTGGCGATGCCGTTCTTCTTCAGCGACACGATGGAGAACGCCGGCGTGTCGTACACCATCATGACCGCCTTCACCGGCAGGTTGCGCGGGTTGTCGCGGTACTTGACGAGCGAGTTGATGTCGGCGAAGCCCACCTCGTAGGCGCCCGAGGCGACGCGGTTGATGCCCTCGACCGAGCCCGAGCCCGGGTCGATCGACACGTTGAGCCCTTCGGCCTTGTAGTAGCCCTTGTCGATGGCGACGAAGAACGGCGCCGCCGGGCCTTCGAAGCGCCAGTCGAGCGCGAAGCGCACCGGCGTCTCCTTCTGGGCGAGGGCTGCACCGGAAACCAGGACGGCGGCGAGAAGACCGAGCAGGCGACGCATGTAGACTCCCCGAGGAATAGGTATGCTTGAGCCGCAAATTCTAGCCGAACAATGCGCGCCACCCTCGAGTTTTTCCTGAACGGCGAGCGGGTGTCGCTGCCCGCCGCTGCGGGCGGCCGCACCGTGCTCGCCTGGCTGCGCGAGGAGCGCGGCCTGGTCGGCACCAAGGAAGGCTGCGCCGAGGGCGATTGCGGCGCCTGCACCGCGGTGCTCGACGGCCAGCCGGTGAACACCTGCATCCTGTTCCTGGGCGCGCTCGACGGCAAGGCGCTCACCACGGTGGAAGGCCTGGGCGGCGCGCACCCGGCGCAGCGCGCGATGGTCGAGTGCCACGGCTCGCAATGCGGCTTCTGCACCCCGGGGTTCGTCATGGCGCTTTATGCGTTCTACCGGAATAGAACCGCTTCGCTGGCCGATGCGCTGGCCGGCAACCTGTGCCGCTGCACCGGCTATGCGCCGATCCTGACGGCGGGCGAGAAGATGTTCTCGTACCCCGCGCCCGCCCAGACTCCTGCCCCGCTGCACGAGCTTCCCCAGGACGGCGTGAGGAGCGCGGCATTCTCGGCGCCGCGCAGTATCGACGAGCTGCTTGATGCGCTCGGCGCGGGCGCCACGCTGCTCGGCGGCGGAACCGACCTCGGGCTGCTTGTCACCAAGGCGCACCGCCAGCTTCCGAACTTGGTGTACCTGGGCAACGTGCGCGAGCTGAAGGAAATCTCGCGCACCGCCGACGGGGTGGAGATCGGCGCCGCCGTCACTTACGCCGAGGCCCACGCCGTGCTGGCCAGTCTTCACCCGGACATCGGAGAGCTGTTGCGCCGCCTCGGCGGCGCCCAAGTGCGCGCCTGCGGCACGCTGGCCGGCAACATCGCCAACGGCTCGCCCATCGGCGACTCCATGCCGGTGCTGCTCGCCCTGGATGCCTCATTGCGCCTTCAACGACAGCAGGCGGTGAGGCAAGTGAAGCTGGCCGAGTTCTACACCGGCTACCGCCAGAGCGTGCTGCAGCCTCGCGAGTTCATCCGCTCGATCCGTATTCCTGCCCTGCATCCGGAGGCGCGCTTCGCCGCCTACAAGCTCTCCAAGCGCTTCGACCAGGACATCTCCGCGGTGTGCGCGGCCTTTCACGTCCGGCACGGCGAGGCGCGCTTCGCGTTCGGCGGCATGGCCGCCACGCCGTCGCGCGCACGCAGGGCCGAGGCGGCATTCGCGCAGGGCGTCGAGGCGGCTTGCGCGGCCCTCGCGGCCGACTTCGCCCCGCTGTCCGACCAGCGGGCATCCGCCTGGTACCGGCTCACTACGGCGCAGAACCTGCTGCGCAAATTCGCTGCCGGCATCTCATGCAGAGAGATTTTCCAGGTCGCTTGATCGGCGAGCCGCTCGCGCACGACAGCGCGGAGCTGCACGTCGCGGGCACGGCGCGCTACGTCGACGATCTGCCCGAGCCCTCGGGCACGCTGTACGCCGCGCTCGGCATGTCCACCGAGGCGCATGCCCGGATCGTTTCGCTCGATCTCACCGAAGTGCGGAGCGCCGCCGGCGTGGTGGCGTTGGTCACCGCCGCCGACATCCCGGGCGTCAACAACATCGGCCCGGTGCTGCCGGACGAGCCGGCGCTCGCGCGCGATGTGGTCCGGTTCTTCGGCCAGCCGATCTTTGCCGTGGCGGCCACCAGCGTCGAGCTCGCGCGCCGCGCCGCGCGCCTCGGACGCGTCGCCTACGAGCCGCTCGAGCCCATCGTGACCATCGAGCAGGCCCTGGAGAAGCAGCAGTTCGTCCTGCCTTCGGTGACCTGTCAGAGGGGAAGCGTCGCTCGCCTCTCCCAAGCGCCCCATGTAATCAAAGGCAGGCTGCGCTGCGGGGGGCAGGAGCACTTTTACCTGGAGGGCCAGGTGGCCTTCGCCGTGCCCGGGGAGCGGGGCGAGATGCTGGTGCACTCCTCCACCCAGCATCCTACGGAGGTGCAGCACCTCGTGGCAGCGGCGCTGGGCATTGCCGATGCCAAGGTGACGGTCGAGCTGCGCCGCCTGGGCGGGGGCTTCGGCGGCAAGGAAACGCAGGCCGCCGGCTACGCGGTGGCCGCGGCGCTGCTGGCGCGGGCCACCGGCCGGCCGGTCAAGCTGCGCGCCGACCGCGACGACGACATGCTCGGCACCGGCAAGCGGCACGACTTCCTGTACGAGTACGCCGTGGGATTCGACGGCGACGGTCGCATCCAGGCGCTCGACCTGATGCTCGCCTCGCGCTGCGGCCTGTCGGCGGATCTCTCCGGCGCGGTCAACGACCGCGCGGTGTTCCACTGCGACAACGCCTACTTCCTGCCGCAGGTGCGCATCGTGTCGCACCGCTGCCGCACCCACACCGTATCCAGCACCGCGTTCCGCGGCTTCGGCGGCCCGCAGGGCATGTTCGCCGCGGAGGGCGTCATCGCCGCCATCGCGCGCCGCCTGGGCGCCGACCCGCTCGATGTGCGCAAGCGCAACCTCTACGGCCCCGCGCCGCGCAACGTCACGCACTACGGGATGACGCTCCAGGACAACGTGCTTGCGCAACTGCTCGAGGAGCTGGAAAAGAGATCTTCGTATCGGCAACGGCGCGAAGCCATCCGGGCGTTCAACGCCTCGTCTGCGCATTTCAAGAAGGGGCTTGCGCTCACGCCGGTGAAGTTCGGCATTTCGTTCACCGCCATCCCGATGAACCAGGCCGGCGCCCTGGTGCATCTTTACACCGACGGCAGCGTGCACCTGAACCATGGCGGCACCGAAATGGGACAGGGCCTGTTCATCAAGGTGGCCCAGATGGTCGCCGAGGAGCTGCAGGTAGACCTCGAGCGGGTGCACCTTACCCCGACCTCGACCGGCAAGGTGCCCAACACTTCGCCGACCGCGGCCTCGAGCGGCACCGACCTCAACGGCGAAGCGGCGCGCGACGCCTGCCGCACGCTCAAGTGCCGCCTCGCGCAGTACCTGGCGCACGCGCACGGGGTCGATCCCGCGGACGTGCTTTTCGAGAAAAGCCAGGTACGGGTTGGCGGCGCCTCGCTCAGCTTCACGCAGGTCGTGCGCGACGCATTCCATGCGCGCGTGCCGCTTTCCGCCACGGGCTACTTCCGTACGCCCGGGATTCATTTCGACCGCGAGCGCTGGCAGGGCACGCCGTTCTTCTATTTCGCCTACGGCGCCGCGGTGTCCGAGGTGGTGATCGACACCCTGACCGGGGAGTCGCGCCTGCTGCGCGCCGACCTGCTGCACGACGTCGGGCGCTCGCTGAATCCGGCGATCGACCGCGGCCAGATCGAGGGCGGCTTCATCCAGGGCATGGGCTGGCTGACGATGGAAGAGGTGGTTTGGGATGCGAGGGGCCGGCTGCTCACGCACGCGCCCTCGACCTACAAGATCCCGGTGGCGAGCGACTGCCCGCCGGTGTTCAATGTCTGGCTGTGGGAGCGCGGCGAGAACGTGCAGGACGTGGCCTACCGCTCCAAGGCGGTGGGCGAGCCGCCCCTGATGCTCGCGCTGTCGGTGTTCCACGCCCTCTATGACGCGGTCGGCGCGACGCGCGTCTCGCCGGAACCGGTGCCGCTCGAAGCGCCCGCCACGCCCGAGAACATCCTGAAGGCCATCCATGAGCTACGTCGAAATCACGGTTCTTGAGACGCGCGGCTCGGCGCCGCGCGAAGCGGGCACGCGCATGTGGGTCGCCGCGGCGCAAACGCGCGGCACCATCGGCGGCGGCAACCTGGAATACACCGCGCTCGGAATCGCGCGCGAGATGCTGCGCTCCGGCGAAGCGCGCAGGCAGCGCCGCTTCGCGCTGGGCGACACGCTCGGCCAATGCTGCGGCGGCAGCGTCACGCTGGGCTTTCTCCTGAAAGACAGAATCGAGGACCACGAAGCGGCCACGTTCCAGGTCATGCTGTTCGGCGCCGGCCACGTCGGCAAGGAAGTGGCGCGCATCCTGGAGCGGCTGCCCTGCGCGCTCACCTGGATCGACACCCTCAAGGAAGAGCCCGCCTGGCAGGTGGACGAGGCGCCGCCCGGCGTCTTCTACCTCGTCATGACGCACAGCCATGCGCTCGATCTCGAGATCGTCGAGCGCGTCCTGCGGCGACGCGATTTCGGCTTCCTGGGCTTGATCGGCTCGCGGACCAAGGCGGCGAAATTCCGCGCCCGCCTGAACGCCCGGGGCGTGGATTGCACGCGCCTCGTCTGCCCGATCGGCCTGCTCAAGGCCGGCAAGCATCCGGCCGAGGTGGCGGTGTCCGCGGTGGCCCAGCTGTTACAGGCGCGGGACGCGCAAATGCCAGTCGGTCGCGCGCTGGAAAGCGTGGCCGGCGCGTAGCGCGGTGGCCTCGTCGAAGGGCGGGGCGATGAGCTGCAGGCCGATCGGCATGCCCTGCGAGGTGAAGCCCGCGTTGGCGCAGACCGAGGGCAGGCCGAGATAGCTGCCCGGGCGCGTGAGCCGGGTGATGCGCGCGAGGACTTCGGCGGTGCGCTCGCTCCAGCCCAGATCGGTTTCGGCGATGCTCGGCGTGCGCATCGACAGCACCGGGGCGTGCACCACGTCGACCTTCGAGAATACGCGCTCGCAAAACTGCGCGATCGCCGTGCCGCGCGCCTGCAAGGCGTCGATATAGGCATGAGCGGCAATGGCGAGGCCTTGCTGCAGCCGGCCGCGCACCTGGTCCGAATAATCGCCGGCCCGCGTGCGCAGCCACGTCGCGTGATACGCCGCCGCCTCGGAGGCGCTGAGGAGGCTGCCCGCGGCGATGTACGGCCCGACCTCGGGCAGGTCGACGTCGACCACGCGGGCGCCGAGCCGGCGGAAGGTGTCGAGCGAGCCTTCCAGCGCGGCGGCAATGTCGGCGTCGCAGCCGTCGTAGAAGTGCTGGCGCGGGCGGCCGATGCGCAGGCCCTCGATCGGCCGGTCGATCTGCGCCAGCCAGTCGGGCACGGCGCGCGCGTCGCAGGTCGCATCTTCGGGGTCCGCGCCCGCAATCACCTGGGCGATGAGGGCGGCGTCTTCGACGGTGCGCGCCAGCGGGCCGACCGTGTCGAGGGAAAAGGAAAGCGGCATGGCCCCGGCGCGCGACGCGCGCCCGTAGGTCGGCTTGATCGCCGCAGTGCCGCAGATGGCCGCCGGCAGGCGGATCGAGCCGCCGGTATCCGAGCCCAGCCCCGCAAAGTTGGCGCGCGCGGCGACCGAGGCGCCGGTCCCCGAAGACGACCCGCCGGTGATGCGCTCGGCATTCCAGGGGTTGCGGCAATGGCCGTAGTGCCAGTTGTGGCCGGTCGGACCGAGCGCGAACTCGGCCATGTTGAGCACGCCGAACTGCAGCGCGCCGGCGGCGTCCAGGCGCGCCAGCGCCGTGGCGGTCGTTGCCGCCGGACGCTCGCGCAGGATCCTGGACCCGCCGGACGAAACGACGCCGCGGCGGTAGTACATGTCCTTGTGCGCCATCGGCACGCCGTGCAATGGACCGCGCACCGGTCCCCGATCAGCGAGCCGGGCCGCCTCCAGCGCGGCCGACTCGTCGATGCGCAGAAAGCAGTTCAGCCTGGGCTGCACCTGGCGCGCGCGCTCCAGGACCGCTTCCATCGCCGCCACGGCGCTGGTGCGCCGCTCGCGGATCGCCGCGGCGAGCTGCACGCAGGAAAGCGCGAGGATTTCCGCCGCAGTCATTGCACCGCAGCCCCCGCCCGATACCAGCCATCCAGCAGCGCGCGCTCCTCGTCGGTCATGCCCGTCAGGTTGCCCGGCGGCATCACCTTCGACAGCACGCTTTGCTGGTGGATCTGCAGCGCCTGGGCGCGGATGCGCTCGGGCGTGTCGAGCTTCACGCCCTTGGGTGCCTCGGCGATGCCCTGGAAGCTCGGCCGGTCCGCGTGGCAGCTTACGCAGCGCGTGTCGATCACCTGCTTTACCTGCGGGTACGCCGCGGGCTGGCCGCCGCTCCGCATGGCCGGCGCCACCAGGGCGGCGGCGGCGGCGACGAGCAGCACGCCCGCGATCCAGACCCATGCCGGGGCGCGGCCCTTGTGGCGCATGACGAACCAGACGCGCACCAGCGCGCCGGCGAGCGTCAGCGCGGCGAGCAGCAGCCAGCCCCAGCGGTGGCCGAAGGTCATGGCGTAGTGGTTGGAAATCATGGTGAACACCACCGGCAGCGTGAGGTAGGTGTTGTGCACGCTGCGCTGCTTGCCCATGAGGCCGTCTTTCGGATCGGGCTCGCGCCCTTCGCTCATCGCGCGCACCATGCGCCGCTGCCCCGGGATGATGACGTGCGCGACGTTGCCCACCATGATGGTGCCGAGGATCGCGCCGTAGTGGATGAAGGCGCCGCGGCCGCTGAACACGCGCGTCAGCCCCCAGGCCGCGAGGGCCAGCAAAAGGAACAGGGTCAGGGACAGGAGCAGGTCGCTCCTCGCCAACGGCGAGCGGCAAAGGCCTTCGTACACCGCGAGGCCCACCACCAGGGTACCCAGGCCGATGCCAATGGCGGCGGGCTTGGACAGCGCCATGACCTGCGGATCGATGAGGTACAGCTCGGCGTTGGCGTAGTATATGGCGCAGAGCAGCGCAAAGCCGGTGATCCAGGTCCAGTAGGCTTCCCACTTGAACCAGTGCAGCGTGGTCGGCAGCTGCGCCGGCGCGAGGCGAAACTTCTCCGCGCGGTAGAACCCGCCGCCGTGCACCGCCCACAGCTCGCCCGCCAGCTTCGGATCCCTGGCCGGCTCCAGGTGGTCGTCCAGCCAGATGAAATAGAACGACGCGCCGATCCAGGCGATGCCCACGATGACATGCGCCCAGCGCAGCGCGAGATTCACCCACTCGAGGGCGTACGCTTCCAAATCAGGGACAGACCACGTTTATCCTTGAACTCACGCCCCGCCGCGGAAGCACGAATAGCCCCAAGGCGTGCACTTGAACGGCAGATGGTAATGCTGCTCGGGATTGTCTATGCCGAAGTCGTAGTTCACCACCTCGAGGAAAGGATGGGAGGGAAGCGCCACGCCCTCCTTCCGGTAGTAAGCAGCCACGTGGAAAACAGCCCTGTAGCTCCCGGGCGCCAAAGTCGCCGAGAGCGCGGGTTCCTCGAGCAAGCCCTTCGCCGAGGTCATCCCGCCGGCAAGCCGTTGCGCACCACGATACAACTCCACCTGCATGCCGGCGGCTACCGCGCCGCGGGAGACGTCAACGACATGGATTGAGATGCCGGGCATGCGCAATTCGGGCCTTGACCCCGATTAGTTGAGCTTGGCGCCGGAGTCTTTCACGGGTTGGTGCCACTCCTTGACCTGGGCGGCGACAAAGGCGCTGAACTGCTCCGGCGACATGTCGCGCGTCTGCACGCCCAGGTCGGCGAGGCGCTGCTTGACCTGGGGGTCGGCGAGCGCGCGCTTGGAGGCGGCGTGCAGCCGCGCCACGATTGCGCGCGGCAGGCCGGTCGGGCCGGAAATGCCCAGGAAATTCTCGGCGACCAGCTTCTTCTGCCCGAGCTCCAGCACGGTCGGCACCTCGGGGGCCATCGGCGCGCGCGCGGGCGAGGTGACGGCGAGCGCGCGCAGCTTGCCGTCCTTCATGAACGGCACGTTCTGGGGCAGGGTATCGATGGCGAGCGGGATGGTGCCGGCGAGAAGGTCGTTGTGCATCGGCGAAGACCCCTTGTAGCCGACGTGCTCCATTTTCAGGCTGTGGTCGCGCTTCATGGTCTCGCCCACCAGGTGGCCGATGGAGCCGATGCCGCCCGAGCCGTAGTTCACCGGGTTGGGCTGGGCCTTGATCCAGCTGATCAGCTCGCCGAAGTTGTTCGCCGGGACCGAGGGATGCACCACGAACACGTTGGCCACCGAGCCGAGGTACACCACGTGGGCAAAGCTTTTCACCGGGTCGTAGCGCGGGGCGTCCTGCATCGCCGGGGAGATGCTGATGGGCGCGCTGTTCGACAGCATGAAGGTGTAGCCGTCGGGCTCGGCGCGCGCCACTTCGTAGGCGCCGATGGTGCTGCCGGCGCCCGGCTTGTTGTCGATGATGATCGGCTGCCCGAGCTCGGCCTGCAGCGGCACCGCGATGAGGCGCGCCACGATGTCGGAGGAGCCGCCCGGCGGGAAAGTCACCACGATGCGCACCGGCTTGGCCGGCCAGGTCTGCGCCATCGCGGTTCCCGCGGCCATCAGCACGGCGAAAAAAACTGCGCGGATCTTCATGTCCTCAGCTCCCTCGGTAGGTGGTGTAGCTCCAGGGCGAGCACAGCAGCGGCACGTGGTAGTGCTGCCCGGGCTGCGCTATGGAGAAGCGCACGGGGACCGCGTCCAGAAAGCCCCCGGCGCCGAAATAGGCGCCGACGTGAAAAACCAGCTGGTAGGTCCCGGTGCGCAGCCGGTCGCCCTCCAGCAGCGGCGCGTCGGTGCGCCCGTCCGGGTTGGTCGTGGCCGTGGCGACCAGCGTGCCGGCGTCGCCGTCCAGCCGGAAAAGCTCGATGCGGATGCCCGCGCCGGGACGTCCCTGCGCGGTGTCCAGAACGTGCGTCGTCAGCTTGCCCATCGTTGCAGCCTTCCCCGCGTGATATGGCCGACCTGCTCCAGCGCCGCGGCGAGCTCGGCGTCGGTCGGATGGTCGATGCGGCGGGCCATTTCTTCCGTGACGCTGTCGCGCGTCGCATGCAGCCGCAGGGCGATGATGCAGGGAAAACCGTGTCGCTCGCGATAGCGGCGGTTCAGATCGGCCATCTTCAGCACTTCGTCCCTCGACAGTGAAGTGAAGCCCAGGCGCGCCTGCTCGCTCGACGAATCCTGCGTCAGCCGGCCCGCCTGCGCCTCGACCCCGGCGAGCTCGGGATGCGCGCGCACCAGCGCGAGCTGCTGCGGGCGGCTTGCGGCGCGCACCGCCGCCATCATGGCCGCGTGCAGCGCGTCCAGCGAGGAGAACGGGCGCGCGGCGAAGGCCTGCTGCGCGACCCACGGCGAGTGCTCGAAGATGCCGCCGAGCAGCGCCACGAACTCGCGCTCCCCGAGCGCGTTCAGCTCCGCGAGCTCCACGCGCGCTAGTGTACACTCGCGCGCATGCTCGACCCGACGCGCATCATGCAGCGCTGCGATGCGCTCGCGCGGCATTCCGAGCTTCCCGGTGGTCTGACCCGCGTGTTCCTGTCGCCCGAGTGGCGCGCCGCCGCCGACCTGGTGCTCGGCTGGATGCGCGAGGCCGGCATGCAGGCAAGCCTGGATGCGATCGGCAACGCGGTCGGGCGCTACGAGGGCGAGCGCGCAGCGCTGCCTTGCCTCATGCTCGGCTCGCACCTCGATACGGTGCGCGACGCCGGAAAGTACGACGGCATGCTCGGCGTGATCACGGCGATCGAATGCGTGCACCTGCTGAACGCCGGCAGGCAGCGCCTGCCCTTCGCCATCGAGGTGGTCGGCTTCGGCGACGAGGAGGGTGTTCGTTTCGGCACGACGCTGCTGGGCAGCCGCGCGATCGCCGGCACGCTGGATCCGCAGATCCTGGACGCGCGCGACGCGAACGGCGTTTCGATCGCGCAAGCGCTGCGGCAGTCGGGCCTCGCGCCCGACCAGGTGCCTCTCCTGGGAAGAAAGCGCGGCGAGGTGCTCGCCTATGTCGAGCTGCACATCGAGCAGGGTCCGGTGCTGGAAGCCGAGGGCCTTCCGGTGGGCGTGGTCACTGCGATCAGCGGCTTTTCCCGCCTGCGCGCCACGCTGCGCGGCGAGGCGGGCCACGCCGGCACCGTGCCCATGAAGCTGCGGCGCGACGCGCTTGCGGCGGCGGCCGAATGCGTGCTCGCCGTGGAGCGCATTGCGCGCGCCCGGCCCGAGCGGGTCGCCACCGTCGGCCGCCTGGAGGCGCTGCCCGGGGCCATCAACGTGATTCCGGGCGAGGCGCGGTTCACCGTCGACGTGCGCGCGCCCGCAAACGCCTCGCGCGAGCAGGCGGTGGCGGCAGTGCGCGCCGAGATCACGCGCATCGCACAGGCGAGGCGCGTGGCTTTCGAGATCGAGACGCTGCAGGAGCTGGGCTCGAGCGCCTGCGCGCCGTGGCTCATGGCGCAGCTCGAGCGCGCGGTCGAGGCCGAGGGCGTGCGCGCGCTGCGCCTGCCCAGCGGCGCCGGCCACGACGGCATGGCGCTCAAGGCGCTCGCCGACATCGCCATGCTGTTCGTGCGCTGCGAGCGCGGCATCAGCCACCACCCCGCCGAAGCCATCAGCGCACAGGACGCGGGCACCGGGGCGCGCGTGCTGCACCGGTTCATCCATGAGTTCAGACCCGTATCCGCGTGACATGGCGGGCTACGGCCCGCGGCCTCCCAAGGCGAAATGGCCCGGCGGCGCGCGCGTGGCGCTCAACTTCGTATTGAATTACGAGGAAGGCGGCGAGAACGCCGTGCTGCACGGCGACAAGGCGAGCGAGGCGTTCCTCTCGGAGATCATCGGCGCGCCCGCGCTCGAGGGCGTGCGCCACATGTCGATGGAATCGATCTACGAGTACGGCTCCCGGGTCGGCGTGTGGCGCATCCTCGAGCTGTTCGCGCGCTACGAGATGCCGCTCACCGTGTTCGGCGTCGCCATGGCCCTGGAGCGCAACCCGGCCGCGGTCGAGGCCTTCCTCAAGGCGGGGCACGAGATCGCGAGCCACGGCTGGCGCTGGATCAACTACCAGCACGTGCCGCTCGAGCTGGAGCGCGAGCACATGCAGCGCGCCATAGAGATCCACGCGCGCCTCACCGGCGAGCGCCCGCTCGGCTGGTATACCGGGCGCACCAGCCCGAACACGCGCCGCCTGGTGGTGGAGGACGGCGGCTTCGTGTACGACGCCGACGACTACAACGACGACCTGCCCTGGTACGACACGCGCCAGGGGAGGCCGCAGCTCGTCGTACCCTATACGCTGGATGCGAACGACATGCGCTTTGCGACCGCACAGGGCTTCAACTCGGGCGAGCAGTTCTTCGCCTACCTGCGCGATGCCTTCGACGTCCTGTATGCCGAAGAAGGACGCATGATGTCGGTGGGGCTGCACTGCCGGCTGATCGGCCGGCCCGGGCGCCTGAAATCGCTGGAGCAGTTCCTGCGGCATGTGCGCGGCAAGAAAGTCTGGATCACGCGCCGCATCGACATCGCCCGCCACTGGCTGAAGCACCATCCCCATGGCTGAAGCAGCCTACGCCGACCTGAACCCCGCGCCGCGCCTGCTGATGGGTCCCGGCCCCATCAACGCCGACCCGCGCGTGCTGCGCGCCATGAGCGCCCAGCTGCTGGGGCAGTTCGATCCGCAGTTCCGCCAGTACATGAAGGAGGTGTCCGAGCTCTACCGGGGCGTGTTCCAGAGCGCCAACCGCTGGACCCTGCTCATCGATGGCACGGCGCGCTCGGCGATCGAGGCGGCGCTCGCCTCGCTCATCGAGCCCGGCGACCGGGTGCTGGTCCCGGTGTTCGGCCGCTTCGGCCACCTGAAGGTGGAGATTGCGCGGCGCTACGGCGCCGAGGTGGTGCCGATCGAAGCGCAGTGGGGCAGCGTCTTTCCCGACGATCTTTTGGAGAAGGAGATCAAGAAGCACAAACCTCGGATCGTCGCCATCTCGCACGGCGACACCTCGACCACGATGGCGCAGCCGCTGCAGGCGCTGGGCGCGCTGTGCCGCGCGCACGACGCGCTGCTTTATGTCGACGCCACCGCGACGCTGGGCGGCATGGACCTGCCGGCCGACGCCTGGCAGCTCGACGTGGTAAGCGCGGGGCTGCAGAAGTGCCTGGGCGGGCCTTCCGGCAGCGCGCCCCTGACTCTCAACGAGCGGGCGGAGAAGCGCATCCTGCGACGCCGCCACACCGAGCAAGGCCTCAGAGCTCCACAACAGGAAGAAGGCGACGGGCCGGTGATCCGCACGAACTACTTCGACCTCGCCATGATCATGGACTACTGGTCCGACAAGGCGCTCAACCACCACACCGAAGCGACCACCATGCTCTACGCGGCGCGCGAATGCGCGCGCATCCTGCTGCAGGAAGGGCTGGCGCCGGCCTTCCGGCGCCACGCGCTCGCCTCGCAGGCCCTGACCCAAGGCCTGCTCGCCATGGGATTGAAGCTGTTCGGCGACCAGGCGCACAAGATGGCCAACGTCACTGGGGTGCACATCCCGCAGGGCGTGGACGGCGACAAGGTGCGCCGCGCCCTGCTGAAGGACTTCAACATCGAAATCGGCACTTCCTTCGGTCCGCTGCATGGCCGCATCTGGCGCATCGGCACCATGGGCTACAACGCGCGCAGCGACGCCGTGCTCCAGACGCTGGCCGCGCTGGAAGCCGTTCTTTCCGGGGAGAAGCACAAGCTTCCGCGCGGCGCGGCCGTGGACGCCGCTCTCGACGTGTATCGCAAGGCTCGAGCGTGACGACCTCCGACGCCCTGCTGGTCGCGATCGGCGGCAACGCCACGCATCCGGACGACATTCGCGGCACCACCGAGGAGCAGGAGGTCATCGCCGCACGCGCCGCGAACGCCATCCTTCCGCTGATCCGGTCGAATAACCGCGTCCTGATCACCCATGGCAACGGCCCGGTCGTGGGCAAGATCCTGCTGCGCATGATGCTCACGCGCGAAGCCATCCCGCCGATGCGGCTGGACGTGTGCGTCGCGCACAGCCAGGGCGGCATCGGCTACATCCTGCTGCAGGCGCTGGAGAACGCCCTGCGCCGCGAAGGCATCGAGCGCGACACGGCCTGCGTCGTCACCCAGGTCGAGGTCGACGCGCAGGACCCGGCGTTCCAGCATCCTTCCAAGCCGATCGGGCCGTTCTTCGAGGCGGACGAGGCGCGCGAATACGAGAAAAAAGGCTGGCGCATGATGCAGGACGCCGGGCGCGGCTGGCGGCATAGCGTCGCCTCGCCGGAGCCGCGAACGATCACCAACCTGCACATCGTCAAAACGCTGCTCGACGCCGGCGCCGTGGTCATCGCCGGGGGAGGCGGCGGCATCCCGGTGGTGCGCGAGGCCAACGGCGCATGGCGCGGCGTGCAGGCCGTGGTGGACAAGGACCTGACTTCGGCGCTGCTCACCCGCTCGCTCGGCATCCCGGATCTGCTCATCCTGACCGCGGTCGAGCGCGTGGCCGTGGATTTCGGCACGCCGCGCCAGCGCTTCCTGGAAAAGGTCGGGCTCGCCGAGATGAAGGACTACCAGCGTGCCGGCCATTTCGCGCGCGGCAGCATGGGGCCCAAGGTCGAGGCGGCGATCCGCCACCTGGAGGCCGGCGGCCGGCGCGCGATCATCGGCCACCTGGAGCGCGCGGCCTCGGCGCTGGCGGGCGGAAGCGGCACCCATGTGGTCCGCTGAAGTGGCGGGGCGCTTTGCGCGCGAGGCGCTGGAGGGCGGCGAAGGCGAGGTCTGCGCCACCTTCCGGCGCAGCTTCTATGTGCGCTGCCCCGAAGAGCGCTATGCCTGCGTCGGCGACGCCGCGCTCGGCCGCGGCCCGCTGAATGTTCTGGTGTCCGGCTTTCGCATGCCGGCGCTGGGCGAGCGCCTGTCCATTGCGACGCAGAATGCCGCCCGGTGGCAGCCGCCGCATGACGGCGTGCACGTGGATTGGGCTCGGCTGAGCGAGACGGCCCGGCCGCTGGTGCCCGCCGAGGGGCTCGGCTGCCTGGTGATCGGCGCGCACAACGCGCTCAGCGGCCACGCGCTGCCGGCGCTGGAAGCGCTGGAGCGCTGGCTGGTGGGCAATGCGCTCGCCAACGAGGCCGAGCAGCTCATCGGCCTGGGGCCCGGGCTCACGCCCTCGGGCGATGACTATTTCGGCGGCATGCTGGTGGCGCTGCGCCTGTCGGGACGCAGCATGCAGGCCGACGGCCTGTGGCGCTGGCTGCAGCCGCGCCTGCGGGCGCGCACCAGCGACATCAGCGCCGCGCACCTCGCCGCGGCGGCAGCCGGCGAGGCGCACGAAGCCCTGCATGAAGTCTTGAATGGCTCCCTGGAGCTCGGCAGGCTGAGCGCGGTCGGACACTGCTCCGGCTGGGACGCCCTCGCCGGCGCCGCGGCGGTGCTGAAGGCCTAGTTCGGCGACTGGATGCCCGCGCGCTTGGCCAGCTCGGCCCAGCGCGCCATGTCGGCCTTGATGGCCGCCGCCACCTGCTGCGGCTCCTCCCACACCGGGTCAATGGCCGCGTTTTCCAGCCTGGCGCGCACGCCAGGATCGGACATGACCTTCTTCAGGCCGTCGCGCACTTTCTGCGTTACCGCGTCTGGCGTCTTCGCCGGCGCGAGCACCGGGTAGAAGTTGAAGACCAGCAAGCCGGGAAACCCCTGCTCCACCAGCGGCTTGACGCCCGGCAGAAGCGGCGTCGGTTTGGGCCCGGTGACGCCCAAGGCCTTGAGCTTGCCGGCGCGCACCTGGGGTAGTCCCTGCGCGATGGGCCCGAACATCAGGTTCACCTCGCCGGCCATCGCCGCCGCCATTGCGGGCGCTGCGCCCTTGTAGGGCACATGGGTCATATCAATGCCGGCGATGGTCTTGAACAGCTCGCCGGCAAAGTGCGCCGGCGCGCCAATTCCCGCGCTCGAAAACGTGAGCTTGCCCGGCTGCTTCTTCGCCAAAGCGACCAGCTCCTGCACGCTGTTCACGCCCAGCGACGGGTGCACGAACAGACCGTTGTCGGAGCGCGCCACGCTGGCGATCGGCTTGAAGTCCGCCACCGGGTCATAAGGCAAGCTCTTCGCGATGGCCGGGTACATCGTCAGCGGGATGTCGACCGTCACGAGCAGCGTGTAGCCGTCGGGCGCGGCGCGCGCCACGGCGTTCGCGCCGATGGAGCCGGTGGCCCCGGTGACGTTCTCGATCACCACCGGGTTGTTCCAGTCCTCGCCCAGCTTCTGCGCCACCACGCGCGCCAGCACGTCGAGCGGGCCGCCGGCGGGAAACGGCACCACGAACTTCACAGGCCTGGACGGATAAGCATCCTGCGCGCCGGCCGGCAGGCAGAACAGCAAGGCGATGACGATCAAAACGTGGCGCATTGAACCTCCTAGGAAACCATGGCGGCTGCCAGCTCCGCGGCGTGCGCATTGGACGGGGCCACCAGCACGCCGGCTTTGCGCAGCAGCCCGGCCTGGCGCGACCAGCCTTGCGGATCCTGCTCCGTCCCGGTGACGGACGCTACCACGGTCTTGGCCGAGACGTCGTTCATGAGAAGCACCGACGCCGGATCGCGGTGCGCGCCATAGCCCAGCACGACATCCACCAGCACCACGCCGACCTGCGGGTCGGCCAGCGCGCGCCGCACGTGGTCGTTGCGTATCTCGGGCTCGATCATCGGGTGCGGCCGGCCGCGCGTGTACTGGTCGGCGCCCAGGTCGATGAACTCATGGCCGCCAAGCCCCCGCCTGCGAAAGATGAGCTCGGACTCCGCGCACAGCGTACCGCCGCAATACAGTCCCCGGACGCGGCCGCGCCGCTTTTCCATGGAAAAGCCCTCGCTGCGCAGCTTGGCGCCCATCGCCTGCTCCGCCGCGTCGCGCAGCGTGGGCGCGATGCCCGGCTCGTCCAGTCCCAGGAAGCAAACCACGCTGGGCTTGCGCGCCGTCTTCATCCTTTCCATGACTTTCGCGGCGACCTCGCGCGACGGTGGCTTGGAGATGAGCACGATCTTCGCCGTCGAAGGATCGCCCTCCAGCGCCTCGATGGCCGCCAGCGTGCCGAGCGCGCCGATGCGTGCTTCGAGGTCGCGCCCGCCCACGCCGATGGCGTGCGACACGCCGCCGCCCAGGCGCGCGATGAGCGAGGAGACTTCCTGCGCCCCGGTGCCCGAAGCCGACACGATGCCGATATCGCCGCGCGGCACGGCGTTGGCGAAGGCGAGCGGCGTGCCGGCGATGATCGCCGTGCCGCAATCCGGCCCCATCAGCAGCAGTCCCTTGGCGGCGGCCAGGCGCTTGAGCGCCGCTTCGTCGTCGAGCGACACGTTGTCCGAAAAAAGCAGCACGTGCAGCCCGCGCTCCAGCGCGCGGCGCGCCTCGAAGGCGGCGAACTCGCCGGGGATGGAGATGAGCGCGAGGTTGGCATGCGGCAATGCCTCGAGCGCGCCGCGCAGGGTTCGCGTCGTAATGAGACCCGAGGCGGCGGTTTCGGGCTTCTCCGACAGGAGCTCGAGCGCCGATTCGAGCGCGGCCGCCGCGCCCGCGCCGCGCAGCGCGATCACCAGGTCGTTCGCCGTGGCCCGCTCGCCCTCCGGCGCCAGCAGGCCGGCCTCGCGCAGCAGCGTTTTGTTGGACGGGCTGCCGATCATGAGCGCCGCCGCCTCCACGCCGGCGCGCGCCTCGAGCTTGCGCGACACGCGCATCAGCGCCACCGAGTCGAGGTAGCGGCCGCGCTCGACCCGGTTAACGAGCATGGCCCGCCAGAGCGATCAGCGCCTGCTCGAAGCAGGCGAGCGGGGCGCGCGCCACGCCGGCGCCGACCTGCCCCACGCCGGGCAGGCGGTGCGCAATGCCGGTATTGATGGCTGGGGCGATGCCGGTTTCGGCCACCCGGCGCACGTCGATGCCGGCCGCGGTGCCGGCGAACTCGAGCGCCGGGATGCCCCAGCGCGGATTGCGGCCCGCGGCGATCTCGGCCATGGCGCGCGTATAGCCGAGCGCCTCGGCAAAGCCGCCCGCGCCCACGAACCCGGCCACCGCCGGCGCCGCGGCCATGGCGAACGCGCCCAGGCCGACCGCCTCGAGGATCGCCGAGTCGCCGATGTCGGGATTCGCGTCGGCCGCGCTGTAGCCCGGGAAGTAGAGCCCCTGCGGCATCTCCACCGGCGCGGTGAACCACGCGTCGCCCATCCCGGCGACGCGGATGCCGAAGTCGGTGCCGTTGCGGCACATCGCGGTCACGAGGGTGGAGCCGGCGATGCCGCGCGCCGGGTCCAGGATCGCCTTGCCCATCGCCATGGCGATGTTGAGGAAGAACTGGTCGTTCCCGCCCATGAATTCCAGCGCCCTCGCGAGGGAAGCGGAGCCGGCGCGCGCCATGGCCGGCGCCAGGATGCGCATCACGAGCGAAGAGCAAGCCACGTTGCGCTGGTGCATCTCGTCGCCCATCGCCAGCCCGCGGGCGATGAGCGGGTTCAGCGCAATGCCGTTGGCGCGCAGCGCCTTGCCCAGAAGCGGCCCGAAATCGTCGCGCAGCCAGGCCAGGCGCGCGAGCACCTCGGCATCGTTGCCGCCGAAGCGCATCACCTTGCCCAGGCCCTCGTTGAGCGCGCACATGGCGCGGTTGCCGAAGGCGCGGTTCTCGACCACCAGCAGCGGCATGCTGCGCGTGGTGATGCCGGTCATGGGACCGACCGCGCCGAAATGATGATTCGGGGCGAAGCGCACGCCGCCCGAGGCGGCGAGCGCCTCGGCGGCCGCCAGATCCGGCGCCCATCCCTCGAAAACGATCGCGCCGCATATCGCGCCCTTGAGCGGTCCGCACATGCGGCCCCATGCGATGGGCGGGCCGGCGTGCAGCATGAGGCGCTCGGCATCCAGCTCGGGGATCAGCTCGCCGGCGCGCCGCACGTCGGCGAGGACCGGCTCGGCGGCCAGGATTTTTTCCAGGGCCGCCTGGTTCGCCTTCTCGACCGAGTCCCTCTCCAGGGTTTCCAGCGCGGCCAGCAGCTCCTGCCTGCCGCCCGCGGGAGGCGACCAGTCGACCTGGGCCACCGCGGTGCCGCGGGCGGCGAGCTCGCGTGCGAACCCCGCCAGGCCGACGTTGACGACGCGAAGCGGACCCGCGAGCAGCGCGCCGATCATCCGCTAGCGCCCCGCGCGCCAGCGCAGCCGCGAATTGCGCTCGATCGGGCCCGAGGGCGCGAGCCAGGCGGGCGCCAGGCCCTCCAGCGCCTGCGGCAGGATGCCGAACGGAAATTCCCCGCTGCAGGTGTTCGGCACCTGCATGGAGCGGTAGTTGTCGCGCGTCATGAGCTTGCCGGGCAGCCTTTCCAGGATCGCCGCCTGCAGCCGGGAAAGGCGATCGGACAGGCCGAATACCCTGCGCTCGCGACCCATGATGCGGCAGACCGTCTCCACCAGCTCCTTGAGCGAGTACTGGCGCGGGCCACACAGCTCATAGGCCTTGCCGTGGGTATCCGGGTCGTCGATCGCCCGGATGATGGCGCGCGCCACATCGCCTACATAGACAGGCTGGAAACGCGCCTGCGGGCAGGGCACGGCCAGCACCGGCGCGAGGCGCGCCAGCAAGGCGAACTGGTTCAGGAAGCGGTCCTCGGGACCGAACACCACCGAAGGACGCAAAGCGGTGACCTCCAGATCATCGGCCGCCAGCACCGCCTGCTCGCCGATCGCCTTGGAGCGCAGGTACTCGGAGGGCGCGGCGGCGGAGATTCCCAGGGCCGACACGTGCAGCAGGCGCTTCACCCCTTGCGCACGGCACGCCGCGACGATGGCTTGCGGCAATTCGACATGCACGCGCGCGAAGTCGGGGCCGTAATCGTTGGGGCCGCGCTCGTCGCGCCGGCCCGGGCGGCTGTGCAGGATGCCCACCAGGTTGACGACCGCCTGCTTGCCCCGCACCAGGCGCTCGAGCGCTCCGGGCGCCTGCACGTCGGCTTGCACCACGTCGGCGGTCGGCAGGAGGATGAGATGCTTGGCGCGCTCCCGGTGGCGCGTGGGCACCGTCACGTTGAATCCCTGCGCGCACAGCGCGGAAACCAGATGGCGGCCGATGAACCCGGAGCCGCCCGTGACGAGCACGTTCTCCAGCTTCACGCCCGCCTCAGGGAAGCTCTTCGTCCTCGATCAGCTCGCTGCCGTCGCGCGCCGAAATGGTGCCCAGACGCGCCTTGAGCGGTGTGGCCGGCTTCTGAAGAACCGCGGAGTAGAACACCGAGTTCGCCATGACCTTCCTGACGTAGTCGCGGGTCTCGCTGAATGGGATGTTCTCTATGTAAATCGCGCCTTCGAGGGGCTTGGCGTCCCGCCAGCGGCGCGCGCGCGATGGGCCGGCATTGTACGCCGTCGAGGCGAGCACCGGATGCCCGAGCTGGTCGAGCACCAGCTTCATGTAGCGGGAGCCGAGGTTCACGTTGGTATCGACGTCGGTGACGTCGCGGTGGCGAAAGCGGCGTATGCCGATCTTCGAGGCGACGAACCGGGCGGTGCGCGGCATGAGCTGCATCAGGCCCGCGGCGCCGGCGGACGAGCGCGCGTCGGCAATGAAGCGGCTCTCCTGGCGCGCCAGCCCCAGCACCCACGCCTCGTCCAGGCCGTGGGCCTTGGCGTACTCGCGGAACACGTCGTGGAACGGTACGGGATAGCGCAGCTTGTAGTTGTGGATGCGCGCGGTGCGGTCGGCGGTATGGATGGCGCGATCGTAGATCTCGGCGCGGCGCGCGTGCTCCGCGGCCCCCAGGAGCTGCAGGTCGTCGAACCGGCGGATGGCGAACAGCCACTCCTTCACGCCTTCGGTGCGCAAGCCCAGGCGAAACAGCGCCATGGCGCGCGCGATGCCCGGGTCGCGGGCGGCCTTCGCAACCTCCTCGTCGGTGGGCACGTGCTTCGCCTCGGGCAGCGTGCCGACATAGCCGAGCTCCTCGTCGGCCAGCAGGCCGTAGAAGTCGGCCTGGCCCGCGATGCGCAGGTAATAGGCGCGGCTTCCGGTCTCCTCGCCGTGCGCCGCGAGCGCGCGCCCGTACCAGTAAGTCCACGCGGAGTAGCGGCGCACCTCCGGGGACATGCGGTCGATGGTGTCGCGCACCGTCTGCCAATGGCCGCGGCGCAGCGCGGCGCGCACTTTCCAGGCGAGCTGCTCGTCGTCCAGGCGGGCGTCGGCGGCCTGGGCGTACCAACGCAGCGAGTCTTCGTGATGCTGGCGCGCGCCCTCATAGGCAACGCGTCCCCAGAGGTAGCGCAGGTCGGCCTCCGGCAGCCGGCGCGACAGCTCGCCCCCGAGCGCCTCGGCGGCCGCCTCGGGGTCGTTGCGCGCCTGGCGGATCGCCGCCAGCACCACCACCTCGCGGGTGGCGCGCTTGTCCAGGTTCTTGGGCAGCCGCTCGAGCAGCCGCTTCGGGTGGCGCGCCGCCTCGGCGAGCGCGCGCTCGTCGGGCGCCTCGTCTTTCGGCAGGTAGCCGAGGGTTTCCTTGGCCGCGGTAATCTGGCCGTTCTCGAACAGCACGCGTACGCGCTGCCAGACATCGGAGACGGACAGGTGCTTGTCGTGCCACAGCTTGTCCGCGAGCTTCTCGCAGCCTTCCGGCAGCTCGCGCGGCTCGCGCCACATGCCGGCCTGGCCCTCGTGGAGGGCCGCTTCGTCGCCGCGCAGCGCGCGCGACAACCAGGCGTAGCAGCGGATCTCCAGGTCCTCGCCGCCGAAGTGCGCCGTCAGGCGGTCGAACTCCGCCCATTCGCCGCGCTTGGCGAGCACCTTGACCCATTCGTAGCGCAGCAGCTCGCCGACATAGGCATCGGCATGCGCGGACAGAAACTTGTTCACCTCGTCGGCCTGCGCGTCCTCCAGGCGAAGCGAAAGCCGCCAGTACTCCACGTAGGGCGAAAGCACGTGCTCGTCGAGCTTCTTCGCGTGGCGCGACAGCTTCATCGGATCGCCGGCGCGATAGGCATCGAACGCGGCGAGCAGCGATGCGTCGGCGCTCGCGCCAAAGGCCGGGGCAGCACTTAATCCAACCGCTAAACTAAGATAGCGGAAATGCTTGAAAATCATGGCTTCCGAGAATAGCACGGGATGATCGAGCCCTCGTTGAAATCCTGGCGCCGGGCGCAGCGCGAACGGCTCATTGCCGAGCGCCTTGCAATCCCTGACGCGACCCTGCTGGACTGGCGCCGCAGGATGGACGGCTACATCGAGCGCTCGTTCCCCGGCCTGGCGCGCAGCCAGATCGCCTTCTGCTGGCCGATCAAGAACGAATATGACGCGAGGCACCTCGCGAAAACGCTGCGCGGACTAGGCGCGCTGACTGCGCTGCCGGTGGTGGTGGCGCCGAAATCGCCGCTCGCGTTCCGCGAGTGGCACCCCGGAATCGAGCTTGCCAAGGGGGCGCTGGACATCCCGTATCCCGTGGGCTCGCGTGAAATAGTGCCGGACGCGGTGCTGCTGCCGATGAACGGCTGGGACGCCAAGGGCTACCGCCTGGGCTACGGCGCGGGCTTTTTCGACCGCACCCTCGCCAGCCTGGCGAAAAAGCCGGCGGTGATCGGCGTGTCGTACGAGCAGGCGCGGCTCGACACCATTCAGCCGCAGTCCTGGGACATCCCGGTCGACTACCTCGTCACCGAGCGCGGCGTCTATCGGCGCGACGCCGACGGCCTCGCGTTCCTCGGCGCGCCGCAGGCCGGCGACGATCCGAGCGTGCTCTCCTCGCCGGTTTGCTACGCCGGCGAGGTCAAGAGCGACTAGCGCTACAAGAGAAACAGCGGGTACGCCGGATTTCGCGTCTCGTCCGCGTACGGATAGCCGAGCGCCTTGAGGAAGCGCCTGAACTCCGGGAGCTCCTTTCGCGGCACCTGCATGCCGACCAGCACGCGGCCGTATTCACAAAGGGCGCTCGCCCGCCCACCATGTGGCGCACGTGGGTCTTGGCCATCTCGTTGTCCGACAGATCCACCGTCCTCAGCCCGTGGCGCTTCAGGTTGCGCACGATGCGCGCCGTCTCGCTGCGCGCGGCCACCTCGACGCCGACGAACACATGCGCGTCGCTGGAATCGGCGATGCGGTAGTTGAACTCCGTGACGTTGCGCGCGCCCAGCGTGGCGCAGAACCTGCGAAAGCTTCCCGGGCGCTCCGGGATGGTCACCGCGAGGATCGCCTCGCGATGCTCGCCCACCTCCGCTTCCTCGGCGATGAAGCGCAGCCGGTCGAAATTGGTGTTCGCCCCCGAGGCCCACCGCGACCAGGGTCTTGCCGCGCGCGCTGCGGCGCGCCACCCAAGCTTTCGCGCCGGCCACCGCCAGCGCGCCCGCCGGCTCGAGCACCACGCGCGTATCCTGGAACACGTCCTTGATGGCGGCGCACATGGCGTCGGTATCGACGCGCACCATATCGTCGACCAGGCCGCGGCACAGGCGAAACGTTTCCCTGCCCACCTCCTTCACCGCCACGCCGTCGGCGAACAGGCCGACCTGCTCGAGCTTGACCCGCCTCCCGAGCTTCAGGGAACGCGTCATCGCGTCGGCATCGACCGGCTCCACGCCGATGATCCTCACCGCGGGCCGCACGCGCTTCACGTACGCCGCGATTCCCGAGATCAGGCCGCCGCCGCCGACCGGCACGAAGATGGCATCGATCGGTTGCGCGTGCTGGCGCAGGATCTCCATGCCGACGGTGCCCTGTCCCGCGATGACCTCCGGGTCGTCGTAGGGGTGGACGAAGGTGAGCCCGCGGC